>CAZLSD010000046.1:13547-16509 GCA_964561775.1 uncultured Desulfarculus sp. | reverse complement strand
GGTGGGGACCGCCCAGACCTCCTTGATGCCCGCCAGGCGCAGATGGGCCAACAGGGCCGGGTCGGGGCGCTGGTGAAAGACCACCGCCCGCTCGAATCCGGCCAGCCATGGCTCCAGTTCCGGCGCGGGCTCCATGATAAAGAGCGCGGCCAGACGCCGGTCCTCGCGGTCGCGCACGGCCTGGCGTGGCAGGATGAGCCGCCCCCAGGCTGGGTTGCCCACCAGATGGAGTTGGCCGGGCGGGGGGCCGGCTTGCAGCAGTCCCAGGGCTGGCCAGGAGAGCACGAAATCGCCCAAGGCCCCGAAATGGAAAACCAAAGTACGGGTCATGCTCAGCCCAGGGCCAGCACCCCGTATTTAAGCCCCCACAGGCTAAGGTGCTCCACCTGATAGGGCTGCATCTGGCCGGCCAGCCTCTGCTCTAGCGCGGACAGGGATAGCTGGCCGCCAGCCTGGCCGATCTCGCCCAGGATGCGCTCCAGCCCCGTGCTGGGCAGGGCCTGGGCCAGGTCGGAGATGTTGTGGCGGGCCCATCTGCCCTCCAGGAAATCCTGGGACAGGGAGCCGGCCTTCAGCAGGCTTTGCTGGCCTATGACCTGGCTGGGGAAATGGCCGAATATCTCGCCCAGGCCCGCGCCCAGCACGTCCAGGGGTGCCGGACCAGGCTCCAGGCTCCGGGCCAGGCTTTTCAATTCCAGCCAGAGCGTTTCCATGCGCCTGACCACCACCGACCAGTCGAAGAGCTGCTCGGCGCGCTCCCGTCCGGCCTGGCCCATGCGGGCGCGCAACTGGGGCGAGGCGGCCAGTTCGCCCAGGCGGGCCGCCAGGATGTCCATGTCCACCGCGGTGCGCTGGGAGACCTGCAAGGCCGCCACGTGCTCGGCCAGAATGGGCCAGACCGGGTCCAGGGGGCCGAAGTCGGCCGGTCCCCAGGTGGGGATGAGGAAGCCGCTCTCGCCCTGGGTCACCAGGTCGCGGTAGCCGCTGAAGTCCGAGGCCACCACCGGCAGGCCCGAGGCCATGGCCTCCAGGATGACCAGGCCAAAGGTCTCTTGCAGGTTGTCGGCCAGGGAAACGAAGATGTCCGCCGCCGAGAGGATGGTGGCCTTCAGGTTGGAGTCGAACTCGTTGTAGAAAATGACCCGCCCCTCCAGTCCCATCTGGTTGGCCAGCTTCACCAGTTGCTGGCCATAGCCCTGCTCCTGCGCCCCTGCCAGCACCAGGCGCAGGGGGTGCTGGCGGTTCAGGCGGGAGAGCGCGCCGATGAAGGGCGTCAGGTCGGCCTTGTCGCGCGGGGTCAGCCGCCCCAGACAGAGCAGGGTCAAGGGGCCGGGCTCCAGGCCCAGGGCGGCCTGGGCCTGGAGCCTCTCCAGGCGGCCGAAGTCGGCGCAGCGCACGCCCAGTGGCGCGACATCCAGACGGCCGCCATAGCCGGCCTGGGTCATGCCCAGTTGGCGGAGGCGGGCCGCCGAGGCCGCCATGCTGCTGCCCAAATGCTCCCGCGCCGCCCGGCTGGTGCAAAAAATCGAGTCGTAGGGCTGGGGGCCGGGCATGACCTTGTAGAGATTGCGCACCTGGGTGGACCAATAGCACAGGGTGTGCGGGGTGCAGGTGATAGGGAAGGGCTCTAGCGCCCAGCGGTTGCGCAGGTGGCAAAGCTCGGGGAAATAGCGCTCCAACTCGGCCCCGTGGATGGCCGTGTAGGGCGTGCGCTCCAGCAGGCCCGGCAGGGCCACCGCCGGCAGCAGCTTGACCCGTTGGCGTTCTGGGTCGGCCTTGAGCCAGCGGGCATAGCCCTCCTCGAAGGGGCGCAACGCCCCGAAAAAGGGCAGGAAAAAGTGCAGCTCGTCAAAGGAGCTGTACTCCAAGAGCGCCGCCACCATGCCGTAATTGGCCACCTTGCGGCCCAGGCGGCGGTCGGCGTCGGCCAGTTCGTCAAAGGCGTTGATATAGCCCAGTATGCGCATGTGCAACTCCTTGTCAGCTTCAACACTATAATCCCAGGCGGGCCGCGTGCGCTATACTGCCGTGAGGCGAGGAGAAGGCATGGGCCAGAGCATAGTAAGCTACAATCCCGGGTTGGTGGCCCAGCGCAACCTGCTGCTGGTCAGCCAGCGGCCCCTGGGGCGTGAAGACCACGAGGCCCTGGCCAACGCCAGCGCGGTCATCCTGCCCCAGGCCTGCCGCCGCGACCTCTACTGCCTGGTGGCGGGCCTAGGCCTGCCCCACTTCCCCCGCCCGGCCCTGCACCTCAGCCTGGATGGCAAGCTGGGCAACCACTTGCTCTTTAGCCACCTGGGCCTGCCCCAGCCCCGCACCCTGGCCTTTGCTGACTGGCGGGAAGCAGCCCAGGCCTGGCGGGAGGGGGCCTTGCGCCGGGCCGGCATCCGCTTGCCAGTGGTGGTCAAGGGCGCGGGAGGAGGCGAGGGGCGCAATGTCTTCTTGGCCGAGAGCCTGCGCCACTTCCTGCGCCTGGGCCCCCAGCTGGAGACGGCCTGCCCCCAAGGCCCGCCCGGCCTGGTGCTGCAAGAGTTGGTGGCAAGCGGCGGCCGCGATCTGCGCGTGGTCCTGGCGGGCAGTCAAGCCCTGGCCTATTGGCGCCTGGGCGCGGCGGGCGAGTTCCGCAACAACCTTAGCCAAGGCGGCCGGGTGGAGCGCCAGCTATGGCCCGAGGACATGGCCCGGGGTCTGGCCCTGGCCCGGCGGCTGCAACAACTCGCCGGCATCGACCTGGCCGGGGTGGACGTGCTGGTCCCGCCGGGCGGCGCGCCGCTATTGCTGGAGATAAACTTCTACTTCGGACGCCAGGCGCTGGGCGGGTTGGCCCCTTGGCGGCGCATGCTGCTTAATGCCGCGCGAGACTGGCTGCGAGGCCTGGGCCTGGACCCCAAGGGCATCCGCGCCGCCAGGTGAGGCCGCGGGCCGCGGCGGGCATAGCGGGTCGGGTGAGACCGACTTACAG
>CAZLSD010000046.1:12774-13447 GCA_964561775.1 uncultured Desulfarculus sp. | reverse complement strand
CGAACGTTTTGGGCTCCCGTTGTGATGAACAGCCTGTCCAGGCGTTGAGGCCGCGGGCCGCGGCGGGCATAGCGGGTCGGGTGAGACCGACTTACAGCGAACGTTTTGGGCTCCCGTTGTGATGAACAGCCTGTCCAGGCGTTGAGGCCGCGAGTCATCGCGGACCAAGCCGGCCATGAAGACAGGAGCGATTGACGGGCCGCGCTCACCGCGCGGCCACGGCGCCATTCCCGCCAGGCGGCTGGCGCGGCGCTTGCGCGGAAGGGTGAAAGCCACCTTGGCCGCCTACGCAAGCGGCGTGACAGCCGCCTGGCCGCCTGTCATGAATGCCGCAGCGGTAGGGAAATCTCTTCAAGTTAGGCGTTGCAAGAAATCCAGCACTACTCGCGCCACTCGTCCCTCCGGGTCTTCCTGCCACAGGTTGTGGGGATAGTCTTCCAGCAGGACGAACTGAGCGCCCAGCTTCAGGCTCAGTTTACGCATGCTGGCCACGGGCATGAAGAAGTCCTGGCCGGCCGCCAGCAGCAGGCGCGGCTGGCTTCCCGCGCCAGGACAGGCCCTGGCCAGGCCCATGCCCATCTCCAGGGCCACCCGTGCTGGTTCGGGGCCAAGCAGGGTGAACTGGCGCGCGGTTTCTTCCATGTCCAGGCGGCGGAAACAGAGGCGGTGCAAG
>CAZLSD010000046.1:0-12674 GCA_964561775.1 uncultured Desulfarculus sp. | reverse complement strand
TCCAGGGGCTGCCACAGCCAGGCCCCGGCCCAGGCCCCGTGCAAGAGCAGCAGCTCGCGCCGGGCCTGGCCCTGGGGCGGCCCCAAACGGGTCAACTGGGGCTGCTGATGGTCTAGCGGTCTGGCCATGGAAAAATAAGGGGGGACCGGGCGGTCCCCCCCAAACGGCGTGTCATTTGGGTGGGCCCATGTATCCGGCGCGGCTCTTGATGCGTGCGTTGACCTCGTCCTGGTGGTCGCGCAGGTAACGCAGGGCTTTTTCGCAGGCCGCCACCAGGTCGTCGCGTTTGGCCTGGGCAATGAGCTTGCCGGGCAGCAAAAGCTGATGTCTGGCCAGGATGGCCACTATTTCGTCATCAGCGTCCAGTTCCACCTCGAACTGCTGGCTCAGGCTGACCAGGGCCTCGCCGAACTCCTGGGGGTGCTCCAGCATCTCCAGGGGCAGGCCTGTCTCGCGGGCCAGCGCCGCACCCCGGCCGGGCATGAGACCCGAGCCTTGCAGATAGTCGCGGCAGTGGGCCAACTGGTGGATCAGGGTGGAGTCGTCCACGTCGGGGGAAATGGCCAAGAAGAGCTGCTCCGGGGCCAGGACGCGGGTCTTCTGGGGGTTGATGAAAATGCCGCCACTGGCGCCGGGCTTGGCGTCTTGTCCCAGGAGCCCCAGCTTGAGATAGGCGGCCAAGTCCTTGAAGACCAGGCTTATCTTTTTGCCCGCCGCGGAAGTCAGGTCCAGGGAACCGGCCATCTCCTGGGCGCGTGGGTGGTCCACCGGGGGCAGGGCCAGGATGAGCTTGGCCGCGTCATAGGGGTCTATGTTGAGGCGGTTGGCGGTTATGTCCGCCTCGCGCCCCAGGTGGCAGCGCTTGAATTTTTTGCCGCTGCCGCAGGGGCAGGGGTCGTTGCGTCCGATGTGGCTGAAATCCATGGGATACTGTTCCTGCCCCGCCAGAGGAGGCGGGGCGTTGATTAGTCCTCGACTATGTTGTCGCGGCCAGCCTCGGGGGTGTTGACGGGGAATGGTCCCTCCTGGCCGGTGTTGGGGTCAAAGCGGTGGCGGTAGCTGGCTTTGATGCCGATCTTCTTGAAGGTGTGGTCCCAGCCGCGCTGGTAGTAGCCGCACTCGTCGTTGAAGCAAATGAATTGAGGCTCCGAGCCCCAACTCATCACGGCCGGCCCCATCCACTTCCGCATCTTTTGCCCGCAGTGGGGGCAGACGGTCTTGTCTGTGTCACTCATCTGGGTCTCCAAAGTAAAGGCATGAAATCCAAAAACCTGCGCCGGAGGATAGCCTCCGGCGCAGGCTGCATCCATGCCTAAACTATAATCATGCTCCGGCGGCGCGCAACAAGGCCTCGGGAGCCACCACCAGGCGGTCCAGGGCCGCGGCCGACTTGTCCATGCCGAAGGCGATGGCCATGAGCTGGGTGATGAAGACCACGGGCATGTTGAGGTTGCATCCCAACATGGCGTTGATGCGCGGCTGGTAGATCTCCAGGTTCATCTGGCACATGGGGCAGGCGGTGCTGATGAGCTGGGCCCCGGCTCCGGCGGTCTCCTCGATGATGTCCTTGGCCAGGTGGGAGCAGAGCTCGATCTCGGTCAAGAAGATGCCCGAGCCGCAGCACTTGACCTTGCGGCTGAAGTCCACCACCTCGGCGCCCAGGGCGGCCAGGATGGCGTCCTGGGTGGTGGGGTTTTCCACCGAGTCATACTCGCCCAGGGGGCGGGTGGTCTGGCAGCCGTAATAGGCGGCCACCTTGATGCCGGTCAAGGGCCTTTTCACCGCGGCCTTGATGCGCTCCAGGCCTACGTCGTGATAAAGCACGTCCAGCAGGTGGCGGGCCTTGAGCTTGCCGGCGTAGCTAAGGTTGCCCTCGGCCAGCAGGCCGTTGACCTTGGCCAGCAGTTGGGGGTCCTCCTGCAGGTGGTGATTGGTCTTGTGCATCATTATGTAGCAGGAGGAGCAGGGAGCGATGATGTCGTAGCCGCCCTGGGCCTGGGCCAGGGCCAGGTTGCGGGCGTTAAGCACGGTGGACTGCATCTCGGTGCCGCCCACATAGCTGATGGAGGCCCCGCAGCAGTTCCAGTCGTTGATCTCATGAAGCTTGATGCCCAGGGCCTTGGCCACGGACTCCAAGGAGAGCAGGTAGTGGGAGCCCGAGGCCTCCAGGGAGCAGCCGGGGTAGAGGAAGTATTCCATCCTAGCCCTCCTTCCTGGCGTCCATGGCCGCCGCCTTGTCCAGCATCTTCTGGAGATCCTTGAGACCCTTTATCTTATGGCTGGGCGGAATCGTGATGTTGGCTATTGGAATGAAGAGCTTGGGCACCATGCGCTTGGCCTTCAACAGGCTCAGGCCAATATCCATCATGCTCAGGCTCTTTTTAAGGCCAGCCACCAGGCCGTCCTGCAGGCAGTACTGCACGGGCACCACGGATTCGTCCACGCGGCCGGTGTCGTAGATGCCATCCCAAAAAGCCTTGCCGAACTTGGCCGTCTCGGCCCGCGGGGTGTAGCCGTGGGTCAAGGCGTAGTGGGCCAGGCCGTGCATCACGTCTATGACCGGGATGCCGCGGGGGCAGCGCACCTTGCAGGTGTAGCAGGAGGTGCAGAGCATGATGTCGGGGCTGGTGAGAACCTCCTCCCGGCGGCCGGCCCGGATGAGGGTCCAAATCTTGCGCGGGGAGAACTTCATGCTCTCGCGCAGGGGGCAGGTGGCGGCGCATATGCCGCACTGCATGCAGACCTTGATCTCGGCCCCCGAGTCTACCTTGCTATAGACCTCTTTGGCGAAGTCCTGCTTGTAGTCCATGGGTCTCCTCTCTTGGGAGTGGTTACACGAAATTTTGTTCGCGTCGGCCCAAGATGAAGGGGGTCCGCCCAGGGGCGGACCCCCTGGGTCGGCCTAGAATCCCTTATAGGGGTTGGGCCCCACGGACTCGATGGTCTCCATGAAGCTGTTGACGGTGGCGGCCAGCTTTTCGGCGTCGTTGATGCCGATCTCGGTGACCTGCACGCGGTCCGATTCCAGGACCAAGCGGGTCAGGGTCTCGGAGATCTTGGACATGCGCACGTTGGCCAGCTCGGAGCCCTTGATGAAGTGGCACTGGTAGTCGTCGCCGTGGCGGCAACCCATCAGCAGCACGCCGTCGATGCCGGAACTCAAGGCGTCGGCGATCCAGACCAGGTTGACGCTGCCCAGGCAGCGCACCGGGATGAAGCGCACGTAGGAGGACCACTTCAGGCCCATCTGGGCCGCCATGTCCAGGGCGGGCAGGGCGTCGTTCTCGCAGATGAGGCAGACCACCCGGGGCTTCTCCTCATCCTCTTCAGGCACCTCGATGGCCTTGATCATGGAGCCGATCATGTCCACCGAGTAGTTCTTGAAGGAGATGATGCGCTCGGGGCAGGCGCCCATGCACACGCCGCAGCGGCGGCAGCGGGTGGGGTTGGGCAGGGGGTTGGCCTTCTCGTCCTCGTTGATGGTGCCGAAGGGGCACTCCTCGGTGCAGCGCTTGCACTGGGTGCAACGCTGCATGGCGAACTCGGGGTAGGATTGGTCGCCCGAGCGGGGATGCACCGCGCAGCCCGCCTCCGCGCCCCGGATGGCCTGGATGGCCTTCATGGCCGCGCCGATGCCGTCGTCCTTGGCCTGGGTCAGGCGCATGGGGCGGCGCACGGCGCCGGCGGTGTAGATGCCGGTGCGGCGGCTCTCATAGGGGAAGCAGATGAAGTGGCTGTCTGGCATGCCGTACTTGATGGTGGGCAGGTTGGGACCCTGGCGGTACTGAAGATTGAGCACCGACCAGTCGTCGTTGGCGGCCTTGATCTCCTCGGCCAGCTTCTTGGCCGCTTCCTGGTCCGAGCCCAGGGCCACCAGGGGAGCATCCACCATCACCGGGTTGTTGGGCTTCATGCCGGTGGCCAGCACCACCATGTCCAGCTCTTCCAGGGAGACCTGCTCGTTTAGGAGCACGTCCTTGGTCTCCAGGGTCAGCTTGTCCCCGCCGCTGATGGTGGGGTAGGTCTCGTCGCGGCGGATGAAGATGACACCCTGGCGCTGGGCCTCGCGGTAGACCTCCTCGGACTGGCTGGGGGTGCGGATGTCCTTGTAGACCACGTACACCGATGCCTCGGGATTGTTGGCCTTGACGTACATGGCCTGCTTGCAGGAGACCAGGCAGCAGAAGGCCGAGCAGTAGGGCAGGTGGTTCTGGTCACGGGAACCGGCGCACTGCACGAAGGCGATGGCGTTGATGCCGCCGATTTGGCCGGCCTTGGCCTTCTCCTCGAACTCCACGTTGGTGACGATGTTGGGGTTGGAGCCGTAGGCCAGATCGTCGGCCAGCTTGGCCGGGTCATAGGGCAGCCAGCCGGTGGCCTGCACCAGGGCGCCGGCGCGCAGCACCTCGCCGTTGGAGAGCGTGCAGGTGAAGTTGCCGGGAGCGCCCTCGGTCTTGTCCACCGAAGCGCCGGTGAAGACCTTGATGGCCGCGTTGCCGGTCACTTTGGCGATAAGCTCGTCCACGCCGGTGTCTTCCAGGTCGCGGTAGGGCGGGGTCTGGGGGCCGAGCTTGTACATCTTGGCCAGGAAGCCGCCTAACTGGGCCTCTTTTTCCACCAGGCAGACCTGGCAGCCCGACTCGGCCGCGGCCAGGGCCGCGTTCAAGCCGGCGATGCCGCCGCCCACCACCAGCACGCCCTTGGCCACTTCGCCTTCCAGCTGGTAGGGCACGGGCTTTTCGCACTTGTCCAGCTTGGTGGCGCTCATGCGCAGATAGTCTTCCGCCAGCATCTGGCGGTCTTCCTGCTCGGTGTCGCTCTCGGCCGGCGAGCACCAGACCACCTGCTCGCGTAAGCAGCAGCGCTCGATGACGGCATTGTCGAAACCGAACTCGTCGGTCTTGGCCCGGATGGAGCAGGCGCCGATGAGGATCTTGTCCGCGCCGGCGTCGATGTCAGCCTTGATGAGAGCCAGGCTCTCGGGGGAGCAGAGCACGTCGGCCTGCTTGACGTCCTTGATGCCGTTGCCGGAAAGGGTCTTGGTCAGGGCCCCGAAGTCCAGGGCCTCGCCCAGGCCGCAGCCTTTGCAGAGATAAGCTACCTTGTTTGCCATGTCCTCTACCTCCCGAGCACCTGGATGGCCTTGAGCGCGGCCGAGGTTCCATCCTGCACGCATGTGACCACCTCGCTGGGCCTGCGCACCGTGCCGGCGGGAATGATGCCGGGGGTGGCCTGCATGGCGAAGCCGTAGTCGTCGTAGGTCACGTCATAGGGTATCTGGGTCAGGGCCGTGTTGGGCTGCATGCCCGTGGCCAGGACCACCAGATCGTGCTCGGCCTTGAAACGCTCGCCCGTGGTGGTGTTCTCGCCCTCCAGCAGCAGGTTGCCGCCGTCCAAGGGAGAGATGAAGGCGATCTTGCTCTTGACGAACTTGACTTTACCGTCGGCCTTGACCCGGGTGTAGAAGTCCTCGTTGCGGTCCATGGCGCGGATGTCGATGAAGTAGATGGTGACATCCGCCTCGGGCAGCTTCTCGCGCACGTAGGTGGTGTGCTTCAAGCTGGCCAGGCAGCAGATGGAGGAACAGAAGGGCAGGTTGTTTTCGTCGCGGGAGCCAGCGCACTGGATAAAGGCGATGTTCTTGGGGGCCGCGCCGTCGGCCGGGCGTTTGATCTGGCCGGCGGTGGGGCCGCCCGGGGCGGCCAGGCGCTCGAACATCACGTTGGTGATGATGTTGTCGCTCTTGGCGAAGTTGTAGTACTCGACCTTGTTGGGGTCATAGGGGGTCCAGCCGGCGGCCCAGACCACCGCGCCCACCTTGAAGGTCATCTCCTGCTCGGTCTGGCCCAGGTCCACCGCCCCGTAGGGACAGGCCTCGAAGGCCTTGTTGGCCTCGGGCGTGCCCACGATGCTGGGGTCGATGACGAAGATGGGCGGCATGGCCAGGGGGTGGGGCAGGTAGGCCGCCTTGATCTGGCCCAGGCCGTAGTCGAAGGGATTGGCGATGGTGGCGTCCACCGCCTCGGAACACTTGCCGCAGCCGGTGCACTTGTCATTGACATAGCGCGGGGACTGCTTCACGGTCACCGTGAAGTCGCCAGCCTGGCCCTCGATCTTGGTGACCTCGGCCAGGGTGTGGTAGCTGATGCGGGGATTGGAACGGATGCGTTTGAAGTTGATTTCCAGTCCGCAGTAGGGGGGGCACAGTTTGGGGAAGTAGTGGTGGAGCTGGGCCACGCGGCCGCCCAGGTAGGGGTTTTTCTCCACCAGCACCACCTTGTGCCCGGCCTCGGCGGCCTCCAGGGCGGCGCTGAGCCCGGTGATGCCACCGCCGACTACCAGGATGGCTGCACTGCTCTCGTCAGTCATCTAGACACCTCCAAAAGAGAAACTTTTCCGCCTCTCAGAACCCTACACCCCTACTGGCCACCAATAGGCCGCAGTCCACACCGGTGCGCCCCCGTTGATGAACTTGGGCGCGCTCCGGGTAACCACGGCCGTCCCATGACAGAGATGTTGGGATACGGCGACTCAAAAACTGGGCTATGATACATAAACCACCCCCGCTAGTCTAGAAAAAGTCGTCCGGTCCGGGGGAAGTTTTTGGCCCGCCAGCCGTGCGCCGGGGACGGGGAGGCGGCGCTCGGGGCAGGCGCGCCGACCCGGGTTTCCAGCTTGCCATGGCCGCCGGCCAGGGGTATTTTGCAGGTTATGACTTTTTTATAGAGTTCTGCCCCGCACTCGCTTCTTGACGCCGGAGAACAGGCCACCTTGCGCTCCCGGGCCGCAACCCTCCCTTTCTGGCTGGCGCCCACGGTCATTTTGCTGGCCGCCCTGCTCTTGCGCGCGGCCGGTCTGGCCTATCCCCTGCTGGATTCGGACATGGCCATCGTGGGGCTAATGGCCCGCCAGGCGCTGCGGGGCGAGTTTCCCATCTTTTTCTACGGCGAGCCGGTGGGCGGCTCCATCGAGTCGTTCCTGGCCGCCCCCCTGATGGCCCTCTTCGGCTCCTCGCCGCTGACCCTGAGCTTGGCTCCGGCCCTGGTTTCGCTGGTTTTTGTCTGGGTGGCCTATCTGGTCTGCCGGGACATGTGGGGCCGCCCGGCGGGGCTGGCCGCCATGACCTTGGCCGCCCTGCCCCCCGCCTATCTGGCCTGGCTCTGCGTGGCCCCGCGCGGGGCCTACATCGAGATACCCCTGTTCTCCCTTCTGGCCCTTTGGCTGACCTACCGCATCGTCCACCGTGGAGCCGGCTCCTGGGCCTGCTTCCTCTACGGCCTGGTCTGCGGGGTGGGCATGTGGACCCATTTCCTCATGGTCTACGCCCTGGCCGCCAGCGGGCTCTATCTGCTGCTGGCCGACTGGCGGGTGCTGCTTAGGCGGGCCTTTCCCTTGATGCTGGCCGGGTTCTTCCTGGGCAGCCTGCCGCTGTGGATCTACAACCTGGCCAACGACTGGCAGAGCCTGACCATGCTGCTGAACGGCAAGGTCAAGTCTCCGGCCTGGCAAGTCCTGACGGACCTTTTCCGGATAGGCTTTCCCTCCTTGCTGGGGGTTTTCAGGGACGGTGAAACCCGGGCGGTGCTGCCGGGGCTCTCCCATCTGGTGGCCGGCCTGTGGGGGCTGGGCTTGCTCTATCTGCTCTGGTCAAGACGGCGCGCCCTGGCCGGACTGGCCCTGGGGCGCGCCCAGCGGGCCGACGGCAGCGAGCTGTTCCTGCTGATGCTGACCATGGTGGTCCTGGTCACGACCTTGAAGGGCGAGGCCCTGGGCATGACCAGACGCCACCTGGCCCCGGTTTTCGCCGCCGTCATTCCCCTGGGGGCCTATCTGCTGGCCAAGGTTCACGCCCGCTGGCGCGGCCTGGCCCTGGCCCTGGGCGGGATCGTGCTGGCCTCCAACCTGGCGGGCGTCTGGCAGGCCTTTCCCCTGTTTGACGCGGGGGAGAGGGAGCAGGCCCGCGACGCCATGCGCGAAAGGCTGGCCATCACCCAGGCCATGGCCGAGGCGGGCGCCACCCGGGCCTATGCCCCGGATTTCTGGGTGGGGCCTTTGCTGACCTTCTACGCCCAGGAGCGAGTGCTGGCCGTACGTCCTCAAATCAGCCTGGACATGTTCTATGAGCCCCATCTGCTGGCGGTGGGGCAGGCCCCCCAGGTGGCCTGGCTGTGCTGGCGGGAGACCCCCGGCGTGGAACGCATGCTCAAGGCCATGGGCGCGTCCTACAAGACCCTGCGGGGCGGCCCCTACTTCTGTTTTCACGACATCAAGGCCCCGCCGCGGGGAACGATGCGGGTTCCGTCCCGGCTTTGGCGGGCCCAGGCCAGCCAACACGGGGAGGATGCCGGATTGGCCTTTGACGGCGACGCCCTGACCCGCTGGTCGCCCTTGGCCCCCCAAGTCCCCGGGCAGAGCTTCGAACTGGACCTGGGGCAGGTGGAGCCTGGCCTTTGCATGGTGCGCCTGGCCTCGGGACGGGATGACGACGAGCCGGCCAGCCTCTCGCTGGAGCTGTCCCTGGACGGGCTGAACTATGAGCGGGTGGCCAAGATGGGGATGATCGCCTACCCCCTGTATTGGGACGCCGGCCGCGCCCAGACCGGGCCGGGGCGGCCCCGCCTGGATATCAGCTTCGCGCCCCGCGCCGCCCGCTATCTGCGCCTGACCCAGACCGGGGCCTCGGCGGAGAGCTACTGGTCCTTGCAGGAGCTGGCGGTTTTCCGGGCCGCCCCTGTCCAGGAGAAGCCCTCGGCGCGCCAGGCGGTGGATCTGGCCCAGACCCTGGGCGCGCGGCGCATCTACGCCGATTATCATCCCGCCTCCTTCGTGCCGGCTGACTTGCGCCCCCTCAAGTTTCCTGTGCCCCGCGCCAAGGACTGGCCCATGGACCTGGAGCCCGAGGACGTGCTGCCCAGGGATCTGACCGGCCTGGCCGTGCTGGTGGAGACGGCCCACGCCGAGCAGACCGCGGCCTTTCTGGAGAACAGGCGCATCCGTTTTTCCCGCCAGGACGCTGGAGGCTATGCCCTGTTCACGGGCCTGGACGACTGGGGCGGACGGCTGGCGGCCTTGAGTCCAGCCAAGGTGGAAGCGGCCCTCTCCTCCCCGGAGCAGGGGGGGGATGCCTCGACGGGCCAGGCCCTGCTGCTGGAGATGGAGCGCGTGGAGGAGGTGGCCGGGCTGGCCCTGGAGTGCTCTCCCCGCCAGGCCGGGCAACTGGCGCAAGCCACCCTGAGCCTTTCCAGCGACGGCCGGCAATGGAGCCAGGTGGAGTTCAGCCTGGCCGGGGCTGGTCCCTTGATATTCATGGGCGATCATCTGGCCAGCGCCAAGCCGGGCAGCCTGCGCCTGTACTTCCATCCCCGCCAGGCGCGCCTGGCGCGTCTGGACCTGCCGGCCTCCCTGGACCCCGCGCCGCGCGGGTTCGCCTTCCTGGCCGCGCCCTCCCCCAACTAGCCGCGTCGGCCGCCAGCGGTCTCCAGGTCGCGGTCTCCAGGTTCCGGTTGGCCCGGCGGATCTGGTTCGCCCAGAAAAGGAGACCCCCGGGCGCGGGTGCGCCCGGGGGTCGGAGAGCCTACGAAGCTAGAGCAATCAGCTCATGGGCACCACGGGAACCTTCTTCATTTCCCAAGTACCGTTCTTGTAGGTGCAGTTGACGAAGCACTTCCAGTTGGCCTCGTCCATCTTGGGAGTGTCGGCGCGGAAGTAGTAACCGGGCCAACGGGTCTCCTCGCGGAACAGCATGGTGCGGACGTGGGCCTCGGCCTGCCACACGCGCTGGTAGTTCTCCCAGCAACGCTCCAGGTCGTAACGGTCCTTGGCGCCCATTTTCAGGCTGTCTTCCTTCAGCATGTCCAGCAGCTCGAGGCCGCGCTCCAAGAGGGCCTTGGAGGTCTTGAAGCCGCTCACCACGCCGCCCGCGTACTCATCCATGATCTTCTGCAGACGGAACATGAACTGCATGGGAAGGATGTAGTTGGGGTTGATCAGAGGATCGGTGGTGAACTTCACGTTGGCGGCGTAGGTGTCCAGGGGAGCCAGGCACTTGGCCTTCAGCTCGTCCACACCGGCCACCGCGGGCTGGGTGTTGTTGTCCATGATGAAACGGATGGCGTTCTTGGCAGCGAAGCGGCCTTCGGCGTGGGAGCCGGAGGAGAACTTGTGGCTGCTGGCGCCGGTGCCGTCACCCGCGGAGAACAGACCCTTCACCGTGGTCATGTTGCCGTAGCCCCACTTGTAGGGCGTGGTCAGATCCTCGGCGCCGGAAACCCAGGCACCGGAACCACCGGAGTGGGAACCGATGAAGTAGGGCTCGCAGGCCGCGATCTCGGAACGGCTCTTCTCAGGATAGATGTTGTTGGCGGCCCAGAGGATGGCCTGGGACACGGTCATGTCCAGGAAGTCCTCCCAAGCCTCGTTCTCCAGAGACTTCATCTTCTTTTTGAAGGCCTTCTCGTCGCCCTCAAAGGCCTTGGCCAGGTTGCCGATGGCCTCGGCGGTCTCCATGTACAGCGGTCCGAGACCAGCCTCAACGTCCAACATGCCCAAGTAGTTGCGCAGGTTGGCCGGGATGGGCTTCACCAGGCCGTAGGGGGCCCAGTTGTTCAGCTCGTCCTTGCGGACGGCCATGTACTCGCCGCCGCCAGCGCTGGTGGCGCGGGACTTGAACAGCAGGAACCAGGCGCCGACCGGACCATAGGCGTCCTTGAAGCGCACGGGGATGAAGCGGATCTCCTGGCAGGTCATCTCGGCGCCGGCCGCGATGGTGAAGTAGGCGGTGGAGCCGCTGTTGAAGGGCGGATACCAGGAGCGGCCCATGCCCTCACCCACGGAACGGGGCCGGAACACGTGCACGGCGCCGCCCATGGCCGCGAACACGGCCTTGGCCTTGAAGATGTAGAACTTGTCCTCGCGGGTGCCAAAGCCGTAGGCGCCAGCGACGCGGTCGCCGTCCATGATGGGACCGACGATGAAGACGCGCTCGATGACCTCGAAGCCGGCCTTGTCCATGGCGTTCTTGGCCGCCTCGGCCACGATCACCTTGTAGGACTCACCGTTGATCATGATCTGCCACCGGCCCTCGCGAACGTACTTGCCGTTCTCGTCGGTCCAGATGGGGAGGCCCCATTTCTCGAACAGGTGGACGGAGCTGTCCACGTGGCGAGCGATGTTCCAAACCAAGTCGTCGCGGGCGATGCCCATCAGGTCCTGGCGGACGTACTTGATGTAGTCCTCACAGGAGTTTTCGCCCTTGCCGTAGCCGATGTACTCGTTGATAGCGCTGAGGCCCATGGCCACGGCGCCCGAACGGCTGAAGGCGGCCTTGTCAACCATGGTGACTTTCAGGCCGTTTTTCTGCGCCCAGTAAGCAGCCTCGACAGCCGCGCCAGCGGAGGCCATGCCGCCACCGCAAATCAGAAGGTCAGTGGTGACCTCTACGGTTTCCCAATTCGCCATGTGTTCCTCCTCCTATCCGCCTACAGGACCGGCAGCTTGTCGACCAAGCAGGAAGCCGGCTCGGTCATAAGATTCTGGCTCTTCAGGTCGCCGTCGCCAGCAGCGAAGCCGCCCATCGGCTCGGCGGAACCCTCAGCGGTGGTCCGGATGGGGAACTTGAACCGTTTGACAGCTCCGTCACGGAACTTCACGGTCCACATGATGTCCTGGGAGCCGCGCAGGGGCACCACCGACGCGCCCATGGGCACGAAGTCGGCGTAGCCACGCACGTCAATGGCCTGCTGGGGGCAGATCTTCACGCAGTTGTAGCACTCCCAGCACCACCAAGGATCACGGTTGTACGCTTTCATCACACCGTACCCGGCCGACCCGTCCTTATCCAGGATCATCAGGTCGTTGGGGCAGATGTACATGCAAGCGGTCTTATCTTGACCCTTGCAGCCATCGCACTTCTCGACGATTACGAAGCTTGGCATTCAGTTCCTCCATTGGGTGTTGGTTGTATTTTTTCACAACCTCAAAACTGACCCATTTGCTCCAGGTCCTGGACACGAATCCAGGGACCTATACCCCTCTCACGAACCTTTTTTGTCCCTCCTTGAGTTCGGTTTACACCAGACCCATGGTTACACTTACGGTCAAGGGGCGCGCCAAAACGGCGCCCCCTTTGTGATTGTCAGAACAAGGTCGTTGGCTCCGCGTTGGCTATGACCACTGTATATTGTGTCTTTCCGCAGGGGTCACACACCTTGTGCCGGCGGCGTCCTGACGGCGCACGCACCGGTATTATTTAAGGAGTCGGTGTCCTTGTAACTTAGTCCTCGCCTCCGTGTCAAGAAAAATGTATTTCTAGGCACAAGCGCACTAATGGGCGAGGTCCATGGAGGGCTTTAAAATTAAAATCAATTGGTTGTCCGAAATGCTCTTGGAACGAAAACTTGTGCGCAAGCATCTGGCCAAGGGCTGAAAAACCCTAGCGACAAAGTCGGTGTGGCGGGACGCCAAGGAAGACCGGCAGACGGGCAAACTCACTCGCCCTGAGCGCCGGGGGAGGGGTCCGCGCCGGAGTCCGTGGCCACGCTGGCGTCCTTGCGGGCCCGGCTGCGCCGCCGGGAACTGCCAGAGCGGCGGCGGCGCTTGCGGCGGGCGGCGGAGGCGCCAGGCTCCCCGTTGGCCTCGGGCGCTCCCTCGGCAGAGGCGGCGGGCGCGGTCTGGGG
>CAZLSD010000045.1:0-16748 GCA_964561775.1 uncultured Desulfarculus sp. | reverse complement strand
CCCTCAACCCACTCCCGCCCCCTCCAGGAGATGAGCCAGTGTCCCGTCTGGTCATAGCTGTGCTGCTGGCCGCCACTTTCTTCTGCCCCGCCCAGGCGCTGGCCGGGCCAGCCATGCCTCCCACGCCGGCCGGCCTGGAACTCAAGATAGGCCACACCCGCCTCCTGGACATACCCGCCGGCATCAAGCGGGTGAGCGTGGGCAAGGACGACATCTGCGACGTGGTGGTCATCAGCCCCACCCAGCTCTACCTGGTGGGCAAGGAGGTGGGCACCACCACCATCACCCTGTGGGACCAGCACGAAAGGGTCAGCGGCTTCTTCGAGGTGCGGGTGGCGCGCAACCTGGCCCGCCTCAAGGAGCACCTCTACCAGATACTGCCCCACGAGCCCATCGAGGTGCGCGAGATGGAAGGCGCGGTGCTGCTCTCCGGCCGCGTCTCCAGCATGGAGGCCAAGACCCAGGCCGAGGCCCTGGCCAAGGCCGCCATTCCCCGCAAGGATCTGTTCGACACCCTGCACGTGGGCGAGGACACCAAGAACTGGGTCACCAGCGTCATCGAGGTGGGCGGCTACCAGCAGGTCAACATCAAGGTCCGCTTCGCCGAGGTCAAGCGCGACGTGACCAAGAACTTCAAGACCAACATCGGAGCCATCAACACCGGCACCGGCGACTTTTTCTTCACCACGCTTAACAACCTGCTCACTCCATCCTGGGACGCCACCGGCGCCCTGACCACCACCTACTCCACCACCAGCACCGCCATCGGCGGCTTCAAGATCGGCGGGGCCAGCATCCGCGGCGCCCTGGACATCCTCTCGGAAAACAAGATGGCCAAGATACTGGCCGAGCCCACCCTGGTGGCGGTCAGCGGCCAGGAGGCCGAGTTCCTGGCCGGCGGCGAGTTCCCGGTGCCGGTGCCGCAGAAGGACACCATCACCATCGAGTTCAAGAAGTTCGGCGTTAATCTCAAGTTCAAGCCCGAGGTGCTAAAAGACGGCCGCATCCGCATGAACGTGGTCCCCGAGGTCAGCGAGATGGACTTCAACATCGCGGTGGTGGTGCAGAACTTCACCGTGCCCGGCTTGAAGACCCGCAAGGCCTCCACCCAGATCGAGCTCAACGACGGCGAGACCTTCGCCATCGCCGGGCTCTTCCGCGACGACGTCAACCACGTGGTATCCAAGTTCCCCTTCCTGGGGGACATACCCATCCTGGGAGCGCTCTTCCGCTCCACCGAGTTCATCAACAACCAGACCGAGTTGGTCATAGTGGTCACCCCCGAGGTGGTCAAGCCCGGCATGGGCGCCCCCGGGGCGATGCCCACCGACAACCTGTTCATTCCCAGCGGCGACCTGGACATCCTCCTGTTGGGCAAGATGACCGAGAAGGTCCAGCCCCTGGAGGCCCTGCCCAAGTCGGGCAGCGAGATAGAGGGGAGGTTCGGACATGACCCTGTTTACTAAGCTGCGCAAGCTTCTGCGCGACGACAGCGGCGTGACGGCCGCCCTGGTGGCGGTTTCCCTGACCGCCACCGTGGGCATGAGCGCCGCGGCCATAGACCTGGGCGTGCTCTACAGCGCCCGCTCCGAGCTGCAAAACGCGGCCGACTCGGCGGCCCTGGCCGCCGCCACCACCATGTTCTCCGTGGATTCCGAGCACAACGTCACCGTGCAAACCAGCACCGCGCTAAGCACCGCGGACCAGTTCTCGCGGGCCAACAAGGCGTTGGGCAAGGCCCTGCCGCTCAAGAGCCCGCCGGGCGACGACTTCACCATCGGGTTCTGGGACACCGACGCCGGGGCCTTCGACCCCTACCGCACCGGCATGGGGCTCACCAACCCCGACGACATCAACGCCGTGCAGGTGCGGGTGCGCCGCGATGATCAGGCCAACACCCCCGTGGGCACCTATTTCGCCAACATCGTGGGCGTGCCCCAAGTGGGCATGAGCGCGGTCTCCACCGCCTTCCGCAGCTACGCCAGCAGCTCCCCCTCCGGCGGAACGACCCTGCCCATCGCCGTGCTGGACACCGCCATCACCAGCGGCGGCCAGCCCAACTGCGGCGAGTACCTGACCTTCCACAGCCAGAACGAACAGAACGCCGAGTGGACCACCTTCTTCACTTGGCCCTCCAACGACCAAAACGTGGACAACTACATCTGCGGCTGCCTGCCCTCGCCGGAACTGGAAGTGGGCGACACCATCTACGTCACCAACGGCAACCTGAGCACCAACACCTGGAACGACCTCCGGGACAACTTCAACCACAACAAGGGCAGCGACGGCACCTGGACCGTGACCCTGCCCGTGGTCAGCGCGGGCGGCAGCTCCACCAGCGTCACCGTGGCCGGCTTCACCACCTTCGTCATCACCGAGGTGCGCGGATCGCCCAACAAGGACCTGACCGGCTACCTGCAATGCCAGACCGTGCTGCCCGGCAGCACCACCGGCGACGGCGGAAACTACGGAACCCGGGCCGCCACGGCCAAGCTGATTCGCTAGGAGAGCCTCGTGACCGATCCAGGAACCCAGGTACTAGCCCTGCACCTGACCCGCCAGGGAGGGGACAAGCTGCGCGAGATGGTGGCATCCTCTCCGGTGGCCAAGCTCTTGGGCTTGGAGGCCTCGGCCGAGGAGTTCGAGCGCAAGGCCATGCAGCTGCAACCCGACATCCTGCTGGTGGAGTACGCCCCCGAGACCGTGGGCCTGGCCGATCTCCTGGAGCGCCTGCGCCGCTCGGCCCCTCGCGCCTCGGTGGTGGCCCTGGCCAGCATCAGCGACCCCGCCGAGATATTGAAGGCCATGCGCCTGGGCGTGCGCGAATACCTGCTGGAGCCGGCCGATCCCCAGGCCTTCAACGACGCCGTGCTGCGCCTGGTGCGCCAGACCCAGATGGTCGGCACCCCCCAGGGGCGGCTCATCTCGGTGATGGGGGTCAAGGGCGGGGTGGGCGGCAGCCACCTGGCCATAAACCTGGGCTGGGCCTTGAGCCAGACCCTGGGCCAGCGGGTGGCCCTGGTGGATTTGGACTTCGCCGGCGGCGACCTGGCGGTGATGCTGGACCTGGACCCCTTGCGCGATTTCACCGACGTGGCGAGCGAGTTCAACCGCCTGGACGCGGTGCTGATGGACAGCCTGTTGACCGAGGTGGCCCCGGGGCTGCGGCTTTTGGCCGCGCCGGTGGACCCGGTATCGGCCGAGGGCGTGGGCGCGGTGCACGTGGGCCGGGCCCTGGATCACTTAAGCGACTCCCACGCCTTCGTTATCATGGACCTGTCCAGCCACCTGAACGAGGTGACCCTGCTGGCCCAGGACCGCTCGGAGATGGTGATCATGGTGGTGGAACCCACGGTGGTGGGCCTGAAAAGCGCCCGCCGGCTCATGCACCTGAGCGAGCGGCTGGGGCACTCGCCGCAAAAGATCTCCGTGGTGGTCAACCGCGACGGCGCCAAGGGGTGCGTTGACCGCGCCGAGGTGAAGCGGGCCTTGGGGCGTGAGGTTCTGGCCTTTTTGCCCAACGACACCCCCATCATCTTGCAGGCTGGCAACGCTGGCCGGCCGGTGTTGCGCGATTGGCCACGGGCCAAGTGGTCCAAGCAGGTGCAGGATCTGGCCCAGACCATCCTGGATATCAAGGGAGCCAAGGCATGAGCCTGCGTGAACGCCTGGCCGCGGCCAACGGACTTACCCTGGTGCGGGGCGAAGTGAGCCAGCAGGATCAAATCCGGGAGAGCGCCTTTCAGGACCTGAAGGCCCGGGCCCATTACAAGGTCATCGACCAGATGGACCTGTCCCTGCTCTCGGGCTCGCCGGAGAAGCAGGCCGAGAAGGAGCTGGAGGCCGCCATCCGCGTGGTGCTGGAGAGCGAGCCCGAGCCCTTGAGCGCCAGCGAACGCGACACCCTGGTGCGCGAGATCAAGAACGAGGTGCTGGGCCTGGGCCCCCTGGAGCCGCTGCTGGCCGACCCCACCATCAACGACATCCTGGTCAACGGACCCTTCAAGGTCTACGTGGAGCGGCGCGGCCGCCTGGAGCGCGTCAACGTGCGCTTCCGCGACGAGCAGCACCTGCTCAAGATCATCGACAAGATCGCCACGGCGGTGGGCCGCCGCATCGACGAGTCCTCGCCCATGGTGGACGCCCGCCTGGCCGACGGCAGCCGCGTAAACGCGGTCATCCCGCCCCTGGCCCTGGACGGCTCGGTGCTCTCCATCCGCAAGTTCGCCGTGGACCCCCTCAAGGTGGACGACCTCATCAAGGTGGGCACCATCACCCCGCCGGTGGCCAAGCTGATGGAGGCCATCGTCAAATCGCGGCTTAACGTCATCATCAGCGGAGGCACCGGCACCGGCAAGACCACCTTCTTGAACGTGATGAGCTCCTTCATCCCCGAGCACGAGCGCATCGTGACCATCGAGGACTCGGCCGAGTTGCAGCTCCAGCAGGACCACATCGTTCGTCTGGAGACTAGGCCCTCCAACATCGAGGGCCAGGGCGAGGTCTCCCTGCGCGACCTGGTGCGCAACGCCCTGCGTATGCGCCCCGACCGCATCGTGGTGGGCGAGGTGCGCGGCGGCGAGGCCCTGGACATGATGCAGGCCATGAACACCGGCCACGACGGCAGCCTGACCACCGTGCACGCCAACAGCCCCCGCGACGCCCTGAGCCGCCTGGAGACCATGATGTCCATGGCTGGCCTGGAGATCCCCGACAAGGCCATCCGCTCGCAGGTGGCCGCGGCCGTGCACATCGTCATCCAGTTGGCCCGCTTAAGCGACGGCTCCCGACGCCTCATGAGCCTATCGGAGATCACCGGCCTGGAGGGCGACACTATCAGCATGCAGGAAATCTTCAAATACACCCAGATGGGGGTGGACGATCGCGGAAGGGTGGTGGGACGCTTCGGCCCCACCGGCATCCGGCCCCGCTGCGCGGACCGCATCAAGGCCCATGGCATGGAACTGGAGGGCAGCGTCTTCGCCGAATCGGGCGGCGGCGGCCTATGATGATCTGGGGCGTCACCGGCCTTATCTTCCTGAGCGTGCTCTCGGCCACGCTGGTGCTGGAGTGGTTTCTCTTCAGCGCCGACCGCAAGCGCCAGGAGGCCCAGCGCCGCCGTCTGGAGGAGCTGCGCTATCAGGAACAGCCGGCCACCGTGCGCCTGCTCATGCGCGACCGCTCGCTCTCCACCATCCCCCTGCTCAACCGTCTGCTAAAGACCCTGCCCCGCGAGGCCGACGTGCAGCTCTTGCTGCACCAGGCCGGCAACCCCTGCAACCTGGGCACTCTGGTGCTCTTGATGGCCGTGCTGGCCGCCTTGGGCCTGGCCGTGGGCGCCTGGCGTGGCAGCCTGCCCCTGGGCCTGGGCCTGGTCGTATTGGGCATTGTGGGGCCGGTGGCCTGGCTGAAGCAGCTGCGCAAGTCACGGCTCAAGGCCTTTGACGAGCAGTTCCCCGAGGCCGTGGAACTGATATCCCGCGCCTTGCGCGCCGGTCACTCCTTTGGCTCGGCCCTGCGCATGGTGGGCGACGAACTGGAAGACCCGGTGGCCGCCGAGTTCAGCAAGACCTTCGACGATTATTCCTACGGCAAGGTGCTGGAGGACTCCCTGAACGACATGGTCAAGCGGGTGGGGTTGCAGGACGTGAAGTTCTTCGTGACCGCGGTGATCCTGCAAAAGGAAACCGGCGGCAACCTGGCCGAGATTTTGGACAACATCGGCCACATCATCCGCGAGCGCTTCCGGCTTCTGCGCCAGGTGCGAGCGCTCTCGGCCGAGGGCAGGCTCTCGGGCATCATATTGTCCCTTCTGGCCCCCCTGCTGCTGGGGGTGCTGCTGATGATCAGCCCGGGCTACATCGATCTTCTCTTCACCCATCCGGTGGGCAGGATGATGCTGGTCATGGGTGGAACCTTCCAGGTACTGGGCATGCTGGTCATCCGCAAACTCGTCAATATAAAGGTGTGAGCCGCCAATGAACGAGGCAGGCCTGGGAACCTGGACGGGCGAACTGCTGGCCAGCATATTGGCCGGCCTGGCCGTATTCATGGTCATGGCCGCGGCCTGGCTCTGGTGGCTTAGCCGAGGCCCGGCCTGGCGGCGGGTGGAAGCCCTGATAGAGCCCTCCCAGAAGCGCGAGAAGCTGGCTCTGCCGCAAAAGCTGCGCGAAACCCTGACCAGCATCCTGAGCAAGCTATCCGGGCCGGCCAAGCCCCAACAGGACTGGCAGGCCAGCAAGCTGAAGCGCGATCTGGTGCAGGCTGGTTTCCGCTCGCCCACGGCCATCAACGCCTTCCAAGGGGCGCGGGTGCTCTCCCTGTTCTTGCTGCCGGCGGTGTGCGCGCTCTCGCCCCTGCCCAGGTTCTTCCAGCCCGAGCGCCTGCCCCTGATCCTGGCCTTCTCGGCCGGCATCGGCTATCTGCTGCCCGGCTTCATCCTGCAATCCAAGCTGGGCCGCCGGCGCGATCGCGTCCTGCGCGAGCTGCCCGACGTGCTGGACCTGCTGGTCATCTCGGTGGAGGCCGGCCTGGGTCTGGACGCGGCCATCCGGCGCGTGGCCGACGAGGTCAGGATATCCGCGCCCACCCTGGCCGGAGAACTGGGGACCGTCTCCCTGGAGCTGAAGGCCGGCATACCCCGCGACATGTCGCTCAAGAACCTGGCCAACCGCTGCGGCGTGGATGAGATATCCAGCCTGGTGAGCATGCTGGTCCAAGCCGACCGCTTCGGGGTCAGCGTGGGGCGCTCCTTGCGCGTGCACTCGGATTCGGTGCGCGTCAAGCGGCGGCAAAAGATGGAGGAACTGGCGGCCAAGGTGCCGCTCAAGCTTCTCTTCCCGGTGCTGTTCATGATTTTCCCCGCCATCATGGTGGTCATGGCCGGACCGGCCATCATCCGGGTGAGCGAGAGCATCCTGAAGTAGGCAAGGAGGACCGAGTTGCGGCAACGAGGATATTCAGCTTGGTCGGGCCTGGCCCTGTTGCTGGCCGCTTCCTTGCTGGCCGGTTGCGGCTCCAGCAACATCACCGGATCCCGCGCCCTGGCCCCCAACGAGGCCGACCGGCTGCTGGCCTTGCAGCGCGCCCGCGACAAGGCCGGCGAAACAGACAGCGAGGTCAAGCTGGACCCGGCCCGCCTGGAGAGCCACGGCGACATGCTGGCCCGGCAAGGCGACATCCCGGCCGCCCTGTACCAGTACAGCCGGGCCATCGGCCTGGCCGAGCCGGAGGTCAAGCGCCGCCTGCGGCTTAAGGTGGGGGAGGCCAGCCTCAAGGGCGGCATGTTCGTGCCGGCCGAGCAGCTTTTCCAGGAGCTTTGCCAGGCCGAACCCAAGAATCCCGTGCTATGGCAGGGCTTGGGCCTGGCGCTTTTCGCCCAGAACCGCCTGGAGGACGCCGAGCCGCCCTTGAAAAAGGCCTTGGAACTTGACCCCAAGCTGTGGCGCTCCCACAACGCCCTGGGCATCATGGCCAACCGCCAGCACCGCCCCGCCCAGGCCCTTACCCACTTCAAGGCCGCCCTGGCCCAGCGCCCAGACCTGCCAGCGCTGTACAACAACCAGGCTCTATCCCACATGCTGCTGGGCAACCTCAGCCAGGCCGAGAGCAGCCTGCGCCAGGCTCTGACCCTGGACCCTGGCTATCGCCTGGCCTACAACAACCTGGGCATGGTGCTGACCCAGCGCGGCCGCCACCGGGAGGCCCTGCGCGCCTTCGAGCGGGGTTCTGGCCCGGCCCAGGCCCACAACAACCTGGGCACCGTGTTGGCCTGGCAAGGCGATTACGACCGGGCCTTGGACCACTTCCAGCAGGCACGCGAAGTTATGCCCCGCTACTATCCCCTGGCCGAGCGGCACCTGGAGGCGTTGAAGGACCGGAGCGCCCAAACCGGGCCGCCGATCTTGAGCCAGCCGGCCGCCAACCACGGCGAATTGCCGGTGGTGGAGCGGCCAAGCCGCGCGGCCAGCCCGCAGGCGTCGGCAGCGCCGATCCAAGCCGAGACGGTAAGGGCCGAGCCACGCCAGACTCCTCCAACGCCGCCCGCTCCGGCCGCCACGGTTGAAAAGCCAAGGCCAGTTCTGGCCTCCTTGCCGCTGGAGCCCGCCAGCCCTGCGCCAACCAAGGCCCCCGCCGCGACCCAGCCCGCCAGCCTAGCCCAGCCGGGCCAGAGCCTGCCGGTAGGCCTGGTGGGCTTCGTCTCCGAAAAGGACGAAGCGGACTTCGTCGAAGGCGTCGCCGTGAGCGAGGATGGAAAGCTTCACCGCGTCCAGGGCTACATCGGCAGCTTGAGCAAGCGGGTAGCCGTAAGCCCCGGTGGAGATGCTGGGGAAGGCCACGGTGCGCAAGCCGTGCCGGGCCGCCAGCTCCAGTGAGCTGCGGTAGGCGCTGGCCAGCAACTGGGCGTCCTGGGGGCTGCCCCGATAGATGGGCCCCACGGTGTGGATGACCTTCTTGGCCTTTAGCCGGCCGCCCGTGGTGATGACCGCGCCGCCCGTGGGGCAGTGGCCGATTTGCCGGCATTCCTCCATGATCTGGGGGCCTCCCGCCCGATGAATGGCCCCGTCCACCCCGCCGCCTCCGGCCAGACGGCTGTTGGCCGCGTTGACGATGGCCTCGGTGTCGGCCTGGGTAATGTCGCCTTGGGTCAGGGTCAGCCTGGTCTGGCCGATCAATTTTTCTTCCATGCGCCCTCCCCTGCCTGGGTTCCAGCCGTGCTAATCGGCTAAAAACCACATTACTTGGCTCTTCAGTATCGTTGCAAGACTGATGCGAACCCGCCGGCCGTCACGCCGCTTGCGCGGGCGCAAACGGTCGCTTTTCCCCTCTTGCGCGCAAGCGGCGCGCCGGCCGGCTTGCTCTTAGCCTGACCGGCTAACTCCGCCGGGGGGCCAGGAAATAGAGGCGTCCCTTGTGCTTCATGCGCCCGGCCAGTTCGCCGGCGGCCGGTCCGCTGCCATAGAAGAGGTCCAGCCGCCCCGGTCCGCGGATGGCCCCTCCGGTGTCCTGGTTGAGCACGAAGCGGGAAAAGCTGGCCGTTCCGCGGCCTACTTCAGGACGGTCGCCGCTGATGAAGCACATGGCCAGGCCGGGGAAGACGCGGCGGTCGGTGGCCACCGAGCGCCCGGCGGTGAGCGGCAGCTCGTAGCAACCCAGGGGTCCGCCCTCGGGCGAGAGCGGCCGGAAAAACACGTAGGAGGGATTGTAGGAGAGCACCCTGCGCCGCAGGTCCGGACGCTTTTCCAGCAGGCGCTTGATGCTCTGCATGGACATCTCGTCAAGGGTCATCAGGCCCTCGTCCATGAGCAGCTTGGCGATGGCCCGGTAGGGCCGGCCGTTGTTGGTGGCGTAGCCCAGGCGCAGGCGGCCGCCGTCGGAGAAATGCACCTGGCCCGAGCCCTGTATGTGCAGGAAAAAGGCCTCCACCGGGTCGGCCACCCAGGCCAGGATTTGGGCCTGGCCTTGCAGGACGTTCTGGTGTTCTATGGCGTCACGTTCGTGGTAGGGGATGAGCTTTTTGCCCGAGACCCGCCCCACGATCTGGCGCTTGGGCAGCTCGGAGGAAAACTGGCTCAGGTCCACGCTGATCAGATCATTGGGCGTGGCGTAGAGGGGCTGGGTGAAGCCCTTGACGGGATGGCGGCGCGCCTCCAGCACTGGCTCGTAATAGCCGGTGAAGAGGGTGGTCCCCTGGCCGTCGCGGCCGCTGGCGCGGTAGAGGTTGAACTCGCGGCGGATAGCCGTGGTGCGCGCCGTGGCCTGGGTGTTTTGGCGCAAGATTTCCTGTAGGCGCGTGATGCCCTGGGCCATCTCGGCGGCGCTGTAGCGCTCCCCGGCGAAATCGTAGGTTTGGCTGGCGTTGGCCCGGCGCAGATAGGCCAGGGAATGGCCGGCGGCCTCGGCCAGGCTGGCCAGGTCCAGGTCGTCCTCCATGAGCGGCCACTCGGCTTGAGTCACCAGCTCCAGGGCGGGCACGGCCGGTGGAGGAAGCTCGGGCGGGGGCGGAGCCGGAGGCGGCGGGGCGCAGGAGGCCAGCAGCGTCAGCAAGGCCAGGGCGATGAGGGCGCGGCGGAGTATACTAGGTCTGGTCATAGGTCAAGCGCCTCGCGGTTGATGACATGGCCCAATCTTGGCCAGGACAGGCTGCCAGACATGGCCGCCGAATATGGCCCGTTTGCCAACCCCATGCAGGGAGAGAGTACCCATGCCCTTCATCAACATCAAGATGGCTCCGGGAAACTATACCGCCCAGCAAAAAGAGCAGGTCATCGCCGGGGTGACCAAGGTGCTGGCCGACGTGCTGGGCAAGGATCCCGCCGCCACCTCGGTGCTCATAGAAGAATACCCCCTGGAGAACTGGGGCAAGAACGGCCAGAGCCTGGCCTCGCAGAAAAAGTAGCGCCTTTCAAGCCAGGCGGCGGCGCAGGCTGGCCCAGGACCAGTCCACGGGCACGCGCAGGCGTACTCCGTCCTTGCGGCAAAAGAGCAGGTGGCTCTCGCGCTGACCATAGAGGAACAGGTCGCGGGTCAGCTCCACGTCCTGGCGGCAATAGGCGGTCAGGGGCTCCATGAGCCCCTGACGCCACCAGGCCACGGCTTGCAGGCCATCGGCGCTCTTGCTGGCGCCCAGGGTGGCCTCGCCCAGGGCTTGCAGGCTTAGGCGGTGCCCCAGGGCGGCGCTCACGTCCTCCAAGAGGTCCAGGGTGGGCAACAGACCCAGGTTTTTGGCCGTATAGGCGCTGAGCACGGCGTAGTCGAAGCGCTTGATGTTGAAGCCCACGACCATCTGGAGCTGGGCCAAATGCTCCAGCAAGCGGGGTATGTCCCTCTCCTTGAATACCTTGAAGCCGCCGTCGTCGCTGTCATAGAGCACGGCCACGCTGACCCGCATCAGGTGGGCGTTGTTCCAGCCGCCCACCTCCTGGGCCAGGCGCTGGGTCTCCAGGTCCAGCACGCCCCAGCGCAGCTCCGGCCTAATCCTGGGCAGCACAATTTCCGGCGCAGGCGTGATGACCGCCTCGTCCTGAGCCGCCGAGGCCAGCGCCTCCCGCCCCAACAAGGCGCGGGTGAGCAGCAAGGCTCCCTCCTTGTCCAGGGGCTTGTTGCCCGAGCCGCACTTGGGCGAGTGCACGCAGGCCGGGCAACCATCCTCGCAGGGGCAGCCGTCCAGCAGCTCCTCCACCTTGGCCAGCAGCTCCTCCATCAGATCAAAACAGCGCTCGGCCAGGCCCACCCCGCCGGGCGCCCCGTCATAGATGAAGACCGCGGCCTTGGCGGTCTGGGGGTGCAGGGGTATGGAGATGCCGCCTATGTCGCCCCGGTCGCAAAGGGCGAAGAGGGGGAACATGCTGATGGCCGCGTGCTCCAGGGCGTGAATGGAGCCCATGAAGTGCCGGCCCCGGCTCTCCACCAATCTGCGCAGGGAGTCCTCGATGTCCAGCCACAGGCCGTGGGTCTCGAAGGTCAAGGGCGGCAGGTCCAGGGGGAAGACCCCCAGCAGGTCCTGGCCGCTCAAGCGGCGGCGCTCGTAGCCGTTGACGACTTCCGTGACCTTGAGCTTGCCCTGGCGCAGCAGGAAGTTGGCCACCGGCCGGCGCGCGGTCTCCTCCAGTATCTCGGTCTGTTTGTCCGAGCGGGCCCGGGTGTAGTAGTCCACCTGGCGGGGGGCGGCCTGAACCTTGCGTTGGACCAAATCCAGGCGATCCACCAGATAGGTGCGGGTGCGGTGTAGATAAACCGCGCCGGGATAGCCTTCCTTGAAAACCCGCACCCCGTCCAGGGAGCCCACCACCTTGCCCTGGGGGTCCAATATCGCGTAGCTCTCCCCGGCCCCGCGCAGGTCCACCAGGCGCTGGGGGCGTTGGCGATGGCAGAAAAGGCGCTGCCCCCCGGCGTCTTCCAGCAGTTGGCCCTGGGAGAGCAGCTTTTGCACCAAGCCCTGATGCCGTTTCAAATCGAAGAAGGCGTCCTTGCGGTGAAGGGGCTCTTCGGCGGCGGCGCAGAGCAGATGGGGGCCCACCACATAGGGGTTGTCCGGGTCCAGCACCGCGGCCTCCACGGGCCGGCTGAAAAACTGCCGCGGATGGGCCAGGAAGTACTGGTCCAGGGCGTCGGGCTGGGCCACCAGGAAGATGGCGCTCTCCCGGCCGGCGCGCCCCACCCTGCCCCCGCGCTGCCAGGTGTTGATCTGGCTGCCGGGATAACCCACCAGGATGCAGACATCCAGCCCGCCTATGTCTATGCCCATCTCCAGGGCGCTGGTGGTGACCACCCCGGCCAGGCGTCCGGCACTGAGATCGCGCTCGATCTGGCGGCGCTCCTCGGGCAGGAAACCCGCCCGGTAGCCAGCCACCAAGCCGCGCAGATCAGGGTTCTGGCGAGTGACCCAGCCATGGATCAGCTCGGTGTGCAGGCGCGAGCGGGTGAAACAGATGGTGGACAAGCCCCGGCGCACGGCGTGGGTCAAGAGCTGGGCCGCGGCGGTGCTGGCCGCTCCCTGGGGGTTTACCATGACGAAGCGGCGGCCGGCCGCCGGCGCTCCGCACTGGTCTATGACCTGTTCCGGGACGAACTCGCGGCCGGTCAGGGCGGCGGCGTGGTCGCCGGGGTTGGCGATGGTGGCCGAGCAGAGCACGAACTGGGGTTGGGAACCTTGGGCCGCGGCCAGGCGCAGCAGCCGCCGCAGCACCTGGGCCACCTGGGAGCCGAAGACTCCCCGGTAGGTGTGCACCTCGTCGATGACCACCCAGCGCAGGTTGGCCAAGAGCGCCTGCCAGGCGTCGGGATAGGCGCAGATGCCCGCGTGCAGCATGTCGGGATTGGTGATGAGCACGGGCGGCGGCTGGTCGCGCAGGCGCTTGCGCAGGGAGGCCGGGGTGTCGCCGTCATATACCGCCGCCACCGGCCCCAGGCCCGCGCTCACGGCCAGGGTGTTCAGCGAGGCCAGCTGGTCCTGCTCCAGGGCCTTCAAGGGAAAGATGAAGAGCGCCTTGGCCTGGGGCTCTTTGAGCAGGCGCTCCAGCACGGGCAGGGCATAGACCAGGCTCTTGCCGCTGGCCGTGGGCGTGGCCGCCACCAGATCACGCCCCGCGCGGGCCAACTGAAGGGCCTGGCCCTGATGGGAATAGAGCCGGGTCACGCCTTGCATGGCCAGGGCCTGGACCAGGGCCGGGTCTAGTTGGGGATCGCGGGGATGGAAGCGGGACGGCCGGGCGGGGATGTGCTCCACGTGCACGGTGTCGCCGGAAAGGCGCAAATCCCGCCCCAGGGAGGCGATGAAGCTTGTCAGGTCAACAGCCATACAGTAGTTTGTACCATGCCCGCCCTGCTCCTTCCAGCCCCGCCTGCTTGACACTAACCCATTGCTTTGTTAATAATGAGATGATACGTCGTTGTCATCCCACCCTAGGATCAGCGCCTATGGCTGCCAAAATATCACAACGGGTTCCCCGGCCGCGCCGGGCGCCCGCTGAGGACCTCCGCCGCACGGTTGCTGCACGGAGGTTTTTTTTGGGCCAAGGCTCCAGCGCAAGAAAGGCAGGCATAAAGGCGTGAGCGCGCCCCGCCGACATCTCCTGGGCCTGGAGGGGGTCTCCGCCCAGGAAATCAACCTGGTATTGGACACCGCGGCCTCGCTCAAGGAGATCAACAGCCGCCCCATCAAGAAGGTGCCAACCCTGCGCGGCAAGACCGTGGTGCACTTCTTCGTGGAGGCCTCCACGCGCACCCGCACCTCCTTCGAGATAGCGGCCAAGCGGCTTAGCGCCGACACCGTCTCGCTGGCGGCCAGCACCAGCAGCCTGACCAAGGGCGAGACCCTGATCGACACCGCGCGCAACCTGGAGGCCATGTCCCCGGACCTCATCGTGATGCGCCACAACATGAGCGGCGCGCCCCATCTGCTGGCCCGCCACGTCAGTCCCTCCATCATCAACGCCGGCGATGGCACCCACGAGCATCCCACCCAGGGCCTCTTGGACATGCTCACCATCCGCGAGCACAAAGGCCGCCTGGAGGGGCTTAACATCTCCATCGTGGGCGACATCAACCACTCACGGGTGGCCCGCTCCGACATCATCGGGCTCGGCACCATGGGCGCGCGGGTGCGCGTGTTCGGGCCGCGCACCCTGCTGCCGCCCTATGTGGAAAGCCTGGGCGTGGGCGTCTGCTCCTCCATGTCTGAGGCCGTGGAGGACGCCGACGTGGTGATCATGCTGCGGGTGCAGCAGGAGCGCCTGCAAGACGTGCTCTTCCCCTCCCTGCGCGAATACGCCCAGCGCTTCGGCCTGGGGCTCAAGCACCTGAAAAAGGCCAAGCCCGACGTGATCATCATGCATCCCGGCCCCATCAACCGGGGGGTGGAGATATCCCCCGAGGTGGCCGACGGCCCCCACTCGGTCATCCTGGAGCAGGTGGCCAACGGCGTGGCCGTGCGCATGGCGCTTTTGTACCTGCTGATAGGCTCGGAGGCCCGATGAGCGACCACAACGCCCCCCCCCGCCTGCTGCTTAAACGCGGACGCCTGCTCTGCCCGGCCTCGGGCCTGGATCAAGAGGGCGACCTTCTGCTGGCCGGTGGCCGCATCGCCGGCCTGGGAGCGGAGCTGGCCGACGAGAGCGCCCAGGTGGTGGACTGCGCCGGCTGCCTGGTCACGCCAGGGCTCATAGACCTGCACGTACACCTGCGCGAGCCGGGGCAGGAATACAAGGAGACCATAGCCTCGGGCTCGGCCGCCGCCGCGGCCGGAGGCTTCACCTCGGTCTGCTGCATGCCCAACACCAACCCGGTCAACGACAGCCGGGCCGTCACCGACTTCATTCTGGAAAAGGCCCGCCAGGCCGGCCTGGCCCGGGTCTATCCGGTGGGGGCCATCACCAGGGGCCTCAAGGGCGAGGCCCTGGCCGACATGGCCGAGCTCAAGGAGGCGGGCTGCCGGGCGGTGAGCGACGACGGCCACCCCGTCAGCGACAGCCTGCTCCTGCGCCGGGCCATGGAATACGCCGCCAGCTTCGATATCCCGGTCTTCTGCCACAGCGAGGATCTGCGCCTGTCCTCGGGCGGGGTCATGCACGAAGGCCCCACGGCCACCCGCCTGGGCCTGCGCGGCATCCCCGCCGAAGCCGAGGTGGTGGCGGTGGAGCGCGATCTGAACCTGGCCCGCCTTTCCGGGGCGCGGGTGCACATCGCCCACATCTCCTGCGCGGGCAGCGTGGAGGCCCTGCGCCGGGCCAAGCAGGCCGGGCTCAAGGTCAGCGGCGAGACCGCGCCCCACTATCTGCTGCTCACCGACCAGGACGTGGGCGACTACGACACCCATCGCAAAATGAACCCGCCCCTACGCAGCGAAAAGGATCGCCAGGCCGTGCGCCAGGGTCTGGCCGAGGGCGTCATCGACGCCGTGGCCACCGACCACGCGCCCCACTCCAGCCTGGAAAAGCTGGTGGAGTTCGACATCGCCGCCTTCGGGGTGGTGGGCCTGGAGACCTGCCTGGGGGTGATGCTGGAGCTGGTGGCCCAGGGCGCGCTCAGCTTAAGCCAGGCCATCGAGCGCTTGACCGCCGGCCCGGCCCGGGTGCTGGGATTGGAGCAGGGATGCTTGCAGGTGGGCCTGCCCGCCGACGTGGCGGTCATCGACCCGGCCCGCCCCTGGACCGTGGAGGCGGAAAGCTTCAAGTCGCTCTCGCGCAACACGCCCTTTGCCGGACTGACCCTGCCCGGCCGCGCCGTGCTCACGGTCATGGGCGGGCGCATCACCCACCGCCTGGAGGGATTCTAGGCCATGTCACGCTCCATACGCGCCAGCCGCGGTTTCGTCAGCATGGAGGCCTTGGCCCTCATCAGCGTTCTGTGCATCGCGGGCATCTTCATTTTTGCCCACTATGCCCGCCAGACCAGCGCCCTTGACGACCTGGCCCGGGTCACGGCCCGGGAAATAGGCCCCAAGATCGCAGCCTATTTCCAGGCCGAGCCCCAGGGCCGCCTGACGCCAGAGGTTATCAAGACCGCCGGGGCCGAACCTGCCGCGCCCCTGCTGGCCCAGATAACCCCGCTCAAAGACCGGGCCGAAGACTGGCAGGTGATGCTCTGGCACCCTGAAGGCAACAAGCGCTTCGTGCTCTCCCCCACCGGCCTGGCCGAGGAATACCGCTAGTTCATGCCCCGCCGCCAGGACCAGAAGGAAACCGCGCTGGTGCGCATGCTCAGCTATGCCCTGGGCGTGCGGCCGGACGAGTTCGCCCTGGTCCCCGACGCCGAGGGCTGGGTGCCGGTCAAGGAGCTGTTGCAGGCCCTGCACGACGAGGATGGCTGGCGCCACGTGCGCGAGGCCATGCTGGTGGAGGCGGCCGAGCGCCTGGCCCCGCAGGCCCTGGAACTGACCGAGGGGCGCATGCGCAGCCGTGAGCGCCAGCCTCTCCAGCCCGAGTACGGCCAGGACCCGCCGGGGCATCTCTATTACGGCGCGCGGCGCAAGGCCTACGCCGTCATCCGTGAGCGGGGACTCAAGGCCCCCCCGGGCGGTTGGGTGATCCTGGCCGTTGACGAGCGGCAGGCCCTTCAACTGGGCCGCCGCCGCGACGCCGAGCCCATCCTGGTCACGGTGCAGGCCCGCCGCGCCCAGGAGCAAGGGGCGCTCTTGGCCCAGTGGGGCGAGAGGCTGTGGCTGGCCGAATCGGCGCCGCCCGGCTGCCTGCTGGGCCCCCCGGTCAGCGACGATCTGCTGCCGCAAAAAAAGCCCGCCAAGCCCGCGC
>CAZLSD010000044.1:0-16877 GCA_964561775.1 uncultured Desulfarculus sp. | reverse complement strand
CCATGCTATAAAGTAGGCTCAGGTTCCCTGACCGCCCGCCGGAGAGAGCCATGGACCAGAACGACTACCGCGGCATGCCGCCCGAACTGCTTAGCGCCCTCCTGGACAACCCCTACGAGTCCCAGATCGTGGTGGACAGCCAAGGCATCGTGCGCTTTTTGAGCAGCCACAGCGAGGACATCTACGGCAAGACCCAGGAAGAGGTCCTGGGCATGCACGTAAACGAGCTTAACCCGGAGAGCATGCTGCCCCGGGTGCTCAAGTCCGGCCGGGCCGAGATAGGCAAGCTGTTGCGCATCCGGGGCAAGGAGCGCCTGGTGGCCCGCATCCCCCTGCGCAACAACCAGGGCGAGATCATCGGGGCGGTGGGCAAGCTCATGGCCTGGCACCCCCAGAAGATCAAGAAGATGGCCCGCCAGTTGGAGCTGTTGGCCGGCAAGCTGAGCTACTACGAGCAGGAGCTGCGCCAGGTCTACCGCAGCCGCTACACCCTGGACCGCTATGTGGGCGAGTCCAAGAAGGTCCAGGACCTGCGCCGGGCGGCGGCCCAGGCCGCGGCCAGCGACCTGCCCGTGCTCGTCACCGGCGAGACCGGCACCGGCAAGGAGATCCTGGCCCACGCCATCCACCAACTCTCCAGCCGGCGCGAAAAACCCCTGGTCAAGGTCAACTGCGCCTCCATCCCCCAGGAGCTTTTCGAGTCCGAACTGTTTGGCTACGAGGGCGGGGCTTTTACCGGAGCGCGCCGCCAAGGCAAGCCGGGCAAGTTCGAGCTGGCGGACAAGGGCACGATTTTCCTGGACGAAATAGGTGAGCTGCCCATTTCCATGCAGGTCAAGCTGCTGCGCGTCATCCAGGAGCGCGAGGTGGAGCGGGTGGGCGGCACCCGCACCCTGCGCCTGGATTTTCGGGTCATCGCCGCCACCAACCGCGACCTGCACACCATGGTCAAGGCCGGCGGCTTCCGGGGCGATTTCTTCTACCGCCTCAACATCTTCCCCCTGCGCACCCCGGCCCTGCGCGACATCCCCGAGGACATCCCCCGCCTGGCCTACCATGTCTTGAGCCTTTTGCGCGAGCGCAACCCCAGCGCGCCCCAGCGCATCGACCCGGCGGCCATGAGCCTGCTGGCCGCCCACGCCTGGCCGGGCAACGTGCGCGAGCTGACCAACGTGCTGGAGCGGGCCGCCGTGGAGGCCGGGCGCGAGGTCATCCAGGTGCGCCACCTGCCCCTGGAGGTGCGCGCCCCCCAGCCCGGCCAGCCCGAGCCGGCCCAGCGCCTGGGCAGCCTCAAGGAGGAGATGGCCAGCTTCGAGCGCCGGGTGTTGGAGCGGGCCCTGGAGCTGGCCGGGGGCAATCGCACCAAGACAGCGGAATTACTTGGCATACACCGCACGGGCCTTTATCAGAAGCTGCACCGCCACGGCCTGGAGCCCCCCGCGCGGGGCTGAGGACGCCAATTTTGTGTATATATTATTCTACAAGTGTATGAATATTTATACACACATGTGCAACATGGCACAATATAGCTAACATGTAATCATGCAAGGCTATTTTGTGCCATTATCGGCGCATTTTCTGTATATGAATCTATACAAAACCGCCCCCGCAACTGCCCCCCGCATCGGCCTTTCCCGCTTCTCATAACATATATTAAGTATTTACGCCTGGTTGCCCCGGCTATCCCGCCTGGGCACGAAGCTTGCCTCTGTCCACCCCAAACAGCCGGCACCAGCCGCCCACGCGCCAGGCCGGACCCCACCCAACCAGGAGAGCCAATCATGGAATTTTCTATCCCCGAGAACCTGCGCCTCATGGTGGACACCGTGAAACGCTTCGTCAAACAAGACCTGGACCCCATTAGCCGCCAGGTGGAGGACGACGACCACATCCCCGAAGACATCGTGGACAAGATGCGCGAACTGGGCCTCTTTGGCCTGTCCATCCCCGAGGACTTCGGCGGCTTGGGCCTCTCCGTCCTGGGCGAGTGCCTGGTCTATGAGGAACTCTCCAAGACCAACGCCTGCTTCCGCACCCGCATCGGCACCAACAACGGCATCGGCTCCCAGGGCATCGTCATCGACGGCACCCAGGAGCAAAAAGAATACTACCTGCCCAAGATGGCTAGCGGCGAGTTCACCACCTGCTTCGCCCTCTCCGAGCCCGAGGCCGGCTCCGATGCCGCCAACGTGCAGACCACCGCCGAATTAAAGGGCAACGAGTGGATTCTTAACGGCCGCAAGCACTTCATCACCAACGGCAGCGTCTCCGATGTCGCCTGCGTCTTCTGCCTCACCGACAAGGCCAAAAAGGCCAAGGGCGGCATCACCGCCTTCATCGTCGAGAAAACCGACCCCGGCTACTTCGTGGGCACCATCGAGCGCAAGATGGGCATGCGCGGCTCCCACACCTGCGAACTCATCTTCGACAACTGCCGCATTCCCAAGGACCGCGTCATCGGCGGCGACAAGATGATCGGACAGGGCTTCAAGACCGCCATGAAAACCCTGGACAAGGGACGGCTGACCATGGGCGCCAGCGCCCTGGGCTCGGCCCAGAAGCTCTTGGAGCTCTCGGTGGACTACGCCAAGCAGCGTTTCCAGTTCGGCAAACCCATCGCCGAATTCCAGGCCGTGCAGTTCATGCTGGCCGACATGGCCACCCATATCTACGCCGCCCGCCAGATGCTCTATCACGCCGCCTGCCTGCGCGACACCAAAGGCACCTCCATCATCAAGGAAGCCTCCATGGTCAAACTCTTCTGCACCGAGATGGCCGCCAAGGTCGCGGACACCGCCGTGCAGATCCACGGCGGCATGGGCTACATGAAGGACTTCCCCGTCGAACGCTACTACCGCGACCTGCGCCTTACCCGCATCTACGAAGGCACCAGCGAGATCCAACGCCTGGTCATCGCCCGCGAGGTGCTGCGGGACTGAGCAAGAGAATGCGGGGGGAACCCTTTTTGCCGCGCAAAAAGGGTTCCCCCCACACCCCCTCCTAAAAAGGCATAGGGGGGATTGGGTTGGACGCAGGGGTCTTTCGGAGAAGTTAAATCATGAAAATAGAGAAGGTCTTCATAGTCGGGTCCGGGCTCATGGGCTCGGGCATAGCCCAAGTCACCGCCGGGGCGGGCATCCCCGTCACCCTGTGCGACGTCAACGCCGAGGCCCTGGAGCGGGCCAAGAAGAACATCGCCTGGTCCGTGGCCAAGTTCGTGGAAAAGGGCAAGCTCCCCGGCACGGTGGAGGAGATCACCGGGCGCATCGGCTACACCAGCGATCTGGCCGCCTGCGCCGGCCACCAGCTCATCATCGAGGCCGTCTTCGAGAACATGGCGCTGAAGCAGGAGATATTCCAGAAGCTGGACGCCTCCGCCGACGCCGGGGCGCTCATCGCCAGCAACACCAGCGCCATCTCCATCAGCGAACTGGCCGCCGTGACCAAGCGCCCCCGCCAGGTGCTGGGCCTGCACTTCTTCAGCCCCGTGCCCATGATGGCCGCCGTGGAGGTGGTCAAGGGCATGTTCACCACGGATGAGGTCTTCGAGACTGGCCGCGCCTTTGCTTATGCCATCGGCAAGGAACCCATCATGGTGCAAAAGGACGTGCCCGGGTTCTTGATCAACCGCATCAACTTCCCCGCCACCCTGGAGGCCATGCGCCTGGTGGAGATGGGCGTGGGCACCGTGGAGGACGTGGACAAGGGCCTGCGCCTGGCGTCTGGCCGCAAGATGGGCATCTTCGAGACCGGCGACATGGTGGGCCTGGAAGTGACCCACGGAGCATTGCTGGCCATCTACGAGGAGACCAAGGACCCCCGCTGGTATCCCCCGGCCATCCTGCGCCGCAAGATTAAGGCCGGGCACGTGGGCAAGAAGGCCGGCAAGGGCTGGTACCTCTACGACGAGCAGGGCAACAAGATCGGCATCAACGACTAGCCGGCGTGCGCGCCGGAGAAAGATAAGGCCACCTCATGAAACAAGCAGTGATCGTCAGCGCCGCGCGCACCGCCGTGGGCCGTTTCGGCGGGACCCTGAACGCCGTGACCGACCGCGCCCTGGCCGGGCTGGTCATCAAAGAGGCCATCCAGCGCGCCGGCATCGGCCCCGAGGCCGTGCAGGAGCTCATCTTCTCCCAGCAGTACCGCACCGGCGAGCTGCCCCCCAACATGGCCCGCCCCATCTCCATCGACGCCGGCATTCCCATCCCCGTGCCCTCCTTCACCGTGGCCAAGGCCTGCGGCGGCTCCTTGAAGACCACCTTCCTGGCCGCCCAGGCCATCAAGGCTGGCGACGCCGATCTGCTGGTGGCCGGCGGGGTGGAGTCCATGAGCACCGCGGCCTATCTGCTCACCAAGGCGCGCTGGGGCTATCGCCTGGGCCACGGCCAGCTCATGGACCAGTTGGTGCTCTTCGACCCCATCAGCGGCAACACCATGGGTGAGACCGCCGAGAACGTGGCCGAGCGTTATGACATCAGCCGGGCCGACCAGGACGAGTTCGCCCTGGAGAGCCAGCGCAAGGCTGGCGAGGCCCTGAAGGCCGGCCGCTTCACCGATCAGATCGTGGCCGTGCCCATCCCCAGCAAGAAGGGCGAGCCCAAACCCTTTGCCGTGGACGAGCATCCCCGCCCCGACACCACGCCAGAGATGCTGGCCAAACTCAAGCCGGTCTTCCGCAAGGGCGGCTCGGTCACCGCCGGCAACTCCAGCGGCATGAACGACGGGGCCTCGGCCGTGGTGGTGGCCAGCCGGGAAAAGGCCGCCGAACTGGGGCTCAAGCCCCTGGTCTCCATCGTGGCCTACGCCTCGGTGGGCGTGGAGCCGGCCTACATGGGCATCGGCCCGGTGGACTCCACCAAGCTGGCCTTGGCCAAGGCCGGGCTGGCCATAAGCGACATCGACGTGGTGGAGCTGAACGAGGCCTTCGCCTCCCAGTCCCTGGCCTGTATACGCCTCTTGGGCCTGGATATGGCCAAGGTCAACGTCAACGGCGGGGCCATCGCCCTAGGCCATCCCATCAGCGCCACCGGCGGGGTCATCCTGACCAAGCTCATCTACGAGATGAAGCGCAGCGGCAAGGAACTGGGCCTGGCCACCATGTGCCTGGGCGGCGGCCAGGGCGTGGCCCTCATCGTCAGGAACGAGGCCTAGAAGAACCGAGGGCTTCCCTGGTCCGGCCGGCCCCATCCCCCCCCCAGGGGCCGGTTGGCCGGGAAGCCCTCAACCTCCAGTAAAGCCCTGCAAGCTCAGACCCGGGAGGTTTTCGTGAACATCGCCCAGTTGCTCAACGACAGCGCGGCCCGCCGTCCCGACCATCCAGCCCTGCGCTGCGCCGACATCACCTGGACCTTTGCCGAGCTGAACGCCCGCGTGGACCGCCTGGCCTGGTCCCTGGCCGGTCTGGGCCTGCGCGCCGGACAGACCTGCGTGCTCATGATGCCCAACTCGCCGGAGTGGGTGCTCTGCTACTATGCCCTGGCCAAGCTGGGCGCGGTGGTGGTTCCGGTCAACTTCCTCTACCGCACCGGCGAGCTAAGCCACATCTTCAAGGACTCGGGCGCGCGCGCCTTCATCGGCCACAGTGACTACCTGCAATACGCGGGCAAGGTCCTGGACGAGCTGCCCCAGATCGACATCCGGGTGGCTCAGGGCCAGCCCGTGCCCGGCTACCGCAGCCTGGACTCCCTGCTGGGCGCGGAGAAGGGCCTCTTCCCCACCCACCCGGCCGCCGACGACGACACCTGGGCCATCATCTATACCAGCGGCACCACCGGCCTGGCCAAGGGGGCCATGCTTACCCACGCCAACCTGGTCAGCAACGCCTCCACCTTGGCCACCATGCGCCACAACGAGCCCCACTACGTGGTGCTGGGGGTGCTGCCCCTCTTCCACATCTACGGCCAGACCAGCTCGCTTAACACCAGCCTGGCCCTGGGCATCACCCTGCGTTTGTATGCCCACTTCGAGGCCGAGCAGATTTTGGCCGCCCTGGAGGAAGAGGAGGCCGCCGTCTTCATCGGGGTGCCCACCATGTACAACCGCCTGGTGGAGCTGGGGGCGGCCAAGCCGCCCCGCCAGGGCAGCCTTAAATACTGCATCTCCGGCGGGGCCTCCCTGCCCGTGGAGATTTTGCGCCGCTTCCAGGAAATCTACGGCGCGACCATCTACGAGGGATATGGCCTCACCGAGTGCTCGCCGGTCTGCGTGGAGAACCCCTTTGGCCAGCCCACCAAGCACGGCTCCATCGGCAAGCCCATCCCGGGCTTTTCCGCCCGCATAGTCAACGAGCTGGACCAGGACGTGGAGCAGGGCCAGGTGGGCGAGCTCATCGTCAAAGGCCCCGGCGTGATGAAGGGCTATCTGAACCAGCCCGAAGCCAGCCAGGCCGCCCTGCGCGGGGGCTGGCTGCACACCGGCGACCTGGCCCGCATGGACCAGGACGGCTACATCTTCATCGTGGACCGCAAGAAGGACATGATCATCCGGGGCGGCTACAACGTCTACCCCCGCGAGATCGAGGAGATCCTTTACCAGCACCCGGCGGTGCTGGAGGTGGCCGTGGTGGGTATGGCCCATCCCGACCTGGGCGAGGAGGTCTGCGCGGTGGTGGTGCCCCGCGAGGGCGTCTCCGTCACTCCCGACGAGCTGAAGAACTTCGTCAAGGAGCGGGTGGCCCCCTACAAGTATCCCCGCCAGGTGCGCCTGGCGGCCGAGCTGCCCAAGACCGTCACGGGCAAGATCCTTAAGCGCAACATCTCCCGGTAAAGCGACAGTCAGGCCGCGTCAGCAGACGCGGCCTTTTTTTCACCTGGTCCCAAGCCCCCGGCCAGCAAGGCCCGGGCGGCGCGAAGGAGGCGAGCGATGATGAAAAAAGCCCTGTCCCTATTGGCCTGTCTGGGTCTTTTGACAACCCTGCTGGCCGGCGCCGCCCAGGCCCAGACCGTGCTGCGCTTCCAGTGCGCCTATCCGGAAAACGCCAACGTGGGCCAGACCACGCTCTTCTTCGCCAGCGAGGTGGCCCGCCTCACCGACAACAAGGTGCAGATCAAGGTGTTCTGGCCGGACCAGCTCACCAAGACCAACGAGGCCTTCGACGCCGTGCGCCAGGGCATGCTGGACGGCTACACCGGCTCCCTGCTCTACTTCGCCGGCAAGGTGCCCGAGGTCAACGTCCAGTGGCTGCCCTTCAACTGGGACAACGCCGCCGAGGCCAAGGATGTCATCGTCAACAAGGGCTTCGGCCAGGTCTTCGGCGAAGCGGTGGGCAAGCACGGCGTCACCTACCTGGGCTCGCTTTCGGTGGCCTCCATGGGTTTGCTCACCAAGTTTCCCGTCACCAAGCTTGAAGACTTAAAGGGCAAGATGATCCGCGCCGTGGGCATGGAGGCCGGCATAATGAAGGCCCTGGGCGCCAGCGCGGTGGCCATCAGCGGGGCCGAGCAATACATGGCCCTGCAACGCGGCACCGTCGATGGCACCGACTTCCCCTGGTACACCATCGGCCAGTACAAGTTCTACGAGGTGCTGGACTACATCATCCAGCCCGCCCTGCACACCCCGGGCGTGGTGGAGATCATCATCAACAGCAAGGCCTTCAAGGCCCTGCCCGCCGATCAGCAAAAAGCCGTGAGCCAAGCGGCCATGAACGCCATGGACAAGAGCTTCGCCATGAGCGACGAGCTGGATAAACAGGCGGTGGTGGAGTCGGCCAAGCACGGGGTCAAGCTCTCCGTCATCCCCGAGGCCGAGATGGCCCGCTTCCGCGCCGCCGTGGAGCCCCTGTGGGAGTCCGAGGCCAAGAAGACCCCCAACTCGGCCAAGCTGGTGCAGATATTGAAGGACCACCTGAAGGCCAAGGGCGTGCGGAACTAGCCAACCCCATAAGCAGCGGACGGAGGCCGCCCCGGGGCCTCCGTCTTCAAGGCGGTGCCCCATGGATAAATTCGCGCTCTGGGCCGGCAAGCTCAACATCGTGGTGGGCAAGTCCATAGCTCCCCTCACCGCTATCATCACCCTGCTGGTGCTCTACGAGGTGCTGGTGCGCTACATCCTGAGCGCGCCCACCAGCTGGACCGCCGAGGTGGAAAATTACCTGCAAATAGCCCTGGTCATGCTGGGCGGCGGCTATGCCCTGCACCACGGCGGCCACGTGCGGGTGGACGTGTTCTACCGCAAGCTCGGCCCCCGCGGCCTGGCCTGGGTGGAGATCATCACCATGGCGCTGGTCTTCATCGCCTTGGGCCCCATCATCTACTACGGCGTGGAGCTGTCCTGGGAGGCCTTTGAGACCGGCCAGACCTCGGTGACCGCCGCCGAGATCATCCTCTGGCCCTCCATGGCCTGCGTGCCGGTGGGCTGCGCCCTGGTGGTCTTGCAGGCGGCGGCCAACGGCCTGTCCGCCCTGGGCAAGCTGACCCAGACCGCCGGCGAAGGGAGATAGCCCCATGGAAACCTGGCAGCTCTCCCTGGTGGTCTTCTCGGCGCTCACCGCCCTGCTGGTCCTGGGCGTGCCCATCGCCTTCACCCTGCTGGCCATCGGCGCTTTGGGCACCCTCTACGTCTGGGGTCCCAAGGGGCTATTGATGCTCTTCAACACGGCCTACGGCGAGGGCACCAGCTACATCCTGCTGGCCGTGCCGCTGTTCGTGCTCATGGCCAACGTGCTCAAGTTCTCGGGCATGGCCGACGAACTCTACGAGATCGTCTACCGCTGGATGGGACGCCTGCGCGGCGGCCTGGCCATGGGCACCGTGGCCATCTGCGCCGTCTTCGCGGCCATGGCCGGCATCAGCTCGGCGGCCACCATCAGCATGGGGCTCATCGCCCTGCCCTCCATGCTCAGCCGGGGCTATGACAAGGGCATCGCCCTGGGCAGCATCAACGCCGGCGGGGCCTTGGGCATCCTCATCCCGCCCTCCATCATCATGGTGCTCTACAGCAACATGACCGACGTCTCGGTGGGCCAGCTCTTCGCCGGCGGGGTCATCCCCGGCATCCTGCTGGCCGGGGTCTTCATCCTCTACATAGGCATCCGCTGCTTCTTCCAGAAGAACCTGGGGCCGGCCGGCGAGGAGCGCTTCACCCTGGCCCAGAAGATGGCCACCTTGAAGGGCGTGGTCTCGCCGCTCATCCTGGTGGCCCTGGTGCTGGGGGTCATGTACCTGGGCATCTGCACCCCCACCGAGGCCGCCGGCATCGGCGCGGGCGGGGCCTTTTTGGCCGCCGCCATCCACCGCCGCCTGACCTGGGAGCGGGCCAGGCAGTCGCTGATGGAGACCATGCATCTCACCGTGATGATCTTCTGGATCATCATCGGGGCCAACGCCTTCACCCATTTCCTGGCCTACGCCGGCATCCAGGACATGTTGCAAAGGGCCATCCTCTCCCTGGACGTGAACCGCTGGGTCATCATGGCGGTGATCCAGGCCATGTACTTCGTGCTGGGCTGCTTCCTGGACCCGGCTGGCATCCTGCTGTTGACCACCCCAGTCTTCGTGCCGGTCATCACCCAGTTGGGCTTCGACCCCCTGTGGTTCGGCATCCTCTTCACGGTCAACATGGAGATGGCCTACATCACCCCGCCCTTTGGCTTCAACCTCTTCATCCTAAAGGGCGTCTGCCCGCCCTCGGTGAGCATGACCGACATCTACAACTCGGTCTGGCCCTTCGTGGTCTGCCAGGCCCTGGCCCTGGTGGTTTGCATGATATGGCCGGAGTTGGCCACCTGGCTGCCCTCCATGATGGTGACCAAGTAGGCCGCGAGCCCTTCTTCCCCCGCATAGGTGCAACATGAGCGAGCAGTTGGTGCGCTACGAGATAGAGGACAAGATCGCGGTGGTGACCATAGACCACCCGCCCATGAACGCCCTGGACGTGCCCACCAAGGAGGCCCTGGGCGATATCTTCACGGAGCTGGACGGCCGCTGGCGCGAGCTGCGCGCGGTGGTCTTGACCGGGGCCGGGACCAAGGCCTTCGCCGGCGGGGCGGACATCAAGACCTTCCTGGAGCTGGAGCCGGAGACAGCCAAGCGCCGCCTGATGAAGACCCACCGCATCTACGCCCAGATCGAGAACTTCCCCTGGCCGGTCATCGCGGCCATCCGGGGCTATTGCCTGGGCGGCGGCCTGGAGCTGGCCCTGGCCTGCGACATCCGGGTGGCCGAGGAGAACTCCAAGCTGGGTTTCCCCGAGGTCAATCTCTCGGTGTTTCCCGGCAACGGCGGCACCTGCCGGGCGCTCAGGCATCTGCCCCTGGGCCGTTTCAAGCAATTGGTCTACACTGGGGCCATGATCAGCGCGGCCCAGGCCCTGGAATACGGCCTGGTGGAGAACGTGGTTCCCCAGGGCCAGGCTCTGGAGGCGGCCCTGGCCCTGGCCAAGACCATCGCCGGCAAGGGACCCCTGGGGGTCAACGCGGCCAAGCGGGTCATCAACCGGGCCGTGGACCTGAGCCTGGCCCAGGGCCTGGAGCTGGAGTCGGACTGGTGGGCCAGGCTCACCGCCAGCGACGACATGAAGGAGGGCGCGCGGGCCTTCATCGAAAAGCGCCCGCCCCAGTACAAGGGCGAATAACACGGGGAGACCATCATGGCCATCGTCACCATATCGCGCCAGGTGGGCAGCCTGGGCGACGAACTGGCTCAGCAGCTGGCTTTGGAGCTGGGCTATCACCTAGTCAGCGCCCGCGACATCCGGGAGCTGGCCGCCGGCTATGACCCGGCCTTCGCGGGAGCGGTCAAGGACCTGGAGCAGGAAAGCGGCATGGGCCTTCTGGAGCGCCTGTTCTTCGGCCAGCCGGTCTACACCAGCCTCTACGAGGCGGTGATCCTGGAGCTGGCCAGCCGGCGGCAGACCATCATCATCGGCCGCGGCGCCCAGATAGTGCTCAAGGAGGTGCCCGAGGTGGTGCGCGCCCGCGTGGTGGCCCCCTCCCGGGTGCGCGCGGCGCGGGTGGGCCAGGCCTTGAGCCTGGGGCCGGAGCAGGCCCGCGACTACATCGAACGCCACGGCCAGGAACGCCGCGCCCTGATCCGCCAGATCTTCGATCACGACTTGAAGGACTGGGGGCTCTACAACCTGGTCTTGAACACCGAGGGCCTGGACCTGGCGGCCTCGGTGGCCATCGTGGGCAAGCTGGTGGAAGAGGTGGTGCGCCTGCACCCCCTCAAGCAGGTGGCCGAACGCCTGGCCCTGATGGCCCTGGCCAAGCGCATCGAGGCCACCCTGCGCCGCGAGCTCTTGCGCTCCAAGGTGCTCAAGGCCGACGCCGCCCCGGACGGCTCCATCGTACTCAGCGGCTACCTGCACTCCAAGCGCGAGCTGGCCCAGGCCGGCCAGTTGGCCCAGGGCATGGCCGGCGAACGGGCGGTCGTGAACCAGATCAAGGAGACCACCTTCGCCCCCTGGCCGGCCTAGTCACGGGTAGGGGAAAGTGAACTTGGGGGGGCGCGGCCAACCGGGCGGCGGCCGCGTCTTCTATGGCTGGTACGTGACGGGCGTGGCCTTCATGGCCAACCTGCTCTCCACCGGCACCACCTTCTATGTCTTCAACGCCTTCTTGCTGCCCCTGTGCGAGCAGCGGGGCTGGACCCGCGCCCAGATCAACGCCGCGCCCATGATGGGCTACGTGCTGGGCCTGGCGGCCCAGTTCGTCTATGGCTCGCTGTTTCTGCGCGTGGGGCCGCGCGCGCTCATGACCATGGGCGCCCTGGTCTCCTCCCTGGCCTTCATCCTGCTGGGCCGGGTGCAGGACCTGGCCTGGTTCTACCTGCTCTATATCCTGCTCTACCTGGGCAACGGGGCCATGAACGGCATCGTGGCCAACACCGTGGTCTCCAACTGGTTCGTGAAAAAGCGTGGCCAGGCCCTGGGTCTGGCCACCGCCGGCATGTCCGTCTCCGGGGTGGCGCTGCCGTTATTGGCCATGTACCTGGTGGAGCGGCTTAGCCTGGAGGCGGCCTTTCTGGTCATCGGCCTCATGGTGGCGGCCCAGGCCCCCCTGGCCTGGCTGGTCATCAGCATCTCGCCCGAGGCGCGCGGCCTCAAACCCGACGGCCTGCAAACCCTCCCCGGCCAGGAGCCCGCTCCGGAGAACGCGCCTCTGGCCGCAGAGGCCGGCTCCCTGGCCAGCCTGGCCCGCTCAGGGGCCTTTTGGCGCTTGGGCCTGGCCTTCAGCCTGGCCATGATGGGGGCGGCCGGGGTCAGCTACCAGCTGGCCCCCCGCTTCCAGGACCTGGGGCACGACAACGCCACGGCCATGCTCTTGACCGCCCTGGTGGCGGCCCTGGCCACCCTGGGCAAGTTCCTGTGGGGGCTGTTCTGCGATTGGGGCCACCCGCGCCGCATGGTCATCGTCCTCATGCTGGGCAAGGCCCTGGGCCTGGGCCTGGGCCTGATACCGGCCAGCCAGGCCGGGCTGATGCTCTTCATCTTCGTCTTCGGCTTCGCCATGGGCGGGGTCATGGCCACCTTCCCCATCATGGCCGCCCATCTTTTCGGCCGCCAGGCCTTCGCGCGGGTCTATCGCCTGCTGGTGCTCTTCTTGGCCCTGCAAGGCGCGGGCTATCTGATCATGGGGCAGAGCTTCTCTCTTACCGGCTCCTATGACGCGGCCTTTGTCTGCTTCATCGTGCTGGACCTGGCCGCGGCCTGGCTCATCCGGGGCCTGCCCCGCGGCCGGGTTGACAGGGCGGGCGGCCAGGGGGGAGACTTGGCATCCTCCTGCCAGGGAGCGGGAGGACACCCAATTTGTTAGCAACCCGTGGTGAAATCATGCGAGCCTTCTTCTCTCCCGCCAGCGCGGCGGTCATCGGGGCCAGCGCCGATCCCAACAAGGGCGGCCATGCCCTCTTGCGCAACCTGGCCGACGCCCTGGCCCCCCGGGTCTATCCGGTCAATCCCCGCTACCGGGAAATCCAGGGGATGCCCTGCTACCCCAACCTGGAGAGCCTGCCCGAAAAACCCGACCTCACGGTGATCTTCCTGCCCCCCACGGCGGTGGAGGAGGCGGTGGCCGCCTGCGCCCGCCAGGGCCTGGGCGCGGTGATGATCCAGAGCGCGGGTTTCGCCGAGGTGGGGGAGGCGGGGCGGGCCATGCAGGAGCGCTGCGTGAGTATCGCCCGCGCCGCCGGCATGCGCCTGTGGGGTCCCAACTGCATCGGCCTGGTGGACGGCGCCGCCCTGCGGGCCTTCTCCTTCATGTCCCCGGATATCTGGCGGCCGGCCCTGCGACCGGGCGGGGTCTCCATCATCGTGCAGAGCGGGGCCTTGGCCGGCGGCTTTTTGATGCAGTGCATCTCCGAGGGGTACTTCGGGCTGGCCAAGGCCTGCTCCCTGGGCAACCGCTGCGACGTCAACGAATGCGACATCCTGGAGCAGCTGGCCTTGGACCCCGCCACGGAGGTGGTGGGCATGTACCTGGAGTCCCTGGCCGACCCGCCCCGCTTCCGCCAGGCGGTCAGCCGCCTGAACAAGCCCATCGTGCTGCTAAAGGGCGGCATCAGCCAGCAAGGGGCCAAGGCCGCCCTTAGCCACACCGGCAGCCTGGCCGGCAACGCGGCCATCGCCGAGGGCTTCTTCCGCCAGCTGGGCATCCACCGGGCCTATGACTTCCTGGAGCTGATGGACCTGACCAAGGCCGTGTATCTGTGGCGGGGACGCCAGGGCGGCCCCCGGCTGGCCGTCATCACCTGGAGCGGCGGGGCGGGCATCGTCAACGCCGACCACCTGGGCCCCCTGGGCATGACCCTGGCCAGCCCGAGCCAGGAGACCCTGGAACGCATGCGCCAGGTCTATCCCCCCTGGATGCAGCCGGCCAACCCCGCCGACATCTGGCCGGCCATCGAGCGCAGCGGCCGGCCCAAGGCCTTTGGCGAGACCCTCTCCGCCCTGTTGGAGGACCCCGGGGTGGACGCGGTGCAGGTGCACTACTTCATCCAGCCCGACCTGCTGGAGACCTGCGTGCAGGCCTTGGAGCCGGCGCGCCACAGCAAGAAGCCGGTGGCCGTCTGGCTCTCCGGGGACAGCGCCTGCTTCCGCCCCTACCGCGAGATGGTGGAGCCCTTAGGCATCCCGGTCTTCGGCGAGATCAGCCGGGGCGCGCGGGCGCTCTCCCTGCTGGCCCGCCGCTAGAGGCCCTTCTTCTCGAACCAGCGGAACAGGGCCAACCCGCCCGCCACGAAGACCGCGATGACCAGCCAGTGGTTGACCCCCAGGGCCTGGGGCAGGGTCAGGCTGCCGTAGCGCCCCCAATCCAGCACGCTCAGCTGCATCTTGGGATAGGCCTCGGCATAGAGGGCCGCGCCGCCCAACATGCCGGCGATGCCGGCCAGGGCGTCGTAGCGCCCCTCGCCCAAAGCGCCCAGGCTGGTGCCCGGGCAATAGCCCAAAAGCGCCCAGCCCACCCCGAAGCACAAACCGCCCAGCACGATGGCCCCCAGGTTGAGGGGCTTGAAGAGCAGCTTGGCCAGGCCCAGGTCTTTAAGCAGGTAGATGCCCACCATGCCCACCAGCACCGTGGAGAGCATGAACTTCACGATGGTCATGTCCATGAGGCGCAGGGCCCCCACCTGGCGGTCATAACGGATGACCCCGGCCCTTTGCAGCAAAAAGCCAAAGACGATGCCGCTGATTAGCCCGTAGATGAGCATCATGGGCGGCCTCCCTTGCGGTAGAGCAGCCAGGCCACGGGCAGGCCGCCCAGGAAGAAGAAGACCAGGGCCACAAGGCCGCTGAGCGCCAGCTGCAGCGAGCCGCTGAGGCCGTGGCCGCTGGGGCAGCCGTCGGCCAGGCGCGCCCCGAACATGGCCAAAAAGCCGCCCGCCAGCGCGGCCAGGAAGCGCGGCCCCTTGGCCGGGCCGAAACGCTCGGCCCACATGTCGGGCACGGCCTGGAGCTTGAAGGTGCCCGAGAGCAGGGCGGCGGCCAGGGAGCCTATGAAGATGCCGGCCACGAACATCCACTGCCAGTCTATGACCGGCAGGAAGCGGTTGAAGTAGGGCATGGCCGCCACCCGTTCCGCGCCGATGAGCTCTTCCAGCATGCCGGCGGTGCGCACGAAGGTGGTGGAGGCGCCGGGGTAGTTCTCGGTCAGGGCCGCCGAGGCGATGACCAGGAGCCCGGCCAGGGCTCCGGCCAGATAGGGGCTCCAATGGCCTTGGCCCTGGGCCGGGGTTCGCGGGGAGTTGGGCATGTCAGGTTTCCTCTGGCGAAATTGATCCATAGATCCTGGTTAGGGGTTGACCACGAACCAGACTTGGTTGACCTTGTGCCCCTTGGTCTCGCCGGGGGCCTTGTCCTGGAAGAAGTAGTAGAGCGGCTTGCCCTTGTAGGCGGTCTGCTGGGCGCCGTCGGCCCGGGTGATGGTGGAGAAGTCCTCGGCCTTCAGGCCGCCGGTGGCCGCCACCTGGGCACGGAAATAGGCCGGCCACTTGACCAGGCAGTCGCCAGCGCAGGCGCTGACGCCCTGGCTGTCCTTGGCGAACCAGTAGAGGGTCATGCCCTTGGCGTCGGTCAGGAACTTGCCCAGCTCCGGGGCCTCGGCCACCTTCACGGCGTGGTGATCGGCCAGGGCGGCCCCGCTCAGACCCAGCAGCAGACCCAGGGCCAGCAGCAGACTCAACCACGGACGCGCTTTTTTGGTCATGATCTTTCTCCTTGCCAGGTTGGGTGTCAAGGCCGGCATGGCGCGGGTTGGGGCTGACCAGCGCCGCCAGGCGGAAATCTCGATTTGACGCTTATTAAATGATTGGTCCGCGCCGGGCGGATGTCAAGGCGCGTGCGCGGGGGTTGCATTTGCAGGCCAGGGGAGTAACCTGCCTGGGAGAATTTTCATCCCCTGGGCTGAGGGAGAATAGGCATGATCATCGGCGGCAAGGGAGAGGCGGCCCCCGGCCTGTTCGTACTGGGGGTGGCGGGCACGCCCAGCTATCTGCTGGACGCGCCGCGTCCGGTGCTCTTCGACGCGGGCTTCGCCTGCCTGGGTCCGGCCTATGTGCGCGACGCCAAGGCCATCCTGGGGGATCGCCAGCCCGCGCTGCTCTGCCTGACCCACGTGCACTTCGACCACTGCGGCGCGGCGGCCCACCTTAAACAGGCCTTCCCCGGCCTCCAGATCGCCGCCAGCGCGCAGGCCAAGGGCATCCTGGAGCGCCCCAACGCCCTGGCCCTCATGGCCAGGCTCAACCAGGGGGCCGCCCAGGCCGTGCGCTCCTGGGACGAGAGCCTGGCCAGCCAGGTGGAGTTCGCGCCCTTTGGCCTGGACCTGGTGCTGGAGGACGGCCAGGAAATAGACCTGGGCGGCGGCCTGACCCTCAAGGTGCTGGCCACCCCCGGCCACACCCGGGATTTCTTGAGCTACCACATACCCCAGCGGGGCATCCTGGTCTGCTCGGAGGCTGGCGGCTGCGACGACGGCACCGGCTATGTGATGACCGAGTTCATCGCCGACTACGAGGCCTATATGGCCGGACTCCAGCGCCTGACGGGGCTAGATGCCCGGGTGATCTGCCAGGGGCACCGCCTGGTCTACACCGATGACGACGCGCCCCGTTTTCTCGAGCGCTCCTTCCAGGCCGCTCGGGAGTGGGTGGCCTGGGTGGAGGGTCTGCTCAAGGAGCACGCCGGCGACCAGGCCCAGGTGACGCGCCTGGTCAAGGCCCATGAATACGACCCCCGGCCCCAGCCCAAGCAGCCCGAGCCGGCCTACCTGCTCAACCTGGAGGCCCGGGTGCGCCACCTGGCCGGCCGTCTGGGCCTGGCCCCGGCCTGAGTCAACCGCCGCCAATCTGGAGAGGAGACCATGAAGCAGCTCCCACGCGCCGCATGGCTGGCCCTGACCCTGATGCTGGGCTGCCTGTGCCTGGCCGCCCCAACCC
>CAZLSD010000043.1:0-17117 GCA_964561775.1 uncultured Desulfarculus sp. | reverse complement strand
CGAAGCGCCCCAGCAGGGTGGCGGTGGAGAACCAGCCGATCTTCTCGCCCCGCGCGCCTTCGTGGAGGTCAGCCACCAGGGCCATGGCCACAGGCAGGAAGATGGCCGTGGCCAGGCCGTGAAAGAGACGCACCAGGATCAATTGCCAGATTTGCCCCACCAGCAGATAAAGGAATGGCGCGCTGGCGAAGACCAGGGCCGAGAAGAGCAGCATGCGCCCTCGCCCAATGCGGTCGGACAAGAGCCCTGCGGGCAGGCTCACCGCCACGCCGGTGAAGGCCGAGACCGCCGCCACCAACCCCACCCCGGCCGGGTCGGCCCCCAGGTGAGTGGCGAAGAGCGGCAGCACCGGGCTTTTGGAGATGGTCGAGCTGAAGATGGCCAGGAGCCCGGCGCCGCACAGCAACATGAAAGGACTTATGCTCACCGCCCGCCGACCAGTCCTTGTATTTCGGCGTGGTAGCCCAGGTAGCGCTCCAGGGTGATCTGATTCTTGCCGTAGCGCGGGTAGGCGCGCAGGATTTCCTCGAAACGCTCCTCGGCCTCGCGTTCCGTCTTCACGATGCCCGCCGGATCGGTGATGATGTCCACCAGGCGGTCGGCGTAGATGATGATGCGTTCTTCCAGGCGGCGCAGGGTGTAGTCCTTCACCGGCAGGCCCAATTCGATGGCCTCCGGCGCGGTCAGCCCGCCCCGGATGTGCTTCTCCATGACGGCGCAGACCTCCGCCGGCAGGCCCAGCTTGAGGCCCAGTTCCGCCCCCAGGCGGCCGTGGGGGATGTCGTGGGTCTGGGTCTTGCCCAGGTCGTGCAGGAGGGCGCCCCGAGCTACCAGGTCCAGGGCCATCTCCTTGCCCGTGCGCCGGGCGATCTCCAGGGCCTTCTCGGCGACTTTGACGGAGTGGGCCATATCCTCTTCGTTCATGCCCTGGTCCCGGAGCAAAGCCACGTCTTCTTCTCGTATCAGCTTGTCCATGTCGGCTCCTTTACTTGACGCCCAACTGGGCCAAGGCCCCGGCCACGGCCTCCAGCTCGGGTCCTTCGGGCAGGGCGTGCCCCACCTTGGCCTTGAGGTCCTCCACCAAGTGCATGACCAGCTCCTGGCCCGCGCCGGGTCCGAAGATGGTCTCGGCCTCTCTCGCCAGGGCCAGGACCTGGGTCAGGTCGTGGCGGGCGGCCTTGTGGGCCGGGTCGTTGTCGATCCACTCGTGCAGGGCGCGGCAGTCCTGGCCGGTCCGCTGCTGACTGCTGATGCAATGCTTTGGTACGGGAGGCATGGGTATTCTCCTTCTTTGTCCGGTTAGGTCAGCGAGGCGTGAAGCATCTCGAAGACGGCCATGCCCTTTTCCAGGGCCTCGTGATCGTTGGCGGCCGTGCGCGATATCCCACGCAGGATTTCTTCCGCGCCCCGGGCCTGCGGGGCGTCGTACATGCCGTCGTGCAGGTCCAGGACGTGAACGATGCGGGCCAGGGGCGTGAGCGCCTTTCCCTTGAGTCCGAAGCTCTTGATGAGCACCTCGAAGGTGCACCAGTGGCCCAGGTGGCTGAACTCGCCATCGGCCATGTCGAAGCCCACCGCGCCCGGAGGCAGGGGGCTTCCCTCGGGCAGGAAGTCGAATCGGGCCGCCGGGTCTATGAAGCGGCGGATGAGCCAGGCCGAGGCCATGCGGTCCACGAAGGGCTTGGGCCGGGTCACCCACAGGCGCCCCTGGTAATCCTCCCGGCGGCGGGTGACCACGGTTGGGCGCACCGGCTTGCCGGGCGCCGCCTTCTTGGCCTCGCGCAGCGCCGCCAGCCTCTCCTCCAGCGCTGTCAGGCGACGGCCCAGTTCCGCCCCCTCCGGCAGGGCGAAGAAGTCCATGCCCGCCAAGTCCAGGTGCTGGTCCTTCAGGTGCTTGATTTGGCCCGCCAGCTTCTTGATGACCTCGGGGGTCTTGTTTACCCGGGGGGCGGAGAGCGCCCTTTCCAGGGCCTCCACCTCCGGCTCCAGGGCGCGCCAGGCCTGGGAGCGGGCCTGGTTGAACAGAGCCTGGAGGGTCGCGCCGTCCAGGAAGGCGGTGCGCTCCACGGTCACGAAGTCCGCCTCCCCGCCCAGGGTCTCGATCTCCTGGGCCAGCCAGGAGAGCAGCTCGCGGTGCTCCTCGCTGAAAGGCAGCAGGTAGACCGAGCCTTTGAGGTGCAGCGCCCCGGCCCTGGAGAGCCGCCGCCATACCTTCATGCGCGCGGCCACCGGCTTGGCGGGCATGGTATGGAAAAAGATGATCCAGCTATGGTCAGCCATTGACAGCCTCAGTTGCAGTTGCTATCAAAGTAGCAAGTGATACATAGAGTGTCAAGGGGCGGAATTCCCGCCCACAAGAAAATGGAGGGAGTCATGAACGAGAACAAGGATAGCCAAGGAACTTGGCTGAAGGTCTTCTGCCCCGAGGCGCGCTGCCTGAGCCCGGAGGAAGTGGCCGCCCTGCCCGGGGACAAGCGTCAGGCCGCCCAGGAGACCGGCAAGGACGGTCTGTGGCTGGAGGTCTTCTGCCCTGACCAGTCCTGCCTGCCCGAAGGCGAGAAGGTGATGGTGGCCAGGCCCGCCTCCCCGGACCAGGCCCCGGGCAAGGCCGGCTTCTGGCTGAGCCTGTTCTGCCCCGAGGATCAATGCCAAATCGGCGCTGGAGGTGACCTGGCCTGAGCGGTTACCATGGCTGGCAAGGCAGAGAAGACCCGCGCGCCCTGAAGGGATGGTGTCATGGCCGCTTTCTGGGACAAGCTGCGCAAGAAGACCGAGTGCGTTTTCCTGGAGGCCCTGCAAGGCCCCCAGGCCGAGCGCTACCGCCGCTTCAAGAATTTCCTGCGCCACAACCAGGGGGCTTTATCAGCCCTGGCCGAACTGGAGCAGGCCTTTTACAGCGGCAAGCCCTTCACTCTGGCCTGCGCCCGTTGGTTGTATGACGACCTACTGGAGTCCATGCACGGGGTGGCCTGGTCCCTGGAGGCCATGACCGGCGAGGACTCCGCGCCCTTGGTCGCTCTGGTGGAGAGCCTGGACCGGCAGGTATGGGATGAGCTGAACCCCGCCCTGGCTTTCACCTCCGATGAACTGGTCATCCCCTTCCCCCGGCTTACGGCGGAGCAGCGCGGCCTGGTGGGTTCCAAGGCGGCCAACCTGGCGGCCATGAAGAACGACCTGGACCTACCTGCGCCGGAGGGCTTCGCCATCACGGCGGCGGCCTTCGAGTTGTTCCTGCACGTCAACGACCTGGAGGAATTCATCGAGAAAGAAGTGGCCGCCATCTCCCTGGACTCACCCCGGAGCCTGGAGATCGCCAGCGCCCGCATTCGGCAGCAGGTCATATTCCATTCCCAAGTTCCAGCCTCGGTCGAGTCGCAGGTGCTGGAGGCCTACCAGGAACTGGAGGCAGTGACCAGGCCGGGCGTGCGGGTGGCCATGCGCAGTAGCGCCATTGGCGAGGACACCGAGGCCTCTTTCGCCGGCCAGTACAGCACCGAACTCAACGTCACCAAGGAGGGCTTGCTTCTAGCCTACCAGGCCGTTCTGGCCAGCAAGTACTCCCCCCGAGCCTTGGCCTACCGCTTGCACCGGGGTTTGGACGACCGCGAGACGCCCATGAGCGTGGCCTGTGTGGCCATGGTGGATTCCCTGGCCAGCGGGGTGATGTACACCGCCGACCCCTCCGACCCTGATTCCGGCCTGCTCAAGATCAACGCCATCTGGGGCCTTGGCGAGCACTTGGTGGACGGCAGCGCCTCGCCGGACGTGTACATGGTGTCGCGTTCCAGCCGGGAGATCACCGAGCGGGCCATCAGCGCCAAGGCCACACGTCTGGTCAACCTGCCGGAAGGCGGTATCGGGGAAGAGGCCGTGCCCCAGGGCCAGAGGGACCAGCCGGCCGTGGGCGACGAACTGGTGCGGCGATTGGCCGGGTACGGCCTGGCCCTGGATGAGCACTACGGCGGCCCCCAGGACGTTGAATGGGCCTTGGACCAGGAGGGGCGATTGCTGCTTTTGCAGTGCCGCCCGCTGGAGGTGGCCGAGAAGGCCCAGGAGGCAGGCGACCTGCCCAGGGAGTATCCCGGCTTCCCCGTGCTGCTTTCCGGAGGCAAGGCCGCCTGCCAGGGCGTGGCCGTGGGCGAGGTGTTCCTGGCGCGCGGCGGCGAGGACCTGTACCAGGCGCCCAAGGGCGCCATCCTGGTGGCCCCCACCGCCTCGCCGGCCTACGCCCGGCTCATGGGCCAGATCGGCGGTCTGGTCAGCGACGTGGGCAGTGTGACCAGCCACCTGGCCTCGGTGGCTCGCGAGTTCGGGGTGCCCGCCTTGGTGGACGCCAAGGAGGCCACGGCCCGCTTGGTCCCGGGCCAGGTGGTCACCCTCTGGGCCAGCGCCGGCCTGGTCTACCAAGGGGTGGTGGAGGAGCTGCTTAGAGAGGCCCGGGCGGTCAAGAACCTGATGGTGGAAAGTCCGGTGCACCGCCGCCTGCGCCGGGTGCTGGACCTGGCCGCGCCCCTGACCCTGACCGATCCCGAAGCGCCGTCCTTCAACCCCGCCGGCTGCCAGACCCTGCACGACGTGGTGCGTTACGGCCACGAGCAGGCCATGCGCGGCATGTTCGGCCTGGCACGCTTGGGCGGCGGCGACCTGCCCACGGTGAGGCTCACCACCACCGTGCCCATGATCGTGCAACTCATCGACGTGGGCGGTGGGCTCAAGGCCGGGCTGACCACCTGCGACGCCATCAACGCCGACCATCTGGAGTCAACGCCCATGCGGGCCATCTGGCGCGGCATCAGCCATCCCGGCATCAACTGGACCAGCGCCGTGGCCGTCAACTTCTCCAGCATGATGTCCCTCATGGCCAGCAGTACGACAGGGGCCAACCAGGGTCTGGGCTCGGCCAGCTACGCCGTCATCTCCCGCGACTACCTGAACTTCAGCGCCCGCTTCGGCTACCACTTCGCCACCATAGACTGCCTGTGCGGCGAAAACCCGGACCAGAACTACTTCTCTCTCCAGTTCGCCGGGGGAGCGGGCGACTATCGGGGCCGCGCCCTGCGCATCCAGTTTCTGGCCAACGTCATGGGCCGCTTGGGCCTCACTGTCTCGCTCAAGGGCGATCTGCTGGAAGCCAGCCTGGTGGGGCAGGACTGCCCCTCCATGGAAGCCACCCTGGACCAGGTGGGCCGGCTCTTGGGGTGCAGCCGCCTGCTGGATGTGGGCCTGGCCAATCGCGGTGCTCTGGAGCGTTTGAGCGAGTCCTTCTTCCAGGGTGAGTACGATTTCCTCTCCGGCCCCCGCGACGAGGCCCTCAAGGACTTCTATGTGGTGGTGGGCGACTGGAGCACGGGGGAAGAGGACGGGCGGCCTTGCTACCTACAGGACGGCTCCGTATGGGTCACGGGACTTTCCACCGGCCTGGCTGGGCTGGCCACCCGCTTCGTGGGCGAGAAGTACTACGAGTTCCTGGACAACGTGGAGGCCTACTACTACTTCCCCATGATGATCCGCAAGGACAGCCACCTGGCCGATGGGGCGGCAGAGGTGGAGGTCAAGGCCGTGGGAGGGAGCATAGACCGGGCCGGGGGGCTGGTCTTCGGCCTCAAGGACGCGGGAAACTTCTTCGTCCTGCGTCTCAACGCCCTGGAGAACAACCTGATCCTGTTCGAGTTCGTCAACGCCAAGCGCCTGCAACGAGCGTCCGTCAAGCGTCCGATCAACTCCGACCGGTGGTACAGGTTGCGCGTGGAGGTGGAAGGCCGGGCCATCAAGGGCTATCTGGACGACGAGTTGTGTCTGGAGCACCAAACCAGCGCCCCGGCGGCGGGCTTCGTGGGGCTGTGGACCAAGGCCGATTCGGTGACGAGTTTCCGGGAACTACATTACCAGCCCAAATAGCCCCCGCATTCCACTAAGGGAGTGCGCGTTCCATTTGCTGTGGTATCGCCGGGGCCACATGACGGCGTCGAATAGCACTTGCCCAGCCTCCCTTGAAAAGCGGCTAAGGAACAATATTCAACCTTGTCGGGGAGGTCCGAGACTCCAAAACGGCGGGGCAGGCATCAGGAGATTATGCAAGGTTGGTTCTGCGGAGGAGGAGGCGTCCGGAGGTATCGTAACGGCGACCTACTCACGAATAGCCCAGGCAAGTACTGGGCTGGTGAGGTTGGTGTAGCCATCGGGTTCTTAGCATAAGGTTGGCAGAACTGGCTAGTCCTTCGTTCACGCTAGTCTCGCCTACCTTCATTTTTGTTTTCTGCCAAGCCAAATCATTCATACCGAGAACAGGCGCATGTCAACATAAGCTATACGCTGTCTTGACAGGGAAGGTTCTAGGCACTAATTAGTTATTATATACTAACTAGCGAGGGCCGATGCGCATCCGCAAGAGCAGCTTTGACCGCAAGGCCGAGATCGTTGAGGCCACCTTGGTGCTGGTGGCCGAGCTTGGACCTGAACGCGTGACTACTCAAGCAGTGGCCACACGTGTTGGCATCACCCAGCCCGGCGTTTTCCGCCATTTTCCAACCAAGCGCGATCTTTGGCTTGCTGTGGCGGATTGGGTGGTGGCAGAGGCTCAGCGTCGCTGGGTGGCGGCCTGCAAACGCAAGGCCGGCCCCCTAGCCAGTATCAAGGCCGTCATAATCGCGCAGATGAAATTCATCCAGGACACGCCGGCTGTCTCCTCCCTGATTTTCTCGCGGGAGTTGCATACTCAAAATGAGGAGCTGCGTCAGGCTTTTTACGCCATGGCTACCAATTTTCACGCCTTGCTTACCAATATAGCCAAGCAAGCGCAGGCTAATGGGGAGCTTTCCGCTGATATCAGGGCGCAGGATATCGCCAGCCTACTCTTGACCTTGACTCCCGGCCTGGCCACCCGCTGGTCCCTCAGTGGGCGCGCCTTCAATCTGGTCCATGAGGGTGAGCGGCTATTACGCATAATGCTGGACTGCCTACCCAAGGCCACCAGCCCATCACGCGAGGAAGGTCATGACTAAGCCTAGCAAGAAAACCCTGCTGGTCGTTGCCGCCGGGGCTTTGCTGGCCGTAGCCCTGGTTTACATCCTCGCCTTGAGGCCCTTAACCGTAACGGTGCTTGCTCCCAGCCAGCAGGCTCCCATGCAGGTCTTCGGACTGGGCACGGTGGAGGCCCGTGTGCTTTCCAAGGTGGGCTTCAAGATAAGCGGCACCCTGGCGAAACTAGAGGCTGACCACGGCGACCTGGTCAAGGCCGGCCAGAACCTGGCCACGCTGGACAACAGCGAGCAGCAAAACCGGTTCGCCAAGGCCGTGGCCAACCAGGAAAAGGCCAAGGCCAATCTCCAGGTGGCCAAGGCCAACCTGCAAAAGGCCCGCACCAACCTGTCCTTGAAGCAGCAGAACAACCGCCGACGGCTGGCGCTGTTGCATCGAGGCGTTTTGGCCGCCGAAGCCGCCGAGGAGTCACAGGCGGCGGCAGATAACGCTGCGGCTGAATTGGCCCTGGCCGAGGCCGAGGTCACGGCGGCCAACGCGGCTCTAACAGATGCGCAAGCACAGATAGGCGTGGACAAGGTTCTCTTGGCCCAGCACGCCCTGGCGGCTCCCTATCACGCCCTCGTAATCGGCCGCCACAAAGAATTGGGCACCGCCCTGCCGGCGGGAGAACCAGTTTTCACCCTAGCGGACCCCTGCTCTATTTGGGTGCGCGCCTTCGTGGACGAGGCCAAGGCTGGCCACCTAGCTGTGGGGCAACCCGCCGAGGTGAGATTGCGCTCCCTACCTGGACAACGCTTTACTGGCCAGGTGGCGCGCATTGACCTGGAGAGTGATCGGGTGGGCGAGGAGCGGCGAATCTACGTGACCTGGGAGCAATGCCCCCGGGAGTTTCATCTGGGCGAGCAGGCCGAGGTGATCATAGACACCGGACGTCTGGACCACGCCGTGCTTATTCCGCAGGCGCTGGTGCAAGACTATGACGGCAGCGGCGGCCAGATATGGACCCTGGAGGACGGCCGGCTCAACCTACGCCGGGTGGCCTTGGGGCAAGGCACCCTTGACGGCCGTCTGCCGGTCATTCAAGGGTTACCCGCCGGGGCTCAGGTCTTGGGGGCCCCGTCAACAGGACTACGTCAGGGGCGCCGGGCCACGGTACAGATTGTGGGGCAGCCATGAACCTGGCCCTGCGCGACATACGCCACAACCTGGGGCGCTTTGTGCTCACCTGCTTGGGGTTGAGCCTGCTCCTGGGTCTGGTCCTGTCCATGATCGGCATCTATCGGGGGCTGGTGGAAGAGGCCTTGTCCCTGTCCCGATCTCCCAGGGCGGACCTGTGGGTGGTGGAGGCCGGCAAGCGCGGACCCTTTGCCGAACCATCGCGCATTCCGGGCGATACCCGGGAGGTGATCGCCAGCCTCTGGGGCGTGGCCGAGGCGGGCTCCATCACTTATCAGTCGGTGGAGACCCAACAGGGCGGGCGCAAACTGCGGCTCTATGTGGTGGGCTATGAGCCCGGCAGGCCGGGTGGCCCAGATATTTTGACGGCGGGGCGCCTCTTGACCCGCAGCCACTATGAGATGCTGGCCGACATAAAGACAGGCTTAAGCCTGGGGGAGCAGGTGCGTCTGGGCCGCAACAACTTCACGGTGGTGGGGCTGGTGAGGGGCCAAGTTTCCTCCGGCGGAGACCCCGTAATCTATTTGCGGCTGAAAGACGCCCAGCGCCTGCAATTCGAATTAGAGCCGCCAGTGGCCCGTCGCGAGGCCGAGCGGGGGGCGCCGCCGGCCGGCACGGACATCGTCAACGCGGTGGTGGTCAGGACCGCCCCGGGTGTGCCTGCCAGCCTGGTGGTGGAGGCGGTTCGTCGCTGGAAGCATCTGACCGCTTTGGGCCAGCTGGAGCAGGAGGACATCCTGACTAAATCGGTGGTGGACAAGGCGCGGCGCCAAATCGGGCTTTTCACCGTGATCCTGCTGGCCGTCTCGGCGGTGATCATCGCGCTGATCATCTACACGATGACCATGGACAAGGTGCGCGAGATCGCCACGCTCAAGCTCATCGGGGCGCCCGACCGCACCATCGTGGGGCTGATAATCCAGGAGGCCCTGGCCATGGCCGTCGTCGGCTTCTCCCTGGGCGCCTTGCTGATCAACCTGGCCAAGGACCACTTTCCCCGGCGGGTGATCCTGCAACCCGAGGACGCCCTGGCCCTGGCGACAGTGGTGCTTCTGGTCTGCGTGCTGGCCAGCGGCATGGGCGTGCGCCTGGCGCTCAAGATTGAGCCCTCGGTGGCCCTGGGGGGATGAATCCATGACGGCCGCTCCCTCCAGCCATCCCCTGGTGGATATCCAGGACCTGTCCAAGCACTTCGGCCAGGGCGACACCCGCGTGGACGCCCTGCGCCAAATCAGCTTGCAGGTTCATGCCGGCCAAGTGGTGGGCCTTTTGGGACCCAGCGGCTCGGGCAAGAGCACCCTTTTGAACGTCATCGGCTGCATCCTGGAGCCCAGCAGCGGGCGCATGCTCTTGGATGGGCAGGTTGTCTATGACGCCAGGTGGCTGCAAAAGGACCTGCGCCGCCTGCGCCTGGACCGCATCGGTTTCATCTTTCAGTTTCACAATCTGCTGCCCTTCCTGAGCGCCCTGGAGAACGTGGCCGTGGCGCTGGAGATCGCCGGCATGGGCGCCGGGGAGGCTCGCCAGCGGGCCTTGGAGCTGCTGCGATATCTCCAAGTAGAGAATCGGCAGACGGCCTTACCTTCCCGCCTTTCCGGCGGCGAGGCCCAACGGGTGGCCATCGCTCGCGCCCTGGCCAATCATCCTCGTATCATCCTGGCCGATGAGCCCACGGCGGCCCTGGACTCGGAACGCGCGGGCGTGGTGATGGATTTACTGCGCAAGGTGGCCATGGAGCAAGGCGCGGCCGTGCTGGTGGTCACGCATGACGAGAAGATATTTAATCGCTTCGACCAGATGTTCTATTTGCGCGACGGAAAGCTAGGCGCTCGTGCCGATGGCCCCTCGCAGGCAGGATAGAACGGCTGGGCCTGGCACAATAGACATGAGGAGGCACCCAATGAAGCAAGTGGCCATCTTCAGCGAAGGCAAGTTCAAGCAGGAAGCATTCAGCAAGCTCCTGGTGCACGACTCGCCCTATTTCAAGATCATCAACTTCAACTTCGAGCCAGGGCAGGAGTTGCCCGTGCACGCCCATGACATCGAGGGGCAGTTGAGCATCCTGATCTTGGAGGGCGAGGGGGAGTTCCTGGGCCAGGAGACCAGCCTGCCCGCCAAGGCTGGCGACATCCTCGTCAGCGATATCGCCGAGCCCCACGGCATCAGGGCCAAGACCCGCTTGCGGGTACTGGTGACCATCGCCCCGCCAATTTGATGGCCACTGGAGCGAAGCAGGATTCGCAGCCTCGGCCACGGCAACGTCCAGACGCGCCGGGCGGAGGACCAGCCCCGGGGCAATAACTCGGGCCGGCGACACTCGAAACTTGGGAAAGGAGATACGTGATGGGATTTGACATTGGCCCTGGTATCGCTTGGGTAGGGAAGGTGGACTGGGAACTCCGCAAATTCCACGGCGAGGAATACACCACCCACCGGGGGTCCACCTACAACTCCTATCTGGTGCGCGACCAAAAGACCGCCCTCATAGACACGGTTTGGGGGCCGTTCGCCGAGGAATTCGTGGACAACCTTCGTCGGGAGATCGACCTCGACGGCATTGACTTCGTGATCGCCAACCATGCCGAGAGCGACCATAGCGGCGCCCTGCCGGCCTTGATGAAAGCCCTGCCGGGCAAGCCCGTCTACTGCACGGCCAATGCCCTCAAGTCCCTGAAGGGCCACTATCACGCCGACTGGAATTTTCAGGTGGTCAAGACCGGCGACCGCCTCAGCCTGGGGGACAGGGAGTTGATTTTCATCGAGGCCCCCATGCTGCACTGGCCCGACAGTATGTTCTGCTATCTCACCGGGGCCAATGTCCTGTTCAGCAATGACGCCTTTGGCCAGCACATCGCCAGCGAGCATCTGTTCAACGACCAGGTGGACCAGTGCGAACTCTGGCAGGAAGCCATCAAGTACTACGCCAACATCCTCACCCCCTTCAGCAAGCTGGTGGACAAGAAGATAAAGGACTTCGTGGGGCTGGGCCTGCCGGTGGACATGATTTGCCCCAGCCACGGGGTGATCTGGCGCCAAGACCCCTTGCAGATCGTGACCAAGTACGCCCAGTGGGCGGCGGACTACCAGGAGAACCAGATCACGGTCATCTATGACACCATGTGGAATGGAACCCGCCACATGGCAGAAGCCATCGTCCAAGGCCTGACCCAGGCCGACCCAGCCACCATGGTCAAGCTGTACAACTGCGCTCGCAGCGACTGGAACGACATCATCACCGAGGTGTTCAAATCCAAGGCCGTCATCGTGGGTTCGCCCACCATGAACCGGGGCATCTTATTCGCCGTGGCCGGCCTGTTGGAGATGATGCGGGGCTTGCAGTTCAAGAACAAGAAGGCGGCGGCCTTCGGGGCTTATGGCTGGAGCGGCGAGAGCGCCAAAATCATTGCCAGCCGCTTGCAGGAAGCGGGTTTCGCCGTGACGGACGATGGCCTCAAGGAACTCTGGAACCCCGATCAACCGTCCCTGGACCGTTGCCTGGAGTTTGGCCGCCAATTGGCTGCCCGGTGGAAGTGAATGAGCCGCATGGAATAGGAGCGCCCCTGGGCCTTTGCCCAGGGGTTTCCGATTTCATGGGCAACCTACCGTGATTGTTTTGAGACTAACCCTTGCCGCAACGTCTTCGAGCCGGAGGGCGTGATGGGATGGGCTGCGCGGGGTATGCGGATGCTCGTTTGAGCGTCATGCAATTCCGGTCCGCCAGACTCAAGGATTGGGCGCCCCGCTTGTGGCCGAATTGCGAAACCAGGGTTGACAGAGCCGTTGCTGTTATATAAATATTAATTTATATGAAAGACGGGGATCACATACTAGCCAAGAGCCGGTCCATGGAAGCCAGCGCCCTCCAAGAGAGCCTGCGCGGATTGCTGCCTCGCCTGGCCGCCATGGGTAAGGGGCTATCCGATCCCAACCGCCTGCGTATCCTTCTGGCCCTTAACCAAGGACGCAAGCCGGTGGGCAAGGTGGTGGAAGAACTGGGCCTGTCCCAGCCCCTGGTTTCCCACCACCTCAAGGAACTGCGCCAGGCTGGGCTTCTCAGAGTCGAACGGGAGGGACCATTCGTGTTCTATGAGATAGCCGGGCCAGAGGTTTTTACCGCCTTGCAGGCATTGGCCGATCTAGCCAAGGGTGGGCGACAGTGAGCGGAGTGAGCGACGCGCCCAAATTGGAGACACGCGCCATGGTGAGGGAGGCTCTGACTAGCTTGGAGCCACTGGCCGCCGCCCGTACGCTTCAACGGGTCATGAGTGATATTTTGGCTGACCTTGACGAGACGGACAAGGCCGAAATCATCATGGGGCTGGCCGGGGAGCCCGGCGAGGACAAGGTTTCCAGCATGGTGCACCTCTGACTGGCCGAGTGCCTGGGCGAAGGTGTCGACCCGACCAAGATGTGCCAGACCCTGGTGGAGCGGGTGGCCCGCTCCGAGCAGTTGCAGGCCGTGGCCGAGCCGGATGTACTGATCCTTTTCGAGGACTGGATGGAGGAACTGGAGCTGGAGACGGGCGACTTGCTGCGTAAGATGCCCGAGGCCGGACCCCACCAGTTGGCCAAGGCCCTGGGGGTCTCCCCCGCCGGGGCTCAATTCCTTCTCACTAAACTGAAAAAGGCGGGACTGCCCTAGGCTCTGGAGCATGGCTCAAGGGGAGGGGAATGGCCATGGGTTTAATATTAATTAATGTTGATATGCTGATATAAATGTTATTCGCCCAGTTATGCATAGGCGATCCAGATATGTGCTTTGGAAACCCGAAGGAGGAGCAGCCATGAGCGGATTCAAGAAGACCATCCTGGCCATCCTGGCCGTGGTGGTGACCGCTGGGGCGCTGTGGTTCACCAACCGGGCGGTCACCCCCAAGGAGGCCACCTGGGAGGACGTGCAGGCTGAGGCCAAGGCCGGCGGCTACCGGCTCATCACCACCGACGAGGTGTACGCCCGCTACCAGCGTGACCCGCAGGGAATGCTCCTGGTGGACACCCGCCAAGACTGGGAATACCGCAGCGGGTACATCAAGGACGCGGTCAACTTCCCCATGGAGCCCACGGCTTGGTCACGCTGGCGCAAGTCCGCCAGCCTGGGGGCCCTGCTGGGGCCGGACAAGGATCGCTTCATAGTCTTCTACTGAGCGGGCCTGACCTGAGTCCGCAGCGACTCGGCGGCCCGGGTGGCCGTTTCTTTGGGTTACAAGCAAGTCTACCGTGATCCCAAGGGCTATCCCGACTGGCAGGCCGCGGGTCTGCCCGTGGCCTCGGCGCCGGCTGGCCTGGCCACCGGCGGCCCCCCGCCGGAGGAGCGCCCCCTGTATGGCTGGGCCATGCTTTGGACCCTGCTGGGGGTTTTCGTGGGGGGCCTGGCCCTCAATCTCACACCTTGCGTCTATCCCATGATCCCCATCACGGTCAGCTACTTCGGCGGGCGCAGCGGCCAGGGGCAGGGCGGGCTGCTGGCCCATGGCCTGTGCTATCTGCTGGGTCTGGCCCTGACCAACTCCCTGCTGGGGGTCTTTGCCGCCCTCACCGGCGGGCTCATGGGCTCGGCCCTGCAAAATCCAATGGTACTGCTGGTGGTGGCGGGGGTGCTCCTGGCCTTCGCCTTGTCCATGTTCGGCCTTTGGGAGCTGCGCCTGCCCAATTGGCTCACCAGCGCCGCCTCCCAGAGCCACGCCGGTTACTTCGGCAGCCTTTTCATGGGGGCGACCATGGGGGTGGTGGCCGCCCCCTGCCTGGGGCCTTTCGTGCTGGGGCTCTTGACCTGGGTGGCCAGCCTGGGCAGTCCCTGGCTGGGCTTCATCATCTTCTTCACCCTTAGCCTGGGCCTGGGCCTGCCCCTGTTCATCCTGGCCCTGTTCTCCGGCCGGCTGGAGTCACTGCCTCGCTCCGGCGAGTGGATGGTTTGGGTGCGCAAGCTCATGGGCTGGGTGCTATTGGGCATGGCCGCCTACTTCCTGGGACCGCTCTTGCCCCACGGCGCCCGCTACCTGCTGCTGGCCGCCGTGGCCTTGGCGGGCGCGGTGCACCTGGGCTGGTTGGACCGCACGCCGGCCGCCTTCCGCGCTTTCGCTTGGCTGCGCATGCTGGCCGCTCTGGTCGGTCTGATCATCGCCACCCACCTGGCCGGCTCCTGGCTGCTCATGGGGCCGGGGGTGTCCTGGCGGGATTATTCCGAGCAGACCTTGGCCCAGGCCCGGCAAGCGGGCAAGCCGGTCATCATCGACTTCTACGCCGACTGGTGCGCTCCCTGCCGGGAGCTGGATGACATCACCTTCCACGACTCGCAGGTGGTGGGGGAGGCCGAGCGCGGCTTCGTGATGGTCAAGGTGGACCTGACCCAAAAGGGCAATCCGCTGCATGAACGCCTTTTGGCCCAATACGAGGTCAAGGGGGTGCCCACCGTGGCTTTCTTGGACGAGCAAGGCCGTGAGAGGCTGGATATGCGTTTGGTGGATTTCCTGCCGCCGCCGCAATTCCTGGAACGCATGGGCAAGCTGAAGAGCGGCGCGCAGGCCGAGATCAAGGGCAACTGAACAAAGGAGCGACGTCATGTTGAAGGTTAGGTATTTCCTGAACGAGCCCAACGGCAAGCCGTGAAAGCACTTCCAAGAGATGGCGCCCAGGTTGGCCGCCAAGTATCAGATCGAGACTGAATACACCTCCAAGCCCAGGGCCGAGTACCAGACCGACGAGTACTTCGAGCTGGATTTGCCCACCGCCCCGGCCATCATGGTGGGCGAGGAGATATTGGTGGAGGGCAGCGATTGCCCAGAAGAGAAGCTGGAGGCGGCTATCTGCCAGCAATTGGGCCTGCCAGCGCCCGAGCCGCCGGCCAAGAAGGGCCTGCTGGGACGGCTGTTTAAGTAGGGCCTGAGTACAAAAGCTTCGCCGCGTGATGACAGCCGATAGGCAACCGTGAGGAGCGACATGGTTCGTCTGCGATTTTTCCTAAATGAGCCCCGGGGACGGACTTGAACCCATTTCGAGGAGATGCTGCCCAGGCTGGGAGCATTAGAGGGGGTCAAGGCGGAGACAACCTCCCTTCCGCGCGAGGAGTATAAAAGTGACAGCTATCGGCAATCGGGATTGCCGGCCGCTCCGGCGATCATGATTGACGACGAGATTGTCACTCAAGGGCAAGACATGACGGAAAGCCATCTCCTGGAGCTGTTGTCAACCCGTTTGACACGACCTTAGCCGCGCCATGGGCCAACCCTTGGCAGGGAGGACGGCGCCATCAATTCCATGCGCCGAGTGACCATCAGCCCGTCCGACTACCATGATTGGCGGGCCTCCCGCTTGGGGGGCCTGACCGAAAAGGTCGAGCGCGAACTTCTCTGGCGTCTGCTGGGCGATCCGGCCGGCCTGCTGTTGCTGGATGTGGGGTGTGGTGACGGGGCCTTCACCCGGCAGATCGCCGGGCGAGGAGCGCGGGCGGTGGGCCTGGACGCTGACCCTGGCATGCTGGACGTCGCGCGCCAAGGCTCGCCGTCCGGAGCGGCGGAGCCATGGTGGGTGCGTGGATTGGCTCAGCGCCTACCGGTCCGCGATGCCTGCTGCGACGTGGTTGTAGCCGTGACCATGCTCTGCTTTCTCGCCGATAGGCAGGCGCGGCAGGCGATGCGTGAAATGGCCAGGGTGCTCAAGCCGGGCGGGCGGCTCATTTTGGGCGAGTTGAGCCCCTGGAGTCTGTGGGCCGTCCGCCGCCGGGTGCGTGGGTGGCTGGGTTCATCGTTGTGGCGCGGGGCGCGGTTTCATGGCCCAAGAGAACTGCGTAGCCTGGTGGCTGGAGCGGGCCTGGAAATTTGTGCCCTACAGGGGGCGGTCTACTATCCACCCTGGTGGTGGGCGGCACGGCATCTCACTCCCTGGGACCGCTCTTTCTCCAAGATGACCTGCCTGGGAGCGGCATTTTTGGCCTTGGTCGCTGAAAAGCCCTTACCAGACAAGGCATCCAATGCATGGAGAGCTGACCATGTATGAAGAAAACGACGGTAAGGCCAAACGCCCTTGGTTGAGGTTGCTGCTGCTGATCGGAGTGGTGGCGGTAGGCATCGTGGCCTTGCGCGCTAGCGGCCTTTACAGCCACCTGACCCTGGAAAACCTTCAGGTCTTGGCGCAAAAAGTACGCGGCTTGGGCTGGATTGCTCCGGCGGTTTACGTGGCCTTGTGGATGGCGGCCTGTTTGTTCTTTCTGCCCGGGCTGCCCATCACCCTATTGGGCGCGGTGGTGTTCGGGGCCTGGTGGGGCATGCTTTGGGTGGTGATTGGCGCGAATCTCGGCGCGACGTTGGCCTTCCTGGCCGCCCGCTACGCGGTCAGGCCTCTTGTGGAATCCTGGGCGGCCAAGAACTCTTTGTTTCAGCGTATCGACCAGGGAGTGGCCCGCAATGGCTGGCGCATGGTGATGATAACCCGCCTGGTGCCTCTTTTCCCCTTCAACCTGCAAAATTATGCCTATGGCCTGACCAGCATCAGCCTGCCCACCTATGTGCTGGTAAGTCTGATATGCATGCTGCCCGGAACGGCGGCCTACTGCTTGGCAGGCGGCGCACTGGTGAGCGGGCAAGGGGATATCAAAAAGACTCTGCTATACCTGGCTGTGGGTGCTGTATTTTTGGTTTTGGTTTCATTGATCCCGGGTTGGCTGAAGAAAAAGGTCTCTGACGCCGACTTGGACCTGAAGACCAAATAGGATAATAGACCCAGGAGAGTGAAGGCCATGACGGGGGGCAAGGTTAAAGGTTTGTTTCTTGACCTGGATGTAACCCTGGCACAGAGCGGTGACCTCGTACGCCAAACCTACCTCGACTTCCTGAAAAGCCACGGTCGCCAGGGCAGTTGAACCGCCCCGGTTTCCTCGGAGGCTCTTTTAGTTGAGTCCGACCACCATGGACGGAGCTTCCAGACTCTGATAATACGCCTGCTCGTACTCCACGGGCGGGATGTTT
>CAZLSD010000042.1:0-17453 GCA_964561775.1 uncultured Desulfarculus sp. | reverse complement strand
GTTTATCCCCGCCCGTCTTGGCTTTACCCAAGCAAGATGAAAACGGATGAAGACCCAAGGCCAACCATGAAAAATGGGTTTGCAATGGATATTGGTATTGGAGAGGGGGGCTGGGGCGTCAGTCTTTTGCGCGGAGGAAAAAGAACCGGGCCGGGGTTGCCCCCGGCCCGGTAAGGATGCGTTCAGGTCAGGACTAGAAGACGAAGCGGAACTGGAAGCCGGCGAGCCACTCGTTGCCGTTGTCCTTGCCAGTGGTGAGGGAGTCGCCGTAGTTGTAGTAGCTGACCTCGGGGGTCAGAGTGAAGTTCTTGGTGACCTGGTAGGGGAAGTTGATGTACCAGGCGTTGATGGAGAAGTCCTCGTTCTTGTAGCCGTTGGACTGCTTCCAGTAGTCGTTCTCGTGCTTTTCCATGCCGTAGCCGGCGCCGGCGCTAAGAGCGTCGGTGATCTTGTACTCCAAGGACAGGGCGCCGCCCGTGGTCTTGGTGTCGGTGATCTTGCCCTTGGCGTCGCGGATGGGCTCGCTGATGGGCAGGCTGCGGGTGGCGCTCAGCTTCTGGCCGCTCCACTCCAGGTCGATGTTGTTGCCGGTGTGGGCCGACAGCTTGATGGTCAGGGGACCGGTGGTGAACTTCATGGGCACCATGGCCACCCACTGGGTGGCGCTGTCGTCGCCCATGGTCACGCCCTGGAACTTAACCTGGCTCCAGCCAGCGCCGGGGGCGATGGAGAAGCCGCCGGCCTTGAACTCGACGGCCGCGTCGAAGCGGGGCAGGCTGGCGTAGGTGTCGGCGCCGGTCACGGTGGGGAGCTTCTCGGAGCCGGGCTGCACGGCGGCGATCATGAAGCCGAAGTTGCCCGACTGCCACTGGAAGTTGATCTGGGGGTTACGGCCGCTGTAGACATAGCCCCAACGGCGCAGGTTTTCCTTGGTGCTCTGACGATCGCCAAGAACCTGGGAGGGAGCATAGGCCATGCTGCCCAGCCAGTTGTCGGTCTGGCCGGCGACCAGCTTGCAGTTGCCAACCTTCCACCAGCCGTAGGCGAAGCGCAGGCCGGTAGACTCGGAGCTGCCAGCCGAGGAGGCCACGCTCAGCTCGATGAGACCACCGGTGGTCTTGTCGGCGCTGGTGAAGGTGGCGCGCAGGTAGCTGCCGGAGGTGACGTTCACGAAGGCCGTGGTGACGTCATCCTTCTTGTTGGTGGTGAGTTCCTTGCTCAGGTTCTGGTAGCCAAGCTCGGTCGTGATACGACCGTTGACCGTGACCGAGGGGCCGGGCACCGCGTCGTTGGCGGCCCAGGCGCCGGCGGCCATGGTCAGCATGGCCAACATGGCGAAAACGAAAACCAGCTTTTTCATTCCTCTTCTCCTTGTTTCCTCTTTACGCGCTCGTGAATCGACCATCATATCTGCATGGCCGCGCGGTGGGAAGACAGGAACAACCCTGTCAGCCAGCTCCCTCCGCGCTTCCGGGCGCACCGATTGTCATCGTCCGCGCGCCTGCCGGGGCAAAACGCGCCTTACCTACGATCATGTTCAAAATTAAACATGCCCCATGGGTTCTGTCAAGCGGGAATAATAGACGTAACTACAAAGTAACAGTTAAAAAATAATGAATTTCGTTGCACTGGCGCCTGCCTGGTATTGCTCAGCTTTTCGGCGAGCCCCCCTCCTGGGCCATCTCCTGCATCACCTGCTTGCGGTCATAGGCCTCCATGATGCGTTCCATCAGGTCGTCCAGCTTCACCGGCTTGATCAGATAGTCGAAGGCCCCCAGTTCCAGGCCTTCCATGCCCGACTCCACCGAGGCGTGGCCGGTTAGCAGCACCACCTCCACCAGGGGATGGAGCTTCTTGATCTCCTTCAGAACCTGGATGCCGCCCATGCCCGGCATCTTGACATCCAAGACCACCACGTCCACGGGGTTCTCGGCCAAGTGCTTCAAGCCGGCCTCGCCGCTGTCAGCGCCCGCGGCCTGGAGCTTGCGCAGTTGCAGGCGCTCCACCAACGGCTCGAGGAAGTCGCGTTCGTCATCGATTACAAGCACATTGAATGACTTCAAGAGCTCCTCCTCAGGCGGCCGGCCCGGCCTCCGGCATAACCGGCGTGTCCGGGCTGGGCCAGAATGTCTGCCCGGTCCCTGGTGGTCTGGCGGGGGGCGCTCCCATAGGGCAACCTTACCATATTCAGTCTGCCAGCACCTTGGGGATGCGCACGAAAAACTTGACGCCCTGGCCGGGTTCGCTGTCGAAGGTGAGAGAGCCCCCCAGCTTCAACATGATGGAATGACTTATGGAAAGCCCCAGGCCCGTGCCCTGCCCCGGAGCCTTGGTGGTGAAGAAGGGGTCGAAGACGCGCTCGGCCAGCTCCTTGGGGATGCCTGGTCCGTCATCGGCCACCGTCACCAGCATGAAGTTGTCCTCGGCCGCGCAGCTCAGGGAGATGTGCCCGCCCTCGGAGACCGCGTCCATGGCGTTGTTGAGCAGGTTCAGGAACACCTGCTGCAACTGGGCGCGGTCGCTCTTGATCTTGGGCAGGCCGCTGGGCAGGTCGCGGCTTATCTGCACGCCCTTGAAGGAGGCCTCCTTCTCCAGGAAGGAGCAGGCCTCGGACAGCACCTCGCTCAGGTCCAGGGAATCCAGCCGGGGCTCCATGCGGCGGGCGAAGCCCAGCAGGCGATGAGTGACCGTGCGCGCCCGCTCCACGTGGTGCAGGATCTTGGCCACGTTGTCCTTGAACTTGGCTCCCCGGGGGGCGTTTTGCACGAACTCCTCGTCCATGAGGTCGTCCATGAGCCCAGCCAGCTCCCCTATGGCGGCCAGGGGGTTGTTTATCTCGTGGGCCACGCCGGCGGCCATGCGCCCCAGGGAGACCAGGCGGGCCGAGTGCACCAACTGAGCCTCCTGGCCGGCCCGTTGCAGGTCGGCCGCCTCCAGCTGGCGCACGAAGAGCCGCACCAGATAGAGCACCGCCAGCACTATGAGCAGGGAGCCCAGCACCAGGATGGCGATCTCCATGTTGCGGGCCAGCCCCATGGCCCCCATGCTCTCCTGGGAGTCCTGGTCTATGACCAGCAGCCAGTCCTCCTTGGAAAGCCAGGCGAAGGCGGTCAGCCGCTCCTGGCCTCCATTGTCCTTGCGGAGCAGGACCGAGATGCCCGGAGGCACTCCCTTCATGTCCAGGGACGATTGGGCCATGACCGCGCCGCCGAAGCGGGCCGGAGTCTGGAACATACCGTCGCGATTGACTATATAGGCATCGCCCGATAGACCAACCTGGGCGCGGCGCACCAGCTTGGTGAAGACCTCGCTGTCGATGGTGGCGCGCAGAATCCAGCTCTTGGCCCCTTCCTCGCGCTTTACCGCGATGACGAAGTGGGGCACGCCGCGGAAGCCCAGGAACACGTCGCTCAAGAACACGCCCCTGGTCATGGTCTGCTGGAACCAGAAGGCGTCTCTGTAGTTCTGGTGTTCCAGGGGATAGGGGCCCACATAGGCCAGGTGTTCGCCATCGCTGTCGATTAAGCCTATGTCCAGGAAGGTCCAGGCCCGGCGGTTAAGCAAGCTGAAGAGCTGCTGCAGGCGGCCGGGAGCCAGGAGTTCGTCCAGGTGGCCGGTGTTGCTGATGGCCTCCAGCAGGGAGACGCGCTCGTCCAGGAACAACTGCACCGCGCTGGCCCGGTTGGTGGCCAGCACCCGCAGGTCGTCCTTGGTGCGCTCCAGGTTGCTCAGCGAGAAGTAGGAGTAGATGACCAGGCCCAGCAGATTGAGGGGGACCAGGGCCACCAGCAGGGCGGTGACGGTCATCTTGCGGGCTATCTGGGCGTAGGGCTTCATTATCTGCCCCTCAGGCCTGGCCGGTTTCCAGGTTGTAGTTGCCGCTGATGAAGGCCTCGGCCAGCCAGTTCACCATGCGGTTGTCATGCATGAGCATGTCCATCTGGCGCGTGAACAGGATCAGCCGCCCCATCTCGCGCAGGTGCTCCATGGTGGCTTCCTGGTCGTACTTCTTCAAGAAGGCGCTGATGGCGTCTCCGGTGCGGTTGATCTCGTAGCCCTTGTATTCCAATATCTTGCCGATCAGCTCCACGCGCAGCACCCGGCGGTCCTCGGTGGCCGCCCCTCCGGCGAAACGGAAGCTCAAGTAGTTGTCGTTCTGGTTGGGGCCGCAGAAGCTGTCCAGGGCGGCGAAATGATAGCCCACCCGCGAGTTGAAGTTAAGGTAGTCGGCGCTCATGATGGCGTAGGCCTTCTGGCCCATGTCGCGCACCTGGCCGTCGTTGGGCGGGGTCAACAGCGCCCCGGAAAAGACCGAGGCCAGGCCGCGGAAGCTGATGGGCCGCGGGCGATCCCAGTGCACGGCCGGGTCCAAGAGCCCCTCCATGAGCGCCCGCCCCGGCACCGATTGCAGGTCCGCCAGCAGCAACTGTTCCCCGGCTTGGGGACTGATGGCCCCGCCGATGTCCACCACCCACAGGTCGAAGGGCAGCTTGTGCCCCATCTTGCGGGCCTGGGTGGTGGCCGAGTCGCCCAGACGGTCGCCCAGGAGAAACATCTCCTGGAAGGACTTCTCGTGCACGAAGCGGATGATGTCGTGGAAGGTGGCGCAGCGCTCGGGCGCGAAACCGGGCGAGCGGGGATCGGTCAAGGTGAGCGGGGTGATGAGCTGGGCGGCCCGGTGCCAGGGCGGACGGGCGTATTGGCGGCGCGCCCGTTCCTGGCTCTGCTCCTGCTCGCGGACCAGCAGCTCCTCCAAGCGCCCGGCATAGACCCGGCGAGCCCCGGCATCCACGGTGATTTCCTGGCCGTGGCGGATGGTATTGGTGGCCCCGGCCGCGCCCACCAGGGCGGGCACCCCGAACTCGCGGGCCAGGGAGGCCATGTGCCCGGTCACTCCGCCCACGTCGGTGAGCACCGCCGCGGCCCGGTGCAGCACCGCGGCGAAGGCCGGCGAGGAGTGGCGGGTCACCAGCACCGCGCCGTCGGGGAAGCCGGCCAGGTCATCCTCCTTGAGCACCAGATAGGCCAGGCCCGCGCCCGCTCCCGGCCGGGCGGTCTGCCCGCCCTCCAGAAGCGGAGCCACCCCGGAGGACGGCTCCGGGTTGGCCTGGCGGCTTTCCTGCACCATGAGAGGCCGGGATTGCAGGATGATGAAGCGGCCCTCGGCGGTCAGCGCCCACTCCACGTCCTGGGGGCGGCCGAATTCCTTTTCCAGGGACAGCCCCAGGCGGGCCAGTTCCTCCACCTGGGTCTGATTGAGGGCCGGGAAGCCGGCCTTCTCCGGGGGCACCGGCTCGTGGCGGTTGCCGTTGGGGCCGGAGACCACCTTGGAGGCCTTGGCCCCCAGCTCGGTCAGGATGAGCTGGGGCGCGGGCTCGCGCTGGACATGATAGGTGTCCGGCGTGACCGAGCCATCCACCAGGCCCAGGCCCAGGCCATAGACCGCGCTCACCAGCAGGGGTCCGCTCTGGCCGCGCAGGGGATCGCGGGAATACATGACCCCGCTGACCACCGGGTCCAGCATGACCTGGGCCGCCACCGCCATCTCGGCGTCCTCGTCGCGCAGGCCGTTCTTGCGGCGATAGACGATGGCCTGGGGCGAATACAGGCTGGCCACCACCTCGCGATAGGCGTCCAGGATGCCGTCCGGCCCCACTCCCAGCACGCTGGTGTATTGGCCGGCAAAGGAGGTGTCCGAGTCCTCGCCGATGGCGCTGGAGCGCAGGGAGAGGTTGATCACCCCGTCCTGGCGGTCGTAGAGGTCCTCGGCCGCCTCCAGGATGGCGCTCAGTATCTCGGGCGGCAACTGGCAGCGGCGGACCTTTTCCTGCAAGGTACGGCTCATCTGCAACAGATGGGGATAGCTGGGGTCCTCCAGCAGCATCAAGGCCTGGCGGAGCTGGCCGCCCAGGCCGGTGTGCTCCATCACCCGCCTAAACACGTCGGTGGTGATGACGAAGCCGTCGCAGATGGGATGCCCCGAGCGCCCGATCTGGGCCAGGTTGGCGGCCTTGGAGCCCACCAGGTGCCCCTGGTCGCTGTCCACGCTCAAGAGGGGCAGCACCAGCTCGCCCTGGCCGCCGGCCCCGCCCAGGGTCAGCACGTCGTCGATGTTGTGGCGTATGACCTCGAATGATGAAAGCAGGGCCTGGTAGCGGTCCGAGGATATCCGGTTCAGGTGCCGGATCATCTTGTAGACCTTGGCGCTGGCCATGATGTAGCGGGAGCGGATGAAGTCCAGGCCCACCCCGCCGCCTTCCAGGTGGGTCTCGATCTCGGCTATCACGGTGAGGACTTCGTTGTTGGCCCGCAAAAGATATTTGAATTCGCGAAATTTAAGCTTGAGGTCCTGGAAGTCGGGGCCTTGGGGCTTGCGTTGGGCGCCGGACCAAAGCTGGCGCAGGGTTCTGCCGATGTTCTTGACCACCACGATGGCAACCCCTAGCTAGGGTCTGGGCAGAATTCTCTGGCCGGTTTCGTGCAGGGGGCCAGTCAGCCCCACCGGCTTGTAGTCGTCCCAGAATATGGGACTGGCGAAGCGCTTCAAGGCCCAGCGCGCCCCCGCCACCGTGGTCACGGCCAGGGGGATGAAGACCATGCAGAAGGTGGTGGGCAGGGTGGGCATGTCCTGGGCGCCCAGCCATATGCCTAATACTAGCTCGGCCAGGAGCAGTATGTCCATTACGCCCAGGATGGTCAACTTGCGCATATCCATTTATAGCCTCGCCGTCTTGGGGGAGAGGCGGGCGCTCCCGGGCGGGGAAGACCCCGGAAGCGCCCGCCTTGTGGGGAGTAGGCTACTTCTTGAAGATGTTCTGCTTGGTCACGTTCATGACCTTGTGGGCCATGAACTTGTTGTTGGCCATGACATAACCCACCCGGATCTTGTCGCCGGGGGTGGGGCGCACGCCCAGGGTGGCCTCGGAGAGGTCGAAGGTGACCTCGGCCAGGCTCTTGTCCACCGGGTTCTTGTCTGCCTCGTCGTTCTTGAGCACCATGGAATTCTTGGCTTCGTCGAAGGTGACGCAGGTGCCCTGGAATACCTTGCCGTCCGCGGCCAGGGCCACCCCGGCCAAAAGGGCCAGACCGAACAGGGCCACGCTTAAGATGACTGCCATACGCTTCATGAGCGGACCTCCTTCTTTTCCGGCTAGTGGGCCGTGCTGGTTAGGCCGGCCTTCTTCTCGCGCAGCTCGTTGATGGCGCCGCCAATCATGATCTTGCAGATGACCAAGCTGATGATGGCGATGGAGCCCAGCACGGTGACGGTGGCCAGGTCGTTGAGCTTGAACTCCTTCATGATGATGGAGGCCATGCAGCAGAGCACCGCGGTGCCGAAGAGGATGCGGATGCCGTAGCCCTTGGCGTACTTGGTGGCCACGGTGCCGATCTGGGCGCCGATGGCCGCGCCGCACAGCATCACGAAGACCGCCACCATCTCGATGCGGCCCTTCAAGCTGTAGGTGAAGGCGCCGTACAGGCCGGAGATCATGACCTCGAACAGGTCGGTGCCCACGGCGATGTGGGTGGGGCAGCCGATGAAGTAGACCAGGGCGGGCATGCGGATGAGACCGCCGCCGATGCCCAGGAAGCCGGCCAGCACGCCGGTCAGGAAGCTGACGAAGATGGGCAGCCACATGGAGCAGGTGATGCCGGCGGCCTTGAACTCCATCATGGGGGGTATCTTGATCTTGTGCAGGGTGGGGGCCCAGTTGACGCCGCCCGCGCCCTCGGGCACCGTGCCGCCGGCGGCGCGGATCTTATCGGCCCGGATGGCCTTGAAGTAGTCGTAGAAGACCAGGAAGGCGATCATGGCCAGGAGCACCAGGTAGGCGTAGCGCACCACGCTCTCCACCTTGCCCATTCGCTCCAGGAACATCACGATCTGGGCGCCGCACTCGATGCCGATCATGGTGCCTATGATCATGATCACGCCCAGCTTGTAGTCCACGTTGCCGAACTTGGCGTGCCTGCGGGTGGAGATCATGGACTTGCCCGCGATGTGGGCGATGTCGGTGCCGATGGCGAACGCCATGGGGAAGCCCAGGATGTTGAGGCCGGGAGTAACCATCCAGGCCCCGCCCATGCCGAAGAACCCGCCGATGCAGCCCACCGAAAAGCCGATGAGCACCAGGCCGGGCCAGAAAATGTCCACGCCCGAGATGGGCATATGCATGGTCCAAATATCCATGTCCTACTCTCCTTGGCTCTCGGGTTGGAAAGGCCTAGTGCTCGACGATGGAGCGCTTGGTCAGGTCGATGCCGGTCATCTTCATGAGCACGTCCATGATGATGCCCAGCGCCATGCCCAGGGCCGTGGTCAGCACCACCGACCACACCGCGAACATCCACATGTCTTCGTTGTAGAGGTCCGCGAAGTAGAGCTGGACCCCGCTGATGACCCGGGTGTCGGCCACCACGATGAGGGCCTCCCCCTTCGCCGCGGCAGCCAGGGCCACGCCGGGGATCGCGCTCAGCACGGCCGCCAGGCCGCCGGCTCTAAAAATGCGTCTAAACATCTTTTCCTCCCTCTAAACGTAAATTTGGGCCGGACCAAAGGCCCCGCCTAATTGACGGGGCGGCGAAGGAGCCAGGCTCCTTCGCCGCCCAAAACCGCCACGGCCAGCCCCACGCTTACTGCGCCGTCGTCTTGTCTCGTCCGCGTGTTGCCAGCCGCTGCCTTCAAGTTGGCCTCCGTTTGGCGCGTGGTGAAAGGCCCAAGTTCAGGCCGCCTTTTTCCCCACCCTAGCCTCGAATACGCCTCCACTTTATTTCATCAAGCAAATCAGTAAAATAGACCGAACGCCTCAATTGGCCCGGGATTAAAACCCAATTTGCCGGGCCTGCTTCCCCAGCCCGCGCTAGGGTCAATCCCCCAGGCAGGCCGGCTCTGAGGCCGCTTCAAGGCGGACCGCCAGCGGGCTCCAAGGGAGCGAACAAGATAACGAGGTTAAATGACTTGATATTTTGAGAACAGCCTCCGGCGGCGCGCCGGAAAGCCCGCGGGAGGGGACAAGGGGCCTAGGCCCTAGGCGATTCCTCCTGGTTGCGGGGCAGGACCACCGTGAAGGCCGTGCCCTGGCCGGGGCGGCTGTCCAGTTCGATGTGTCCGCCCGCTCTGGCCACCAGGCTGTGGCAGATGGAAAGCCCCAGGCCGGTGCCCTTGCCCTTGGGCTTGGTGGTGAAGAAGGGGTCGAAGATATGGGCCCTGGTCTGGGCCGGAATGCCGGGGCCGCTGTCGGCCACGGTGACGCTTATGGAATCCTCCGCGGCGCGGCGGGTGGCCAGGGTGATCTGGCCGCCGGTCTTTTCCATGGCGTCCAGGGCGTTGTTGACCAGATTGATGACCACCTGCTGCAACTCGGAGGGGCTCATGGCCACCAGGGGCAAATCCGGCGCCAGCTCCAGGCGCAGGTTGACGTTGGCGTAGAGGGCCGGGCGGGCGATGATGTCGGCCACCTCGCGGATGAGGTCGTTGACCTGGGTGGGCTGGGGAGTGGCGTGGGTGTGGTGGGCGAAACCCAGCAGCTTGGTGGTGATCTGCTTGCAGCGGGCGCCCTGCTTCTGCATCTGGGCCAGGGCGCGCAGAAACTCGTCGCGGTGGCGGCTCTTGTCCAGCAGTCCCTTCTCCTCGGTCATCAGGTCGTGCAGCCAGCCGGCCTCCTCCAGCATGATGGCCAGGGGGTTGTTGATCTGGTGGGCCACTCCCTCGGCCAGTTCGCCCAAGGCGGCCAGCTTGCCGGACTGGATGATGATCTCGTTGAGCAGTCCCTTCTCGGCGTCGGCCCGGGCCAGGCGCGCCACCAGGCGGCGGGTGAAAAAGAAGGCCACGCCCATGACGAAGAGCCCGCCCAGGGCTCCCACGCCCAGGGCCAGGCGGCGGGCTTCCTGGAAGGCCCCGAAGGCCTCCTCCTCGTCCTGCAGGCAGACCAGGCTCCAGCCCGCCCAACCCACGGGCACGGTCTTGATGACGGCCCGCCGGCCCTGGCTGGTCAGGGCGTGGGCCAGTTCCTGGCCACGGGCCAGGGCCGGCCAGGAGGCCTGGGCCTGGGCCAGGTCCCGGGCCAGGGGGCCGGGCTGGCTCTGGGGCTGGCCGGAGCGGTCCAAGAGCAGGGCCTCGCCGGTGCGCCCCAGTTGGAAGCCATCCACCTGGCGGGTCAGCGCGGCGGCCTCCAGGCTGGCCACCAGGGCCAGGCCGGGCTGGCCGGGGCTGGCCACGGCCAGGCGGAAACGCGCCGCCCCCCGCTGGTCGATGAAGAGATCGCCCAGGGCCGGTCCCTTTTCCAGGGCCTCCTTGACCAGGGGGGCCTGGTCCTGGCTCCCGCCCTGGCCGCCCTCGCCCAGGGTGCCGGCCAGGGCCGCTCCCCGGGCGTCCAGCAGGGCCAGGGACAAGAAGGAGCCGTGGGCCTGGCGCAGGGAGCCCAGGGCCTTGGCCAGCCAGGCCGGGTTCTCCAGTTCCCCTGGAGCCGCCAGCAAGGTCAGCTCCTTGAGGTTGGCCGCCCGTTCGCGCAGCAGCCCCTGCACGCCCCCCAGCAGCGAGGTTATCACCCCGCCCATGGTGCGCCCCACCTGGTCCTGGATGGATTGGTGATAGGAGGAATAGAAGACCGCGAAGATCAGGGCGTAGGGGATGAAGGCCACGCCGGCGATGGCCAGGGCTATCTTGCGCCCCAGGGCCTGATACTGCGCAGGCGCCGCCACGATCTGCTCCAAGACCCATGCTCCTTGCGGGGAGGCCGGCCCGCCGGCCAACTGCCAAACCTCTCAAGCTTACGCCCCAGGCCGGGAAAAGCAAAGCGCCCGCCTTAAAGCGGGCGCTGTCCAAGGCGTGTCACGCCAACGGCGCGCCTACACCCCCAGGTAGGCCTCGCGCACGTGGTCGTTGGCCAGCAGTTCGCCGCCGCTGCCGGTCAGCACGATGCGGCCGTTCTCCAGCACGTAGGCCCGGTCGCACATGGCCAGGGTGTGGTGCACGTTCTGCTCCACCAGGAGCACGGTGAGCCCCTCGCCGTTGATCTTCTTGACCAGCTCGAAGATGTGCTGGGTGAGCAGGGGGGAGAGCCCCAGGCTGGGCTCGTCGAACATCAGGAGCCTGGGCCGGGCCATCAGCCCGCGCCCCACGGCCACCATCTGCTGCTCGCCGCCGGACAGCGTGCCGGCGGCCTGTTTGCGCCGCTCCAGCACGCGGGGGAAGAGCTGGTACACCCAGTCCAGGGTCTCCTGGCGCTTGGCCTTGGCCTTAGGGGGCAGCGAGCCCATGATGAGGTTCTCCTCCACGGTCATCTCCGGGAAGAGCCGCCGCCCCTCGGGCACGTGCACCACCCCCGCCTCCAGCACCTCGAAGGGCTTCAAGGTGTGCAGAGGCTTGCCTTCGAAGAGTATCCGGCCCTGGCCGGGGGTGAGCAGGGAGGAGATGGTCTTCAAGGTGGTGGACTTGCCCGCCCCGTTGGCCCCCACCAGCACCAGTATCTCGCCCTGGCGCACCTCGAAGGAGACATCCCAGAGCACCTGCAAGTCGCCGTAGCTCACGTCGATGCCCTCGACCTGGAGCACCACCTGGCCGTCCTGGCTAGGCATGGCCGCCCTCCTGCCCCAGATAGGCCGCGATGACCTCGGGGTTGCTGGCCACCTCCTTGGGCGAGCCCTCGGTGATGGTCTGGCCGTGGTTGATGCAGTGGATGCGGTCGCTGATGGTCATGATGACCTTCATGATGTGCTCCACGATGACGATGGTCACCCCGCTGTCGCGGATCTTCTTGATGACCGCGATGGCCTCGTCCAGTTCGCCGGGGTTGAGCCCGGCCGCGGTCTCGTCCAAGAGCAGCAGCTTGGGCCGGGTGGCCATGGCCCGGGTGATCTCCAGGCGCTTGCGGCTGGCGATGGACAGGCTGCGGGCCAGGTGGCCGGCGTATTGGCTGAGCCCGCAGAAGTCCAGCCACTGCTCGGCGTCCTTGCGGGCCTGGGCCATGCTGCCGGTGTGCAAGAAGGCGCTGGCGATGACGTTGTCCATCACGGTCAGACGCTTCAAGGGACGCACCACCTGGAAGGTGCGCCCCACCCCCAGCTTGCATATCTCGTGGGTTTTCAGCCGGGTGATGTCGGCGCCGTCAAAGATGATGCGTCCGGTGGTGGCGGGATAAAAATGGCTGATCATGTTGAAGATGGTGGTCTTGCCCGAGCCGTTGGGGCCGATGAGGCCAAAAATCTCGCCCGGCTCCACGGCAAAGCTCACGTTGTCCACGGCGCGCAGGCCGCCGAAATTCTTGCCAAGCTGCTGTATCTCCAGGACGGCCACTTCAAGTTCCTCCTAGCCTAGCCCCGCTTGAACATGCGGCGGATGCGGGCCCAGTCTCCCACCAGTCCGTTGGGCAGGACCATGATTACCACCACCACCAGGATGCCGAAGGCCAGCACGTGGGCCTGGGTGACATACTTGGTGAGCCCGGCCATGAAGGCCCCGCCCACGGTCTTGTTCAAGACCTCCAGGCTGCCGAAGCCGCCCGAGCGGAAGATCTCCTGCACCGCCACCATGATGAAGGCCCCCACCGCCGGCCCGTAGATGGTGCCCACCCCGCCCACGATGCCCACCAGGATGGCCATGATGGAGATGTCGTGCAGGGAAAACACCACGTGGGGGTCGATGAAGCCCATGTAGTTCATGTAGAGCGCGCCGGCGGTGCCGGTCAGAAAGGCGTGCAGGGACAGCGAGTACATCTTGTACCTGGTGGTGTCGATGCCGATGGAGGCCGCGGCGTCCTGGTCCTCGCGGATGGAGATGAAGTAGTAGCCCAGACGGGAGTGGACCACCATGAGCACCGAGAGCACGGAGAATACGGCCAAGGCCAGGGCGATGTAGTAGTAGGGCAGCTTGCTGATGAAGGTCTGGATGATCAGGATGCCCATCATGCCCTCGGTGACCGAGGGGAAGTTGGTGGCCAGATGCCGCATCAGCTCGCCCAGGGCCAGGGAGCCCAGGGCGAAATAGGCCCCGCGCAGGGGGAAGCTGATGGCCCCGAAGGGCAGGGCCACCAGCATGGCCAAAGGCCCGCCCAGGGCCATGCCCCACCAGGCCGAGATGTCCCAGTGGTTGCTAAGAAGCCCGGCGGCGTAGGCGCCCACGCCGAAGAAGGCCGCCGCGCCGAAGGAGACCTGGCCGGTGTAGCCGGCCAGGAGGTTCCAGCCCGTGCCGATGGTGACCCACAGGAGCACCAGGATCATCAGGTGCTGATAATAGGGCTCGGCCACCACCAGGGGGAAGGCGATGAGCGCCAACAATACGATTAAGGGCCAGCGATGTTCTTTCATGGCTACACCTTGGTCAGGCGCTTGAAGCCGCCGGGAAGGAACAGCAGCACCAGGATGAAGATCACCAGGCCCACCGTGTCCTCCCACTCCATGCCCATGTAGGTGGCTCCGAAGGCCTCGGCCAGGCCCAGGGTTATGCCGCCCAGGATGGCCCCCACCGTGGAGCCCAGCCCGCCCAGGATGGTGATGACGAAGGCCTTGCGGGTGAAGGGCCCGCCCAGGTCGGGGAACAGATAATAGATGGGCAGCAGCAGGGTGCCCGCCGCCGCCACCAGAGCCGCGCCCAGACCCATGGTCATGGTGCGGATCTTCTCGGCGTTCACCCCCATCAGGCTGGCCGCCTCGGCGTCCTGGGCCACGGCCCGGATGGAGCGCCCCAGGTCGGTCTTGAGCAAAAACCAGAACATGGCCCCCGTGAGCAGGCAGGCGAAGGCGAAGGCTATGACCAGGGCCACCGAGAAGGAGACGCTGCCCAGGAAGAAGGTGTTGTCCGAGTAGCCGGTTTTGACCGAGAGGTAGTTGGAGGTGAAGATGAAGCGCAGAATCTCGGTTATGACCATGCCGATGCCCACGGTCATGAGCACCTGGTTCTCCGGCAGCAGGGATTCAACCTTGAGCAGGGGGTTCAAGAGGTACTTCTGGGTGGCCATGCCCACCAGGAACAGGGCGGGCATGGAAATGAAGAGCACCAGGTAGGGGTCCAGCCCCATGTAGTGGAAACAAACATAGGTGAGGTACATGGCCAGGGTCATCATCTGGCCGTGGGCCAGGTTGATGATGCCCATGACGCCCATGATGAGGGTCATGCCGATGCCTATGAGGGCGTACAGACCCCCTTTGAGCACCCCGGCCACCAGGGTTTGCAGGAAGACTTCCATGCCAGGCCTCTTAAGCGATGCCCGGGGCTCCCCAAGGGGAGCCCCGGCGGTTGTTGGGGGGCTACTTACGCTCGGACCACTTGGGCACGGGATAGACGGCCTTCTTGGTGGCCACCCACTGGGGCCAGACCGTCTGCAAAGCGCCGTTCTGCCACTGGACCAGATAGGTGGGCAGCTTGTTCTGCTGGGTCTTCTTGCCGTAGGAGACGAACTTGACCGGCCCGAAGGCGGTCATCAGGTCGGTGGCGGCCAGGGCCTCGCGCACCGCCTCGGCGTTCAAGTCCTTGGCCCGCTTCAGCGCGTCGGCCACCACGTACATGCCGGCATAGGCCTCGGCCCCGTGGTACTCGGTCTCGCCCTTGAAGGTCTTTTCGTACTTCTGGGCGTATTCCTTGGCTCCGGGATAGGGCACCGTATCCACCCACAGGGTGGCCGAGAAGACGTTCTCCGCCGCCGGCCCGGCGTTCTTGACGAACTCGGGCAGGGTGAAGCCCGCGCCGCCGCCCACGAAGAGCTTGGGATTGATGTCAAGTTCCTTGGACTGGCGCATGAGCAGGCCGGCGTCCATGACGTAGGAGACCATGTAGATCAGATCGGGGCTGGCCGACTTGACCTTGGTCAGCAGGGGCTTGAAGTCCACGGCCCCGGCCTCGTAGCCTTCCTTCATCAACACCTTGATGCCCATCTCCTCCATCTGGGCGGAGAAGGACTTGGCGCTGGACTGGCCGAAGTTGGTGTTCTCGTGCAGGATGGCCACCGAGGCCGGCTTCACCACTTCCTTGAGGAAATCGTTAAGCGCGGTGGGATACTCGCTGGCCGGAGGATTGATGCGGAAGATATAGCTCCAGTTTTTCTCGGTGATGTTGTCGTCGCTGCCGGTCACCACCACGAAGGGCACCCTGCGCTGCTGGGCCACCGGGGCCATGGCGAAGGTCACGTTGGAGGCGTAGCCGCCGGTGACCACGATGACCTTGTCCTGGGTGATGAGCTTCTCCATGGCCGAGCGCCCCACGTCGGGCTTGCCGGTGTCGTCCTCGAACAGCAGCTCCAGCTTCTTGCCCTTGACCCCGCCGGCCGCGTTGATTTCCTCGGCGGCCATGACGAAGGAGTTCTTCTCGATCTCGCCGAACTTGGCCTGGGCCCCGGTGAGCGGCAGCACAACGCCCACCTTGATGGACTCTTGGGCCACGGCCAGGCCCAGGCCGCTCAAGACCAGGGCCAGCGCCAGCGGAAAAACCACAAGCCAACTTTTTCGCATGTCTTTTCTCCCGGCCTAACGGTTTTGGATAACTGCGGACACCTGTCCCTATGGGCGTAGGTGATTTCAGCTAGTTCGTCGCTGCGGGGGAGAGGGCGCGGAAGGCAGAGGCCGTCCGCGATAATCAATTCGATACACTCACATATAGCCCAGGGCCCGCCGCCATGTCAATCCCTAGCGTTGGGATTGGCTCTTATCTGTTTTTCCAGACGAAGCGGACTGGCCGCCCCTCCCCACGCGGACCGCCACCCAGGGCTCACAGGCTTATGCTTGCCAAGCGCGTAAATTTAGGGCATTATCTTGATACATGCATCCCCAGCCCAGGATGGCGGGGCGCGCGGCAACCAAGGACGGCCCCAGCAAACCCTTGCCCCAATGGGAACAGGATTAGCCCATGTTCGTCGCCATCGGCATCGTGGTGGTCCTCATAGCGGTCATCGGCGGCTACCTAATGGAGGGCGGCAACCTAAGCGTCCTCTTCCAGCCCGCCGAACTTGTCATTATTTTCGGGGCCGCCGCCGGAGCCTTCATCATCGCCTCGCCCAAAAAAGCCCTGAGCATGACCATCAAGGACCTCATAGGGCTCTTCACCGCCAAGGAGCACGGCAAGGAGGCCTTCCTGGAGCTCCTGCTCCTCTTGAACGAACTCTTCCGCAAGGCCCGCCGCGAAGGTCTCATCTCGGTGGAAAGCCACGTCAACCGCCCCGAGGAAAGCCCCATCTTCTCCAACTATCCAGGCGTGATGCACAACAAGGGCCTGGTCAGCTTTCTCTGCGACAACTTCAAGGTCTACATCTCCACGGGCATGGAGCCCGACGCCCTGGAAAACCTCATGGACACCGACCTGGAGGCCCAGCAGCACGAGATGCTCATTCCCAGCCATGGAGTGAACCGCACCGCCGACTCCCTGCCCGGCCTGGGCATCGTGGCCGCGGTCATGGGCGTGGTGCTCACCATGGGCAAGATCACCGAGCCCCCCGAGGTGCTGGGCCACTCCATCGGCGCGGCCCTGGTGGGCACCTTCCTGGGCGTGCTCATGTGCTACGGCTTCGTGGGGCCCATGGCCGCAAACATGGAGCACAAAGCCAAGGAGCACCTGGAGGTGCTGGGCGTGGTCAAGACCGCGCTCCTGTCCACCGTCAGCGGAGGCTCACCCGCCGTGGCCCTGGAGTTCGCCCGCCGCGCCGTGCCCCCCAGCGAACGCCCCACCTTCGAAGAGCTTGAAGAGGCCATGCGCGGCAAGAAGGAGGGCTAGTGGGCAAGAAAAAGAAATGCCCCGAGGCCGGGGCCCACGGCGGCAGCTGGAAGGTGGCCTACGCCGACTTCGTCACCGCCATGATGGCCTTCTTCCTGCTCATGTGGCTGCTAAACATGGTGCCCCAGACCAAAAAGGCCCAGCTGGCCGGCTATTTCCGCGAGTTCAGCGTCTTCGACAAGGGCGGCACCGTGGTCCAGCAGCAGGAAGGCCCCACCCCCGGCATCACCATGAAGATCGTGGAGGAGGAGCAGAAGAACACCACCTTCCAAGGACTGCCCGGCCCCGAGACCCATCCCAGCGGACCCAGCGACCAGGAGCTCAAGGAAAAGCTCAAGAAGGAGATCGAGTCCAAACTGGGCGACGTCAAGGACCAGGTCCTGGTGGACACCTTCGAAGGCGGCGTGCGCATCCAACTGGTGGACAAGCAGGGCAAGTCCATGTTCGCCGTGGGCAGCGGACAGCTCAGCCCCGAAGGCAAGCGCATCCTCCAAGTAGTGGCCGAGAACATCCGCAGCCTGGGCAACCGGGTGGCCGTCGAAGGCCACACCGACGCGCTCAGCTACTCCACCGGCCGCTACACCAACTGGGAGCTCTCCACCGAGCGCGCCTCCGCCGCCCGCAAGGAGATGGAGATAAACGGGCTGAACCCCGACTGCATCATGCGCGTGGCCGGCTACGCCGCCACCGAACCCCTGGTCAAGGAAAACCCCTACGACCCCCGCAACCGGCGCATCAGCGTCATGCTCTTCAGCAA
>CAZLSD010000041.1:0-17682 GCA_964561775.1 uncultured Desulfarculus sp. | reverse complement strand
GGCTGGTCCTGGATTTCCCGCCAGCCCTCCTCCACCCAGGCCGCCACCTCGGCCAAGCCTTCTTCCAGGCCCACGCGGGGCTCCCAGCCCAACTCGCGGCGGGCCTTGCCGGAATCGATGACGTAGGCCGCGTCCTGGCCCAGGCGCTCGCCCACCACCCGGGTGGCCTGGGCGAAGTCGACTCCCGCCATGAGGCAGAGCTTCTCCACGATCTGGCGCACCGACCAGCCTCGCTCCGGGGAGAGATGGTAGACCTCGCCTTGGCGTCCGTGCCGCAGGATGGCCAGCTCGCCCCGGCTGACGTCCTTTATGTGCAGGAAGGATTTGACCGCCGCGCCGCCGCCGTGCAACTCGATGACCCGGCCCAGGCGCAGGTAGATCAAGGTGCGCGGGATGATCTTCCAGAGCTGCTGGTGCGCGCCGTAGTAGTTGGTGGAACGCACCGTCACCAGAGGAAAACCATGATGCCTGACCAGGGTGGTCAGGAACATGTCCGCCGCGGCCTTGGAGACGGCATAGGGCGTGCTGGGGTTGTAGGGCGCGTCTTCCGTCAAGGCCTGGCCGCAACTGCCGTAGACCTCGGGCGAGGATATCTGCATGAAGCGGTCGAGGTAATCCCTGCCCCGCAGATGATTGGCCAGCCTGGCCAAGGCCGCCGCGTTGGTCATGAACCACTGCTCGGGATGCTCCCAGCTGGGGGCCACCTCGCCCTGGGCGCTGAAGTTGACCACGTACCCTGGACGCCACTGGTCGCAAAAACTCAGCAGGTCTTCCATGTCCCGGTTGAGGTCCATCTGGCGAAACTGGAAGTTGGGGCTGCGCCGGGCCAGATATGGCAGGAACAGGGCGCTCTTCTGGGGCGAGCGGCTGACCCCGGCCACCAGATTGGCCGGCTCGGCCAGCAGCAGGTCGATGAAGTCGCCCGCGGCGAAGGAGTTGCTGCCCAGCACCAGTATCTTGCGCTCCGCTTCCACGCCGTGCCTCACGCCTACTCGAAATAGATGAAGCTGTGGTCGCCGCTGTAGCCGGTCAGCTTGAACCACCAGTCCCACTCGGCGGGCGCGAAGAAGCACTCCCCGGTGAGCACCCAATACATGAGGTTCACCTTTTCTTCCTCGCTGCGGTAGGACTCCACCACCAGGTATTTTTGTTTGCCCACCCGCTCCATCTCGCGCAGGGCCTTGTCCAGGTCCTGGCAATAGAGGTTGTGCAGGGTGTTGAGCGAGATGACCAGGTCGAAGCTCTTGTCGGCGAAGGGCAGGCTCACCGCGTCGCACACCTGCAGGAAGGGGCGCACCTCCTCCTTGGCGTTGTCGATGGCGTACTGGCTGATGTCGATGCCCACCACCTCCAGGCCCGGTACAGCCTGGGTCAGCTCATAGAGCAGGAAGGCCTTGCCGCAGCCTATGTCCAGCACCCGGTCGCCGGATTTAAGCCCATAGTGCTGGGCCAAGGCGTCGGCCACCTGCCGCCAACGTCCGTCATAGCGGTAGCCGCCATAGCCGAACTTGCGGTCGCCGTCCCAGTAGTCGAATCCGTAGAGCTTGGCCTTCTTGATGGCCTCGGCCTTGGGATACTCGTTGACGCGCCCCAGGTAGTCGCGCTTGGTCGCCTTGTGCAGGGGAGAAAGAAAATCCACGTAGGCCATATCTTCACCTCTTCCGCATGTGCATGAGCAGGCGCTCAAAGTGTTCTCGTGACTTTTCCAGTTGGCGCAGGCGCGCACTCGCGTCGGCGGGCCGGCTTTTGGCGAACTCCCGGCGCGCGGCGGCCTGGGGCAGGAATTCGTTGAGCAGGATGCAGCACCACTTGAGCCAGTGCAGGGGCAGCAGAGCCCGCGCCCGCTCCAGGATATCCTCAAGCGCCGCGAATCCAGCCAAGGCCCGGCGGGCGAAGCCCTCCAAGGAGCCGGTGTCGATTTCCACCTGGGGCTGGGCGAAAAAGTCGGCCAGCAGCTTGGCCGGGTCGTCCCAGCCGGCGTACTCGAAATCCAGAAAAATCAGCTCGCCGTCAGGCGTCAGCAGAATATTCTGAAATCCGAAGTCCGAGGGCGAGAGGCAGCGCTGCTGCTGGCTCAGTTCTTTTTCCAGGGGCAGGCCGCGCTGAGAAGCCCAGGCACGCACGGCCTGGCTCACCACTTGGGTCGCCGGCGCCAAGGCGCGCTCAAAAAAGTCACATAGCTCCTCGTCCCTGTCCGGCTGGGCGCAGATTTCGCCCAAGCGGGCCAGCCGGCGTTCCAGAAAGGTAAGGTGCGCGCCCAGACTTAAGCAGGCCTCGGAGGCCAAAGGCAGGGCGCGGGCCTCCGGGTTGTCCCGGTTCTGGTTGAGGCGGGCTATGAAATCGGCGCACTGGCCCAGGAGGTCTTGGCTGACCTGCTCGGCCGAGACTTGGCGCCCCTCCACGAATTGATAGAGCGCGGCGTGCCGGGCGGGTGCGCAGGCCAGGGGCCGGGGCAGGCAGCGCAGACCAATAGTCCAGGCGTAGTTGATGAACCCCCACTCGCTGGCCAAACGGTCGCGCTCGTCCGCCGCGCCAGCGAAATATTCCTTCATCAGCGCGCTCTCGCCGTTCATACCCAGCCGCCAGAGGCGGTTGTTGCCGCCTCCCTCCAGGCGGGTCAGGGGCAGGTCGCCGGGAAGTCCGGCCCGCTCCAGCAGATCCCTGGCGGCGCTTTGGCTGGCGGCGTCCATCAGGCGGCCTTGGCTGGCAGGCTGGCTAGCAGGCCGTCGGCCTCGAACCAGGAATTCAGGCGGGCGAAGCGGCCCTCGCCGGCGGCGCGCCCCTCAGGAGCGAAGAGCACCGGAGCCACGCCCGGGGGAAATCCGGGCTCGGCCAGAAACTCGGGCAGGTCGTCGATGAAGTGCGTACAACCCTGTTGCTCGATGCGCGCCAGCTTGTCCTGCTTGGTCAGCTCCAGAAAAACCTGGCTCCGCGCCAGCCCCACGCCGGCGGGATCGAAAAAGCCCATGTGGGCCAGCCAGTCCAGGGCGGCCTGGTGCAGGTCATAGGCCGGGCCGCGATAGGGCGTGCGGGTCTTGTGGCTGATGATGACCAGCTCCATGCCGCGCTTGATGGCCCGGCGAAAAAACTCGCGCACCCCGGGGAAGGGCGGGGCCTGCTTGAGTCGCGCGCCGTAGACCAGACCTTGCAGGACGATCCAGTCCTCCTCGCCGCCCTTGGCGCGCAGATAGTCGCGCACCTGCTCCTTGCCCTGGGGGGCCTGGGGTGGGATGAGCCCCTCGGCCACGGCCACCTGATGGAAGACCTGGTCGTAGCAGACTATGGTGTTGTCGAAATCCACGCCCAGGCGCATGGCTTCTACTCCCTGTTCATGTCGATGAGGGGGCGCGCCACCCGGCCGGCCTCCAGGTCGTCCAGGGCCTGGTTGATCTGGCCCAGCGCGTAGGTGCGCCCCAGGAGCGGGCTCAAGTCCAGGCGGCCGGCGGCCATGAGACGGGCATAGCGCGGGTAGTCGCGGTCGGGCTGGCTGTCCCCGCCCCAGGTGCCCTTCAGGCTGCGCCCCAGGTTGAAGAGCTTGGGGTCCAGGCTCAGCAGCTGGCCGGCGTGGGCGTTGCCCACCACCACGGCCACGCCGCCCTGATTGCGCACCAGGTTCAGGGCCAGGTTCATGACCTGAGGGTTGCCCGTGGCCTCGATGGCGAAATCCACCCCGCCGGGGCATATCTCGTTCACGGCCTTGGCCGTGTTCTCGTCGGCGGCCAGCACGTGGGTGGCCCCCAGGCGTTTGGCCAGCTCCAGCTTGTCGGGGTTCACGTCGATGGCTATGACGGGCAGGCAGCCGCTGGCCGCGGCCCCCGCCACCGCGCACAGCCCGATGCCGCCCGCGCCCAGCACGGCCAGGGACTGTCCGGGCCGGGGGGCGGCGGTGTTCATCACCACGCCCAGGCCGGTGGGCGCGGCGCAGCCCAAAAGCGCGGCCTGCTCCAGGGGCAGCCCGGCGGGTATCCTGGTGAGGCGGTTCTCGCTGATCACGGCCTGGCGCATGAAGGTGGTGATGGCCCCGGCGTTGACCTTGCGCCCGTCCCAGTCATATACGCTGCCCGGCACGTCCGCGCCCGAGCCCTTGATCCAGGACAGAATGACATGGTCGCCCACGGCCACCTTGGTCACGCCCGCGCCCAGCTCCAGCACCGTGCCCACGCCCTCGTGTCCCAGGCAGTGGGGCACATAGGGGTCGGGGCCGCGATGGCCGCGGGCCTCCAGGATCTGGGTGTGGCAGACCCCGCTCAGGTCCACTTGCACCAGCACCTGTCCGGGTTTGAGCTGGGGAGTCTCGATCTGGGCCAGCTCCAGGGGCTTGCCCGTCTCCACCAATAAGGCCGCCAGGGTCTTCATGCCACTCTCCGTTGTTCTTGCTTGCTTAGGGTGTCCATGATGGCCGCGCTGACGGCCTGGGCGGTGAGCCCGGCGCAGGCCCGGGCCGAGGCCTGCTTGCCCACCGCGCTCAGAAAGCGATCGGGCGTGCCGAAGCGCAGCAGGCGAGCGGGCTGGGGTTCTTGATCGGAAAGCCACTCAGCCAGGGCCGCGCCCAGGCCGCCGATCAAGCTGTGCTCCTCCAGGCTGGCCACCAGCCGGCGGCAGGCGAATAGTTCGCTCAGCAGGGCGTTGTCCAGGGGTTTGACCGTGTGCAGGCTCACCACCTGGGCGCTGACCCCTTGGGCGGCCAGCTGCTCGGCGGCCTCCAGGGCCACGGGCAGGATGGCGCCGGCGGCCAGCAGGGCCACCTCCCGGCCCGGCCTCATCTCCATGCCCCGGCCCAGGACAAAGGGCCGGCTGCCGTCGTGCAGGGTCGGCTCGCCCTTCTTGCCCAGGCGGATGTAGACCGGGCCATTATGGGCCAGCGCCGCGCGCAGGGCGGCCTTGGCCTCCCAGGGGTCGGCCGGGCAGACCAGGCTTAAGTTGGGCAGGGCGCGCAAGGCGGCGATGTCCTCGCAGACGGCATGGGTGCAGCCCAGCTCGCTATAGGCCAGCCCGCTGCCCACCCCCACGATGACCACCGGCAGGTTGTGGTAGCACACGTCCACCCGGATCTGCTCCAGGCAGCGGAAGGTGTTGAAGGGGGTGATGGTGTAGGTCACGGGCTTCAGCCCGCTCAAGGCCAGGCCGGCGGCCAGCCCGGTCATGTTGGCCTCGGCGATGCCGCAGTTGTAGAAGCGCGCCGGATGGGCGGCCTTGAAGTCGTCGAAGAGCCGGTTGCCGATGTCCCCGGAGAGCAGCACCAGGCGCGGCTCCTCCTGGGCCAGGGCGGTTATCTCGGCGGCGAAGGCGTTTCTCATGACAGCCCCAGCTCCTTTTGCGCCCGCGCCAGTTCCTCGGCGTTGGGGATGCGGTAGTGCCAGTTGTTGTCGTCCTCCATGAAGGAGACGCCCTTGCCCTTTACCGTGTGCGCCACCAGGGCGGCGGGACGGCCTTGGGGGTCGCGGGGCGCGGCCAGGGCCGAGGCCAAGGCGGCCAGGTCGTGGCCGTCGATCTCGGCCGCCTCCCAGCCGAAGGCGGCCCACTTGGCGGCCAGGGGCTCCAGGGACGTTACCGCGCAGGAGCGGCCGGTGGCCTGCCAGCGGTTGAAGTCGATGACCACGGTGAGGTTGCCCAGGCCCAGGGCCGGGGCCAGCAGCGCCGCCTCCCAGACCGAGCCCTCGTTGCACTCGCCGTCGCCCATGACCACGTAGACCCGGTAGCCCAGGTTCTGGATGCGGCTGGCCAGGGCCATGCCCAGGCCCAGGGGCAGGCCGTGCCCCAGGGCCCCGGTGGCCGCCTCCACTCCCGGCGCGCAATAGGGGCCGGGGTGCTCCTCCAGCTTGCAGCCGGGCGCGCCGAATTCATCCAGGCGCTCCGCGGGGAAGAACCCGCGCTGGGCCAGGGTGGCGTACAGGGCGGTGGCGGCGTGCCCCTTGCTGAGGATCAGGCGGTCCCGTTTCGGGTCCGCGGGGTGGCCGGGATCTATGCTCATGGCCCCCCAGTAGGCCGCCACCAGGATGTCCACGCAGGAAAGCGCCGAGCCCAGGTGGGCGGCCTTGCCCCGGTGGCACATCTCGATGACGCGGCCCCGGATCCAGCGGGCCGCCTCTTCCATCTCCGCCCGGCTGCTCAGCTCCGGGCTAATCCTGGGCAGGGCGATCATGCGCGCCTCCCTTGCGGCCTAGATGAAGTTGACGTGCGGGGGCCGTATGCTCAGCACGTCCAGGAATTCGTTGATGCGGGCCATGCGGCAGTTGACCCGGCACTGGGCGCAGACGTCCAGCCCCTGGCTGCCATACTCCACCGAGCGCCGGCGGGCTTCTCCGAAGAACACGCCCTCCATGTCCTGCTCATAGATATTGCCGGCCTTGAATTCCTCCTGGCCCAGGAAGACGGAGCAGGTGTACACGTTGCCGTCCGAGGCCAGATAGGCCCAGAAGGGCAGCGCGTGGCAGTGGCCGAAGCGGGGGGCCTGCTCCTGGTAGCTGGCCATGGAGTCCTGGCGGAAGATGAGATTGGTGGCCAGGCCGGGCTGCTTGCGGCGCACCAGCTCCCCGATGCGGGCCACCATCTCCGCCTGGTAGAGCACGTCCTTCTTCTTGACCATCTGGGGGTGCAGCGAATAGGACTTGAGCGCCAGGTAGTCCAGGCCCAGGCGGCCGGCCAGGTCCATGGCGTTCTCCAGGTCGTCGATGTTCTCGGGCAGCACCAAAAACTGGGCCCCGATGGTGACGGGCAGCTGGGCGGCCGCTCGCTGCTCCAGGGCCTGGGCGATGCTGGCCACCGTGCGTTCGAAGACCTTGGGGGCCACCCCGTGAACCTGGGCGTGCACCGGCGCGCTGCCCGCGTCCAGGCTGAAACGCAGCCAGGTCAGGCTGGGCAGCAGCTCGGCCCACAGATCGGGCGTGCCCAGGCTGCCGTTGCTGGTGATGGATACGTCGATGCCCGCCCGCTTGGCCGTGCCCACCAGACGGGGCAGCTCCTCGTGCAGCAGGGGCTCGCCCTCGCCGGCGAACATCAGGCTGCGCACGCCCAGGCCGGCCATCTCCGCAAGCCGCGCGCAGGTGGTCTCGGTCTCCAGCTTGTGGCGGGCCGTCATGGCGAAATCCACCCCGCAGAAGATGCAGCGGTGGTTGCAGTAGGAGACCGGGCTGACCTCCATGTAGATGGGGGCCACCAACTGGCCAGCCTGCCAGGCCGCCACCCGGTCCAGGTGCCACAAGAGCTTGTGCCCGTCGATGAGGTAGCTGTCCATGCCCTAGCCCTCCAGGGCCTCGGCGGCCTGGCGGGCCGCGGCCAGCCCTCCACTCACCAGGTCCATCCAGTGGTGCAGGATGGCGGCGTGGCAGGTCTCGGCCTCGCCGTAGGTGGGGGCGCTCACGTAGAAGTTCAGGTCGCCCATCTGGCGCAGGGGGTTGTCGGCGCGCATGGCCGAGAGGGTGGCCACCAGGCCGCCCAGCTCGCGCGCGGCGCTGGCCGCCTTGAGCACGTTGGGGCTGCCGCCCGAGCTGCTGATGGCCACCAGCATGTCGCCCGGCTTCATGCGCCGCCTTAAAGGCACGGCGAAGACCTCGCTGTAGTCCAGGTCGTTGGCGATGGCGGTTATGAGCGACAGGTCCGAGAAGACCTCGGTGTGCAGGTGCCCGTTCTTGGCCAGGTCGGCGGAGAGATGGCTGGCCATGGAGGCCGAGGCCCCGTTGCCCACCAGATAGACCGTGCCGGCCCGCTCGCGGATGGCCTCGGTGGCCTGGGTCCAGAACCCGAAGGCCTGGTCGTGCTCCAGGGGCCGCCCCCCGCCGTCGCTGACCACCATGCCTTCCAGGAAGGTGGTCAGGCAGATTACGTTGCGGCTCCACACTCCGGCCAGGCGGCTGACCCGCACGGAGTCCAGCTCATGCACAAAGGGCTGTCCAGAGCTGGGGTATGCTCTCAGCATGTCGGGCACGGACATAATAGCTTTCTCCGGTTTGCGCCACGGTGCGCACCAAGAGGGTTTTGTAGGGCCGGAAGTAGTATTGGGGCTGGTCCTTGGAGGCCTCGCGGCTCAAGTCGCCCTCCAGGGGCAGCAGATCGCAGACCAGGGTGGTGAAGCGGTCGATGGTTTGGCCTTCCTGGACGGCCAGGTTGCGGGCCATGGACAGGGCCTTCAGGAACACCTCCGGCCCCATGACCGCGCTGCCCAGGTTCATGACCACGCCGTTTTGCAGCTGGCGCACCTGGGCGGCCAGGCGCAAAAAGTCGCGGTAGGTGGCCGCGCCGATGGCCGCGCCGTCGCAGTTGGGCTGCTGGTGCACGATGTCGCAGCCCAGGTGGACATGCGCCGTGGCCAGCACGCCCAGGCGCCAGGCCGCCCCCAGCACGCTTAAGCCGGCCCGGGGCAGGGCCTGTTCCATGATGTGGCGGCCCACGGCCTCGCCCAGGCCGCGGCCCTCTTGCGCCGCTTCCACCGCGATGTCGTTGAGCGCTCCGGTCTCGCTCCACATGCCGAAGCCGCCGTCCACTATGTAGCGGGCCACGCTCTCGGTGGTGGCCCCGATAAGGGCCAGCTCGTAGTCATGGATCATGCCCGCGCCGTTCATGGCCAGGCAGGTGATGAGATCGCGTTCCATCAGGTCTATCAGGTAGCGCTGCACGCCCGAGCGCAGCACGTGGGCGCCCATGAGCAGGATCACCGGAGCGCCCTGGCTGCGGGCTTCCCGTATTTTTTGGCCCACCGCCGCCAGGGAGGGATGAACCTGGGGCGTGGGCGTCAGCGGCAATATCTGGGCCGCGCTGAAATCGTGCGCCCGCTCGGCCAGGGGCCTGAGCTTTAAACGCGAGCGATCCAGTTCGGGATAGTTGCGGTCCATGCGCTGCGATCCTACTTGAGCAGGGCCACCACGAACTTCTCCACCGCCTGCCGGTCGATGGAGCGCTGGTTGCCCACGATTTCCACGGCGCGGCTGCCCACCACGTTGCCGATGAAGCCCAGCATCTGCCCGGGCGCGCCCAGGGCCGAGGCCAGGGAGGTGACGGAGAGAAAGGCGTCGCCCGCGCCCACCCGGTCCACCACCTTGTGGGAGAAGCCGGGCACCTCGCAGATGCCGCTTTGGCCGTCGCGGATCATGCAGCCCCGGCTGCCCCGGGTGACCACCAGCTGGCGCGCGCCCAGGCGGCGTCCCACGTTTTGCAGCATGGGCTCCAGTTCCCCGCTGGGGTCGCGCATCTCCAGGCGCATCTCGTGCTCGGCCAGGCAGGCGTAGTCTCCCCGGCGGTAGCGGCTGATGGTGTGGAAGCCCCGGTTGCCGGCGTTGGCCTGGGTGTTGACGGCCAGGAAGGGGGCGCGCTCGCACAGGGTGGCCACCATCTGGCCGGTGATGGCCCCGTGGCCGAAGTCGGAGGCGATGACCAGATCATAGGCCGGCAGCTCCTGCTCCAGCCAGCGGCAGGTCTCCAGGTTCTGCTCGGGCAGCGGCCCGGTGCAGTCCATGACGTAGACCTCCAAGAGCTTGCTCAAGGAGTAGCCGTCTATGAAGCGGCGCTTGACGATGGTGGGCGCGCCGGGCTTGATGATGAAGCGGGGGTTGACCTTGGGGCTCAAGCGCTGGCGGATGAAGTCCTCGTAGCTGTCGCTGCCGCCCAGCACGGTGATCAGATCCACCGCCCCGGCGAAGTTGGCCACGTGGTTGGCCACCGCCAGCACCCCGCCGGCCATGGTCTCGTTGCTCTTGTACTTGAAGGCCAGCACCGGGTCCTTGGAGGAGCGGCCGATGACCTCGCCGTACTGGTAGTCGTCGATGATGGCGTCGCCGATGACCAGCACCCGCAGGGAGGCCATGTCGTCCAGGGCCTTGAGCACCCGCTCCAGGCCATAGTCCCGCCTAAAGCCGCTCAGGAACTTGTTGACCTCGTCGGGCAGGTTGCTGAAGTAGCGGTTGATCAAGTTGCTGGAGCTGAAGACGATGTCCTCGGTGAAGGCGATGGTGGCCCCGATCTCCTGGCAGGTCAGGGCCTCGCCGGCGATCTTGCCGGTGCGGTCGCTGATGATCTCCTTGAACTCGGAGCCCTTGACGTAGATGTTGGGCTTCAAGAGACGCAGGGTCTCCTCGGCGGTGGGCCACTGGTTGATGGCCACGAAGTCCACGCAACTCAAGGCGGCCAGGGCTTCGGCCCGCAGGGCCTGGGGGAAGGCCGGGCGGTGGGGTCCCTTGTCCACGTAGTGGTCCGGGGTGATGGTCACCACCAGCAGATCGCCCATACCCCTGGCCTGCTCCAGATGGCGCACATGGCCGATGTGCAGCAGGTCGAAGCAGCCGTGGCAGTGCGCCACCCGCGCGCCCTCGGCCTTGCGCCGGGCCAGGATGGCGGCCAGGTCCGTGAGCGGCTTGATCTTGGCCGCCAAGGCCGGCGGCACGGGCTGCTGGGCCTGGGACCGGTCCAGGTCTTGGCCCCGCGGTTCTTCTTCCGGGCGCAGGTTCTCGGCCAACAGCATGTCTTGTCCTCCCATCCTTGGGACCTCAGCCGGCCAGCACCCGGTGATAGAACTGGTGCAGGCGCGGCCAGTGGCGCTCTATGGACCAGGAGCGCCGGGCCTCGCTCAGGGCCGGCCGCCGGTCGGCGTGGGCCTGGTCCAGCGCCTCCTTGAGACGCTCCACCATGCCCCAGTCCTCCAGCACCAGCCCCACCCCCATCTCCTCCACCAGGCCGGCCACGAAACTTTTTTGCCGGTTGGTGAGGATGGGCAGGCCCGCCTCCAGGTACGAAGCAAATTTGTTGCCAATGGTGAGAGGGCCTTCCATCACGCGCTGTTCATTTTGGTGCGCGGCCAAGAAAGACCCCCAATTATAGCTAGATAGCTCCTTGGCCAGCACAAAGGGATGCACCGGCTGGTGCAGGTGGAAGTGCGATAGCTCACCAGCCAAGGCGGCATAACATTGACACTGGGCCTGGTCATATTGGTAGGGGTTGGCGTAGAGATGGAACTCTATGCCCTGGGCGTCCAGCAGGCGGGCCAGGTCGTGGAACTGCATGTCCTGGTAACGCTCGCGGGGTAGCGAGGCCGGGGCGGCGGTGCCCACGTGGGCGATGGCCCAGCGCGGGGGGCGGCCGTTGACCGAGGGCATGGGGGCCATCAGCTCCTGGGCGCAGTAGTCCTGGTAGTGCAAGACCGGCGCGCTGATGGCGTAGCCCAGGCCCCGGTAGTAGTCCAGGGCCGCCGGCGGGAACTTGTTGACGATGCCGGCGGCCCGCTCCAGGCACAGGCGCTCGGCGGCCCGTTCCTGGGGCTCCAGGGCTTCAATCCCGTGTTGCAGGCCGGCGAAGTCGTAGGTGTCGTAGATGACCGGCCGGCGGGCGTTTTGCAGCACCAGGGCCGGCACTGTGTTGGGCTCGGCGTGGGCGTGGAAGATGTCCGGCTTAAGCCCGCGCACCAGCTCGGCCAGCTTGGGCGCGCTGTCGAAGTGATGCACCTGGTCGAAGAGCCCCTGGGTCAGGCGGGGATCGTGGTTCATGGCCAAGAGGGTCAGCTGGTAGCCGCCGTGCTTCTTGAGCCCCAGGGCCTCCTTGTAGATGCGCAGCTGGGGCGAGAGCTTGACGAAGCAGACGTGCAGGGGGCGGCCGGCCGGCCGGGGCCGCGCGGCGGGGGGGCTGGCCGGGGCCTTGCGCGCCAGCTGGCCCACGCGGGCCCCGATGCGCAGCTCCCGGCCCTGATGCACCCACAGCACCCCTTCCAGGTCCGGTTGCCGCCCCACCACGATGAGGCTGCCGTTCATCCCCAGCCCGGAGAGCAGCTGGGGCGTGGGATCGTCGCAGATGACCACATCGGCCTCTCCAGGCTGGCCGCTCCAACTGGCGCACATCCAGCCCAGGCGGGCCTGATAGTCCGCGCCGCGTTGGCTGACGCAGACCACCTTGCGCCCCCACCAGTGCAGTCCGCCCAGCAGGTCCTCCTCCTCCAGGCTCAAGCGGCGGGTGGCCGTCACCACCCGGTGCTGGCCCTTGACCGCCGCGCCCTCTGGCGCGGCATAGGTGCGGGCGCTGGTCAGGCGGAAGAAGCGGCCAAGCTCCTCCTCGATATGCTCCTCGCCGAAACCGCGCTTGGCCCCCAGCCACCAGGCCGCCACCAGCACCCCCTCCGGGGCCAGCATCGCCTCCAGGTTGGCCAAGAGCGCCGCCCGCTCGGGCGGGGTGAAGTAGTAGAGGTTCTGGCTGGAGAGCAGGCAGGCGAAGCGCTCGGGGCGGCGCAATTGAAGCAGGTTGGCCGCGGCGAACTCCAGCTCCGGGTGGGCGGCGGCGGCGCGGGCCACCGCGGTCTGGCTGATGTCCACCCCCAGGGCGCGGCCAGCCCCCAGGCGGCGGGCGGCCAGGGCGGTGAAATGTCCCTCGGCGCAGCCCAAGTCCAGGAACGACTCGGCCCGGGCGGGCAGGCTGTCCAGCAGCATCTGATAGTAGGGGTCGGCCACCGCCCCGGAGCTGAAGGGGTCGGCCTCCTGCCAGCGGGCCTCGAAGTAATCGGCGGAGAAGCCCTGCTTGGGCGCCGGCCGGGTGGGCAGGGCCTTGAGGCGCGCCTCGATGGATTCCTGCCAGGTGACGAAGCGGATGCCTTGGCCGTAGCGTTCCTGCAAGCCCGCCAGGCAGGCCTCCAGCTCGGCGAAATGGATGGCTTGCTTGCAGTGGCCGATCATCACCAGGGTCTGCCCGGCCGGGGGCTGGCTGCCCAGATGGGCCAGGGGCCAGCCGGCCAGGGAGGGGTGGCCGCTCATGTCCCAGCGCCCCTGCCCCACCTGGTAGATGGGGTACTCCAGGAAGTCGGCCTGCTCCGGCGGCACGGCCTGGGTCAGGCGCGGCGTGGCCACCATGAGCGGACCCGTGCCGTGATAGGAGCTGTCGGCCCGGATGCCCGCGGCCAACAGCGCCGGGGCGATGACCGCGAAGGGCTCCACCTGATAGGAGCGCGCCCTGAAGCCGCGCACGGCGTAGGCCGGGCGGATGGGCTTGAAGAGCCCCTCCATGGTGGAGACCGCGCGCTCAAGCAGGGCCGCGAAGTCGGCGGGCGGCATGGCGGGCGCGCTAAGCCCCGGCCGGGGCCAGACCCAGCGGCCATCCTGGACCCGCACCGTGCTCCAGGCCGGGTGCAGGTGCAGCTGCACGTCGTGGCCGCGCGCCACCAGACCGGTGAGCTGCTCCTCGATGGCCCGGGCCGCCTCCTCTTGGCCCTGGTCCTTCAGCCAAAAATACTCCACCACGTCCCAGAGCACGGTCAGCTTGGCCCCCTGCCTTTCCAGGCAGGCGGCCAGCCGCTCGGTGGGCTCGATGAGGTCTTTGCGCCAGTCGATCCGGTAGCGGGCGTCCAGCACCAGGTCGTTGGTGTCGAAGGTTTCGTAGTCCAGGGTGATGACCGCCTCGCAGGAGGCGGCATCGGCCCCAGGGGTGGGGGCGGGCGCGGGCGGCGCTTGCCGCTCCGGCGCGGGCTGGCTCTCCAGGCGGGGCAACTGGCGCGGGGCGGCCGGCTCTGAGGCCGGGCGGGCCAGCTCGGCCTTCAGCCGCTCCTGGTAGGCGCCCAGCCACAGCTCCAGGCTCAAGAGACGCCAGAGCCGCCAGTGATCGCGCTGGCCCTGGTCCCACAGGCCGAAGAAGCCCCACAGGGCCTTGGCGTCCAGCCACTGACCCAGGCGCGCGCCGGGCCGGGTCAAAAGATCGCGTATGGCCTGCTTGTGCATGCCCTCGGCCCAGGCCAAAAACGGCGTGGGAAAGCCCTTCTTGTCCTTGCGCCAGGCTATGTCCTCGGGCAGGAAGCCGCTCAGGGCCTGGCGGAAGACGTGCTTGGACCAGCCCGGGCCGATCTTGCGCTCCTCGGGGAAGGCGAAGGCCAGCTCGATGAGTCGATGGTCCAGCAGAGGCACCCGCGACTCGATGGAAAAGGCCATGGAGAGGCGGTCCTCATAACGCAGCAGGGCGGGCAGGCGGCTGACCAAGAGCTCCTGGTAGAGGAAGTTGTCCAAAAGCCCCGGGAACGGCCCGGCCGGGCGGGCGTTTTCCCCGGCCAGATAGAGGGCCTTGACCTCTTGGCCCAGCTGGTCGGCCCGCTCCAGGCCATAGTTGGCGTAGTAGCCTTGCAGGGTGCGCTGATAATCCTTGGCCCGGCCCTGACTGAGCAGGCTGTGCAGAAAGCGCGGGGCGTAGAAGTCGTAGCCGGCGAAGATCTCGTCTCCGCCCTGGCCATCCATCACCACCGTGACTTCCCGGGCCGCGCTCTCCATGACGTGCCACTGGGGATAGACCCCCATGGCCAGGGTGGGCTCGTCCAGGTGCCAGAGCATCTCGGGTAGTTTCTCCAGCAGGGCCGCGCCCGGGGTCTGGCTGGGGAAGCTCTCCAGCCCGAAGCGATCCACCACCTTGGCCGCGTGCTCCAGCTCGTTGAACTCGCCGCCCTCGGCGAACCAGGCGGTGAAGGTCTTGAGCCGGGGGATGTCCCGGCTGGCCAGGCCGGCCACGGCGGAGCTGTCCAGCCCGCCGGAGAGGCAGACCCCCACCGGCACGTCGGAGCGGCAGTGCTTGGCCACGGCGTCTTCCAGCAGCTCCATGAGGCGCGCGGCCTGGGCCGGCTGGTCCAGGCCGGCCAGCTCCTCGCGCAGGCCCAGCGCGATGCCCGGCAGGTCCCAGTAGGGCCGGGGCTGGCTAATCCGGCCCTGCTCGATGACCATGAAGTGGCCGGGGGGCAGGCGCTCGATGCCCTGAAAGAAGGTCTGGGCCAGGCCGTCCACCAAGCCGCTTTGCAGGTAGGTCTGCACCGCCTGGCGGTTCAGCTCCAGGGGCAGCCCGCTCAAGAGCCGCCAGGCGGCCAGGGCCTTTATCTCGCTGGCGAAGGCCAGTTGCCCCCCGCCCCGGCTCAAGTACAGGGGCTTGATCCCCACCCGGTCGCGGCAGAGCGCCAGGCGCTTGGCCGCCCGGTCCCAGATGGCCAAGGCCCACATGCCGTTGAAGCGGCCGAAGCACTCCAGGCCCCAGCGGGCATAGGCCTTGAGCACCACCTCGGTGTCAGAGTCGCTGACAAAGCTCTCGCCCAGGCTCATGAGCTCCTGGCGCAGCTCCAGGTAGTTGTAGACCTCGCCGTTGTAGATGAGGGCCAGGCGTCCGTCGGGGCTGAACATGGGCTGGTGGCCCCGGGGCGACAAGTCCAGGATGGACAGGCGCAAGTGGCCCAGCAGCGCGCCGTCCAAGTCCTCCTGCCCCCGGTCGTCGGGGCCGCGGTGGCGCATCACGTCCAGCATGCGCCCCAGCACGGGCATCTGCCCGGCTCCGGCGGGCTTTTCCAGCCCCAGGATGCCCGCTATGCCGCACATGGGCTAGGCCCGGCCTCCCAGCTGGCGCGCGGCCAGGAAGGCGCTGGCCAGGCCGCGCATGGTCCAGGCCTGGCCCCAGCGCATGTGGGGGGTGCGGTCGATGTGCCGACGCTCGCCGTCCTGATAGATGCGGTAGAGCACGCTGCCGTCCTCGTTGAAGCAGGTCGTCAGGAACCAGGGGATGAACTGGGCCAGCTTGGCCGCGGCGGCGGGGAAGCGCGGCGCGGCCTCGCCCAGCACATAGGCCGCCTCGGCCGCGGCGTGGATGTCCAGGGGATGGGCCGAGGCCGGATGCAGCTTGGGGAACGCGCCGTCGAAGAACTCGCGCAAATAGAACTCCAGGTAGCGCGCAAGGCCCCGGGCCAGTTCCTCGTGCTGGGGCAGCAGCAGGCTCAAGCGCAGCAGGCTCCTGAGCTCAGCCGCGCTGTGGTAGTGGTCCATCTGCCCCACGTTGGCCGGGGTGGGCTCGAAGCCCTTGGCCCAGTAGGTCAGATAGCCCTGGGCGCTCAGGTCGCGCAGGGCGAAGTTGAGCCCCTGGCCGCCCAGCTCCACCAGATCGGGGCGCTCCCCGGCCTGCCCCACCCGGATGAGGAACTCGCTGACGCACAGGTTGGCGTTGTGCACGTGATAGAAGTCCAGGGGCGTGTAGCTGAAGCAGAGCGTCTGTGGCCCCATCTGGTCCCGGTTCAGGTCCTGGCTCATGAACTGGGCCACCGAGAGGCAGCCCTCCAGCCAGTCGCGCTGGCCGGTCTTCTGCCACAGCTCCCAGAAGGCGTCGCCCACGTGGTAGGAAATGACCCCGGTGGGGGTGCCGGCGGGGATCATGACCACCGACTCCCAGTCAAAGGGATAGCCCCAGGAGAGCCCGCTCATCTTGGGCGCCGGGTTGGCCAATAGCCAGTCCAGGCAGCGGCGCTGCCCCAGGCTCAGGTCCGCGCCGGGAATCAGCCCTTGCAGCAGGGTGTAGGCCCCCAGGAACAGGCCCATGGCCTTGGCGTTGACCTGGGGGGCGATGTTCCAGTGCCGGCGCACGCCCAGGGGATCGCCGGGCTCCCGTTGCAGCCAGGACTGCTCCTCGGCCTGGCTCAAACGCCCGGCCAGGCGCTCCCCCAGCAGGCGGGCCTTGAGGTCATAGGGATCCCAGCCGGTCCAGTCCCGCTCCGCCGCCCAGGCGTGCAGGCGCTCCAAAGCCTGGGCCAGGCCGTGCTCCAGCTTGCGCCAGGGCTCCTCCGGGCTGGGCGCGATCTGCGCCGCCTGAGTCCCGGTCTCAGACGGCGCGGCCAGAGGGTCCGGGGCCGCCTCCAAAGGGACGCTGTCCAAGAGCGAGAAGTAGAACTCCTCCAGGCGGTGGATATGGCTCTCATAGGTCAGGGCGTGGGCGGTCAGGTCCTGGCCGGCCGTGGCGGCCAGCAGGCCGGGCAGGCGCTCCAGCAGGTCGCGGGCGTCGCGGAAGGTGAAGCCCACCGGGTTGGCGGCGAAGTAGTCGCGGTAGCTCTTCAGATCGCTGGTCACCACGGGCAGGCCGGCGGCCAGGTACTCGAAGAGCTTGTTGGCCACCGTGGAGTCCAAGAAGCGCAGGTTGCCCTTGACCAGGTTGAAGGGGATGATCCCCGCGTCGTAGCGGGTGAGCTGGGTCATGATCTCCGTGGGTGGCAGGGGCTGGTAGTAGTGGATGTTGGGCGAACGGCCAAAGACCTGGGCCAGGACCGGATCATGGGTGGTGGGGTGGATGTGGATCACCAGGCCGGCCTGGGCCAGCTCAAAAAACAGCTCGCTGAAGTCGCGGTGGGTGTTGCCTCCCACCCCGCCCTCATAGGCCAGGTGGGTGCGCCCGTCGCCCGCCGAGAGCTTGGGCAAGAACTGGCGGGGCAGGTCGCCCTGGGCGGCGTAGTTCATCAAGACCAGGCTGGGGCCGTCCACGCCGTGGAGCTGGCGGGCCTCTTCCTGCTGATAGGGCGTGGTGTAGACCCGGCCCGTGGCCCCCCGGTTGGCCAGGCCCTCGAAAAAGGCCAGGTTGGCGTCGCCGCCCGCGCGCAGGGAGATCAGGTCGTGGGTGTCGTGGACCACCGGCACCCGTGCCCCCAGGGCGGCCACCGTGGGCAGGTCGGGCTCGTTGTGGCAGTGCGTCAAATCATAATTCCGGGCCAGATCCCACAGGTGCCGCCAGTTCTGGAGCTGGATCACCTCGTGGTAGACCTCGTCGGAGAGCCCCGGGTACATCTGGCTCAGCTTGGCCTTGACATAGGCCAGGCTGACCCGGTGCCCGCGGGCCTTCAAGGCGGAGGCCATCTTGTAGTTGCGGATGCAGGGAGCCTCCTGCACGAAGAGGATGTTCAAGCTACGCTGGGCCAGAGGCGCGTGCGCCGCCGGAGCCGGCGCGGCC
>CAZLSD010000040.1:0-17913 GCA_964561775.1 uncultured Desulfarculus sp. | reverse complement strand
AGGTCCGCCAGGAAGAAACTGGTGGCAGACCGCGGCGCCAACCGGGGCATGAGGGCGGGGGAGGCGACACTGCGCAGGCCAAGATGGCGGCCTGGGACAGCGGCGTAGTTGATGGGCTTGGTGGTGTCCCCGGCCCGAATCGAACGGGCGGCCTACGGCTTAGGAGGCCGTCGCTCTATCCTACTGAGCTACGGGGACGTGGCTGAAGACATTAGCACACCGCCGCGCCCCTGCCAAGGGTTGGCGCGGCGGGGCTTTTCAGTGCAGGTGGGGCTTGTCCGGCGCGGAGGGCGGCGCGGGCTTGTTGCCGGGCTGACTGCGCCGGCGGATTTGCATCTTGATGTACCCCTCGCTCAGGGGATAGGGTGAGGCCGAAAATTTCTGGCAGGGATAGAGATCGCAGTCGGCCGAGCAATAGCCTATCCCGCGCTGGGACGCGCACTGCAAGATGGGGCAGCCCGCCCCCAGCAGCTTGAACTGGGTGGCCAGCTTGGTCTGGGCCTCGGGCTCGCCGCCCGCCGCGCAGGGACCGCATTTGCCCTGGCGGAACAGGCCGCAGACCAGGCAGTTGATGCCGCAAGCTCCGGTGCCCTGACCCATGCTCCCCTCCCTCAGGCCAGACCCAGGGCCTTGAGCAGCCCCCCGGCGTGCTCCAGCACCAGCGCGGCGCCGGCCTGGCTCAGTTCCGGGGCGCTGACGCGGCCGCTGGCCACCCCCACTGGCAGGCAGCCCGCCGCGCGCGCCGTGGCCACGTCCACCGGATGGTCCCCCACCATGGCCGCCCGGCTGGCCTGGCGCTCCAGGCGCTCCAGGGCGGCCCAGACATGGCCGGGATCGGGCTTGAAGCGGGCCACCGCCTCGCGGGGCAAGAAGGCGTCGCATTCCTCCTCCACCCCGGGGAAGACCCGGCGGATGGCCGCTCCGCAGTTGCGGCTGATCACCGCCGTCTTGAGCCCCAAACTCCGCAAATCAGCCAGCAGGTCATGGGTAAAGGGGAAAAGCCGGCCTTCTTGCGCCGCCGCCACCTCGCGGTCCATGATGAGCCGGTAAGCCTGCTCCTTGAAGCCTTGCCCCAGGGCTTGGGTCATCTCACGCACCTGCTCCAGGAGATAGCCGCCGGGCATTTCGCCCTGCCAGCCCTTAAGGCGGGCCAAATCCTCCACCTCCTGGCGCATGGCCAGGAAGTCTATGTTCAACTCGGCCAGGGTGCCGTCAAAGTCGAAGATGATGGCCTGTATATCCATGGCGGAAATTGTACCCTAGCCTAGGATTTGGACAACGAGGCCGCCTCTGGCTCTGGACGCCGGGCCTGGCTTGGGTTAGTTTGAGGAAAGGAAAGGATTTTTCGCCATGCGTGAGGCCCACGAGATCATCGCCGGCCGGGTGGGGCAGCGGCTTCGGCAGCTAAGGGCCGGCCAAACCCAGGCCGAGTTCGCCGCCAGCCTGGGCGTAAGTCTGGCCCAATACAACCGATACGAGACCGGCAAGCGTCTGGCCCCGGACTGGCTCCTGGTGGAGGCGGCGGTGCTGGCTGGCCTGAGCGCCGAGGAGCTGGTGTGGGGAGAGGCCCCGCCCGCCTCGGCCAACGCCCCAGCAGACTCCGGCGGCGAGCTTAGCCAGGCCGTTACCCGCCTGCTCAGCCTCTTGGACCGCCAGAGCCTGGAGGACCTCTACTTTTTCCTCAAGCGCAAGACCGAGGACGTGACCCGGCGGCAGCGCCAAGAGGCCCGCCAGGCCCAGGCCGACCTGGAGGCCATCCGCAAGGCCGCGCTCTGAGGCGCGGGCCTGCCCCCTGCCAAAATAATCCCTCTTTCCGCTCCCAGTACCTTTGCAGGATTGGTGACAGCCCTGGCCGCCGGCTGTCACGCCGCTTGCGTGGGCGCTCAGGGTGGCTTGCCGCGCTTGCGCGCAAGCGGACGCGCCAGCCGGCTGGCGGCAATCCTGCCCGAGGAGTGAGCGCGCACGCGCGAGCGACCAGAAATGGGGGTCTTGGCGGCTGGCTGTCAGCGGCGGCCACGCGCAGAAGAAGCGTCTTTTCTTCATGCCGGTATGGGTTTACCCCCGCCCGTCCTGGCCCCTTCTCCCTGGAGGGCAGCCAATGGCTTTTTAGCTTAGTAATGATTATCTTTAGCTTCAGGCTGGAGGTCATGGCGGCTCCGGCAGAGAAGCGCGCGCGGCCCCCAGTAAGCGGCCCCAAGGGGCGGACAGGAGGCGGACAATGAACAAGGCGCTATGGCTATTGGCCCTGCTGGCGTTTCTGCTTGCGCCGGCGGCCTGGACCCAGGACAAGCAAGGGAGCAAGGGCATGGAAAGCGGAAACACGGCTTTGGCCACCTTGGCGGGCGGCTGTTTTTGGTGTACCGAGTCGGATTTCGAGAAGCTGCCCGGGGTGATCGAGGTGCTCTCGGGTTATGCCGGGGGCGAGGAGGCCAACCCCACCTACAAGGATGTCTCCTCGGGGAGCACCGGTCATCTGGAGGCCATCCAGGTGCGTTATGACCCGGCCAAGATAAGCTATGCCCAGCTCTTGGACTGGTTCTGGCGGCACATCGACCCCACCGACGCGGGCGGCCAGTTCGTGGATCGGGGCAGGCAATACCGCGCGGCCATCTTCCATCATGACGAGGAGCAGCGCCGCTTGGCCCAGGAGTCCAAGGACAAGCTGGCCGCCTCGGGCGTCTTCGCCAAGCCCATCGTGACCGAGATACGCCCCTATCAGGGCTTTTACCCGGCCGAGGGGTATCACCAGGACTACTACAAGGTGAACCCTCTGCGCTACAAGTACTACCGCTCCGGCTCGGGGCGCGACCAGTTTCTGGAAAGGACCTGGGGCGCGGCCAAGGACAGGCTTCCCCTAGCCGAGGGGGCGTTGGTCAAGCCCAGCCCAGCCGAGTTGCGCGCCAAGCTGACCCCCTTGCAGTATCAGGTGACCCAGGAAGAGGGCACCGAGCCGCCCTTCAAGAACGAGTATTGGGACAACAAGCGGCCGGGCATCTACCTGGACATCGTCTCGGGCGAGCCTCTGTTCAGTTCCCTGGACAAGTACGACTCGGGCACGGGCTGGCCCAGCTTCACCCGTCCCCTGGAGCCGGGCAATATCGTGGAGAAGGAGGACCGCAGGCTTTTTTCCGTGCGCACCGAGGTGCGCAGCAAGGCCGGCGACAGCCACCTGGGCCATGTGTTCCCTGACGGGCCCAGGCCCACCGGCCTACGCTACTGCCTGAACTCGGCGGCCTTGCGCTTCGTGCCGGCCGAGGACTTGGAGAAGGAGGGCTACGGCCAGTACCGCAAGCTTTTCCAGCCCTAGCTAGAGCTCCGGGCGGCCATGGGATCAGGCCCGGCTAAAGGGAGGCGGTTCCCTACAAGCCAGCCAGACGCGACAAGTCCTGCACCACATTGGCCAGGTTGTGCGCCTCGCCTTCCAGTTGGCCAGCGGCCGAGGCGGTCTGCCCGGAGTTGCCGGCGTTGGCCTGCACTGCCTTGTCCATGAGCCCCAGGGCCTTGGTGACCTGGTTTATGCCCTGGGCCTGCTCCGCGCTGGCCGCCGATATCTCCGACAGCAGGCTGGCCACCTTGGTGGCCGATTGGGTCACGTCCTTGAATTCGGCCAGGGTGCTGGACACCTGCTGGGCCCCGCGGTTTATGCTGGCCACGGTTTTTTCGATGAGGGCCTGGGTGTCCTTGGCCGCCTGGGCGGCGCGCTGGGCCAGGTTGCGCACCTCCTCGGCCACCACGGCAAAGCCTGCGCCGGCCCCGCCCGCCCGGGCGGCCTCCACGGCGGCGTTTAGGGCCAACAGGTTGGTCTGGAAGGCTATTTCATCTATAGTCCTGATTATCTTGCTGATTTGATCGCCGGACTCGGCCATCTCCGCCATGGAGGCGTTGATGGCCTCCATGCCGACGCCTGCCTTGTCCACCCTGCCCTGGGCTTCTTTCATTTCATGGTCAGCCTGGGAGGCGTTCTCAGCGGTGCTGCGGGTCATGGCGGCCATCTCCTCCATGGAGGCGCTGGTCTCTTCCAGGGAGGCCGCCTGCTGGCTGGCCGAAGAGGCCAGGGACTGGGCTGATTGGCTGAGCTGGCCAGAAGCGGCGCTGACCCCCTCCACCCCTTGGCGCAACACGGAGATGGAGGCGATCAGGGGGCCGCGCGCGGAGCGAATGGAGACCCAGGCCATGATCACCATGAACAAAAGAGTGGCGGCCAGGATGCCCCAGCCCCACAGACGCATCCGGTTGACGCCGGCCAGTATCTGTTGCTCGCCCACCACCACGCCCAGCACCCAGTCCCAAGGAGCATAGGTGGTGTAGCGCACCAACAGACGCTTGCCTTGGGAGTCGCTGAGTTGGGCATCCATGATGCCGGTCTTGCCGGCCTTTAGGGCTTGGGCCATGGCGCCGAAAACCAGTCGCTCCTGCTCGGAGCCGGAGGTGATGACGTTGCGCCCGGCCAGGGACGGATGGGCAACCATATTGCCGTCGCCCTCCATCACAAAGCCATAGCCTTGGCGGCCGGCCATGATGTTGCCGACCGTCTGGCCCATGGACGTGCTGAACTCCTTGGGCAGGCCCACATACAGGGCGCCCACCACCTGGCCAGCCTGGTCCTTGATGGGTTGATAGTTGGTGATCTGCCAGCGCCCCACCACCACGGCCCTGCCGCGGTAGGGTTGGCCCTTGGCCAAGGCCTGGGCCACGGGGGAATCGGCCGGTATGAAGGTGCCCACCGCGCGCTGGCCTTGGGCGTTGCGCACGTTGGTGGCCACGCGCAAGAATTCGCCCGCCGGGCTCATGCGCTGGAAGATGGTGCAGGTCGCGCCTGACAGTTCCTTCACTTTGTCCACCAGGTCTTCATCGCGCACCAGGGAGCCGCCGTCGCCGGCCAGCAATTCCGGCAGGTTAAGCTCTCTGGCCTGCCCGCTCATTTGGTCCACCGCCCGCCAGTCGACCAGGCGCTCTCCATTCAGGCGCACGGGCGCGCCTTTGCCGCGCGATCCGAGCAAATGCGAGGCCAGGGTCACGCCGCGGTCCAGGCTTGCCTGCACCAGTTCATGCTGGTTTTGGCAGAGGTTGCGCAAGGAAGCGGCCGACTCGGTCAGGGCTGTCTCCGCGTCGGCCATGATTTGCCCATTGGCCTGCCAGCAGAGCATGATTATCACCGCCACCAGGGGGATCAGCGGCAGAAGGGCCGTGGTCCAGAGCTTGACGATCAAGTTGCTGCGCGATAGCCACATATGCCCCTCTTTTCACAAAGTAACGCCCGCTGACACTCTCCGTGGCCCCGCAAGGGGACTTTGCACGCAACCTAAAAGGAAGCTGAGTTCTAGCCTTGTTTACAGCAAACTTGCCGGCAAGATACGCAGAATGCCCGCTTCGGTTCCGTCCAGGCCCGGCAGGTCGGGGTTACGAAACCAGACAATGCGGACACAGTTTATAGCATCAAATCAACTATTGTTCGCGTCAATATGGTTACTTCTTGTCACAAAAACACGGTTTGCACAACCCCTGTCGGAAATGCACATGGGCCGCGTAGCTAACATATGGATATATAATATGATATACAGTGTTCTCTTGTGGCCGGCCAGGAAAGGGCCAGGAGGGCCCGCTTATCGGCGCTAGGTATCGCTGGCTGATCTGGCGGGCTGCTGCCTGTGGGGTGGCCAGGGGCCGCCTCAGGGCGCGGGAGCTGTGGCAAGCCGGGGCTCAGCTGGGCTGGGCGAGGCCGGGGGGGGCTTGCCGGCCCTGGCTTGGTCTGAGGGACAGGCCTCTGGGGCAAGCCCAGGGGCTTGCGGCATCAACAGCAGCCTGCTTCGCCGAGGCAAAGGTTGGCCCGGCCCCCGCCCTTTTTTTGGCCCGTCCAGGACGCTCCGGCTTCTCCAACCTGAACCTGGTTTGGCGACCAGGCTAGTCTTGTCTGGCAGGAAAGTGTCTCGTCAGGGGAGACACTTTGGCAGGACTGGCAGGTGACGAAAATGTCATACGACCAAATATTGTTTGCTATCCCAAACAAATACCTTTTACGCACGGTTTGCATCGTTATTGCATACAACATGTTGCAGTTTTCGGAAAAGGTGGGATTAGTCTGTGAATAAAAGTGAATAATTGTACAGCCAAAGCCAAAGGAGAACAACACAGCATGACAGGTGAACGGCCGGCGCAGACTGGGAACAGCCAGGAAAGGCGGGCGCACACCAACAGCGAGGAAAGGTTTCTTCTTTTTTTCCTGGATCAGGAGGAATTCGGCATCTCCATCGGCAAGATCAAGGAAATCATAGGCATGATGCCATTCACCCCCATCCCGCGCACGCCGGACTTCGTCAAGGGCGTCATCAACTTGCGCGGAGAAGTGGTGCCCGTCGTCGACCTTAGGCTCAAGTTTGGCATCAAGGCGGCGCCCTATGGCCAGCGCGCCTGCATCGTGGTGACGCGGGTGGGAATCGGCGAGGAGGCGGTTTCCATGGGCGTGGTGGTGGACGCGGTGAACGAGGTGGCCAATCTCAAGCCGGAGGAGGTGGACGCCACCCCCGATTTCGGCGTGCGTCTGGACACCTCCTACATCCTGGGCCTGGCCAAGACCGCGACCAAGGTCCGCATTCTCCTGGACATAGACAAGGTGCTGGCGGAGAGGGACTGGGCCGGCCTGGCCGTTTAGGCTGCCGTCATCCCTGACTAACCTAAAGCTTCGCGAGGAAAAGATGAGCAATTTGAAATTGGGGGCCAAGATAGCTTTGGGGTTCGGTCTGCTTATAGCCTTGACCCTGGGACTGGGCGGGCTGGCCGTGTACCAAATGCAATCCGTGCAAAAGGACGTCACCCGGCTGGCCCGGGAGTATGTGCCCGAGGTCTCCGTGGCCACCGAGGTGGAGCGGGCTTCTCTGCTGGCCATGTTCGAAATCCGCGGCTACGGCCTGTGCGGCGAGGAGCAGTTCCTCACCCGGGGCCGCCAGAACCTGGCTCAGGCCGACCAGCATATCAAGGCCGCGGCCGCGCATGCCGCTGCCCATCCGGACCTGAGCATGCTCAAGGATAGCGCGGCCAAGGCGCAGACCCAGTTGGCCGCCTATGAGGAACTGATCACGGAAACCGTGGCCCGGAACAAGTCCCTGGCCCAGGACCGCGAGGCGGTGGACAAGGCGGGCGCGCTCCTGGCGCGCCAGGCCCGCGACAATCTGGTCCAGCAACTCAAGGGCGCCAAGAAGGACATGGCTCAAGGGGCCGAGGCCGGGGCCCTGGCCATTCGCCTGGAGAGGATCGCCTTGCTGGAGGAGGTGATCGAGCATGACGAGGCCATGCTGCGGGCCTGCCTGAAGGCTCTGCTAATGCGCGATCCCAAGATGGCGGATGACGCAGCCAAGGACTTGGCGGAAATGGAAAAGGATGTGGCCGGGCTCAAGCTCCTGAGCAGCAGTCAGGAGGAATTGCGCGGGCTGGAAGGCCTCGAGGCGGCGGCGCGTGAAGTCCAAAAGAGCCTGGCCGCCATGCTGGGCAACTGGAAGTCCATGCAGGAACTGGCCAAGCTGCGCGAGACCGCCAGCGGCCAGATTCTGGAGGTGGCCAAGAAAACCGCCCAGGACGGCGCCGGACGGACCCTCAAGCTCTCCGATGAGGCGGTCTCCTCCCTGTCCGGCTCCTCCTCGGTTCTCCTGGGGGGGCTGGCCGGGGCCCTGCTCCTGGGCCTGCTGCTCTCCTTCTTCATCACCCGCAGCATAACCCGTCCCATCAACGCCGCCATCCAGGGCCTGGCCGAGAGCTCCCAGCAGGTGGCCGCGGCCGCCGGGCAGGTCAGCACCTCCAGCCAGCAATTGGCCGAGGGCGCGGCCCAGCAGGCGGCCTCCCTGGAGGAGACCTCCTCCTCCCTGGAGGAGATGTCCTCCATGACCAAGCAAAACGCGGCCAACGCCCAGCAGGCCGATTCCCTGGCCCATGAGGCCGGGCAGGTGGTGGCCAAGGCCAATCAGTCCATGGCCCAGTTGGCCCAGGCCATGAACGAGGCCAGCCAGGCCGGCGAGGAGACGGGCAAGATCGTCAAGACCATCGATGAGATCGCCTTCCAGACCAACCTGCTGGCCCTAAACGCCGCCGTGGAGGCGGCCCGGGCCGGCGAGGCCGGGGCTGGGTTCGCCGTGGTGGCCGAGGAAGTGCGCAACCTGGCCCAGCGCGCCGCCGAGGCGGCCAAGACCACGGCCGACCTCATCCAGGCCACCATCGCCAAGACCAAGGCCGGCTCGGCCCTGGCCCAGGAGGCCAATCAGGCCTTTGGCGAGGTGGCCAACTCCGCCGCCAAGGTGGGCGGTCTGGTGGGCGAGATCGCCGCGGCCAGTTCCGAACAGTCCCGAGGCATTGAACAGGTCAATTGGGCCGCCGGCGAGATGGACAAAGTGACCCAGCAGAACGCGGCCAGCGCCGAGGAATCGGCCGCCGCCGCCGAGGAACTGACCGCCCAGGCCGAGACCATGAACAGCTTCGTGGGCAACCTGAAGGAATTGGTGGGAGGCGGCAACGGCGCGGGCAGGCAGGGGCAGGGCTCGCCCCGCGGCTCCTTCCGCCGCCCGCCCGTCAAGGCCCTGGGCCTGCCATCGTCCGCCGTGGCCGCCACCAAGCCGCCCGCCGGGCTGGTTGGCCGCGCCAGCGCCAAGGAGATGGCAATTCCAGACAAGGATTTTTGCGAATTCTAGCCAGGCGCCCCAATCAGTAGGCCTGGACGCCGCCCCGGGACCGCCATCCCGGGGCGGCGCTGTTTTGCCTGGCCGCCCCTTGTCCCGTCCGCCAAGACCTTGTCCCCTGGCGCGGGACATCCGGCGGGCCGCTTTCTGGAAGCGGGAATACCTGTTTCAGTCTGGCAGCTTGTTTTTACTAGCGTTTTTTTGACAAGCCCGGAATGGCATCAGGGTTGCTTGTGAACTTGGGCAAGCGCCCCGCGGGGCGAACCGCGCCAGGCCTGCCGGCCGCGAAACCATGAGCGACCACTTCATGCCAAGGGATGGCCAGCGATGACCACGGCGGTAAAAGTATGGATAGCGGGGGGACTGGGCTTGGTCTTGTTGTCGGGCATGGCCACTTTGTGCCTGATGGGGGGCTGCCCCCAAATACCATCCGCCAGCGCGGTCAGCGCGCTGCAAAAGACCGCGCTCAGCGAGCGCAGCCAGGCCTTTGTCTACTGGCCGCTGAGCCGGGGCGGCCAATAGACGCCGCCCCGCCTGTTGGTCGGGCCTAGTCGGCCGGGGCCATGGCTATCAGGTCCGGCCGGGGCTGACCGGCGTCAAGGCGCTCCTGGGCTTGGGCCGGCTGGGTCCCGCCCTCCAGCACCTTGACCACGTCTCCGGTCACGCTTTTGAGCACCTCGGCCTGGTTGCGCATCTGCTGGGCCGCCCCGGCGCTCTGGGAGGCTCCCCCGGCCGTGCGCTGGGTCACTTGGTCCATCTGACCCACGGCCTTGGCGATCTGCTCCAGACCCGCCCTCTGCTCGGCCGAGGCGCTGGCGATCTCGCGCACCAGGGCCGCGCCTTTCTGGGAAGCCCCGGCCATCTCGGAAAACTCGGCCTGGGTCTTGCCGGAGAGGCTGACCCCGCTTTTCACCTTGCCCAGGGCGTCCTGGATCAGGCTTTGGGTGTCCTTGGCCGCGTCGGCCGCCCGCTTGGCCAGGTTGCGCACCTCCTCGGCCACCACGGCAAACCCAGCCCCGGCCTCGCCGGCCCGGGCCGCCTCCACGGCGGCGTTTAGGGCCAGCAGGTTGGTCTGGAAGGCTATCTCGTCTATGGTCTTGATGATCTTGCTTATCTGCTCGCTGGCCCCCGAGATGTCCCCCATGGCCTGGCCCATCTGACCCATGCTCTGGCCAGCCCGGCCCATCAGCCCCTGGGCCTCCTCCATGAGCTGGCGGGCCTGATCGGCGTTCTGGGCGTTCTGGCGGGTCATGGCCGCGATCTGCTCCAGGGCGGCCGAGGTCTGCTCCAGGCTGCTGGCCTGGGAACTGGCGTCCTCGGCCAGTTGCTGGGAGGACTGCTGGGAAGTCACGGCCGAGGACTCCACCTGGCCCACCACCTGCTCCATGGCCGATACAGCCTGGCGCAGGGGACCGAAGGTGCTGCGGATCAAAAAGGCCCCCCAAACCAGCAGCAGGGCCACCGCGGCCAGGGCCACGGCCAGGGTAAGCCAGTTGCTTAAGCGGCTGATGCCCTCCACCTGCTGGCGGGTGTCCTGTTGCAGGGCCTGGCTGCGGCTGGCCAAGGCCAGGGCCGCCTGGTCCAGGGAGGCCATGAGGTTCAGGTTTTCCCGCCAGGCCTGGAAGAGCCGGGCCTCGGCCCCCAGTATGGCCTGGGTGTGGGGGGTCAAGGCCCTCCAGGCGGCGGAGTATTCCTTCTCCTGGATGGCGCCCAGCATGCTGCCGGTGTTGCCCTCCAGCAGGGCTTGGTCCTTGGCCAGCAGGTCGCGCTCCTCCCTGTAGGCCTTGTCCTCGCTGCTCAGGTACAGCCCCTGGATGTTGAGTATGAGGCGGTTGATCAAGGCCACCAAGTCCTTGGCCGCCCCGCGCAGATGCATGAGGTACTGGTCCAGGCCCTCGCCCTTTTCCAGGAACAGCTCGCCTTCCAGTTGCACCAGGGGGTCCACGATGTTCTTGCGGGCCTCGCGGGACAGCTTCTGCCCCGAGTCCAGCAGGATGGCGCGCGAGGAGTTGATGAGCTCCACGTTGGCGCGCACCTTCTGGAACACCCCGCGATAGGCGGCCAGTTCGCCGATGGCCTGCTCGATCTCGGCGGATATCTTGGGGTCCACGCCCAGGGCCAGGATATCGCGGAAGCGGGCCTCGGCCAGGTCGAGCTGCTCCTCGGCCAGCTTGGCCTGCTGGGGCGTGCCCTCCTGCAGGAAGGTGCGCTCGGCCAGACGGGCCTGGTGCACCCGTCCCAAGGCTCGCAGCACCAGCTGGCCGCTGGCCTCGGAGCGCCCCACCCGGGCCTGGAAATAATTGTTGCCCAAGGCCACCATGCCCAAGGCGGCGATGGCCACGACCAAAAGCAGCAGCACCTTGCCCTTGAGGCTCATGCGCGTCCCCTGCTGTCAAACGGACGGTATCTGGGCCGCCGTGAAGCCTCCGGCCGCCGGGGGGCGGCCGGAGGCAATCGGCCTACTTGTAGATGCCGCAACCGAAGTAGAGGTTTTCGCCGGGCACCCTCTCCACATAGGAGGACTTGGGCGAGGGGGTCTTCTCGTTGGGCTTGGGCCACTTGTAGTCCACCCAGCCCGAGCCCTGCCCCTTGGCCACCTGGGCGAACTCGTTGAAGATGAGCTTGCCGTCCACGTCCTTGAACAGGCTGAGGTCGCGCCCCACCAGGTGGGGGGTGAAGGGGTGGGCCACCATGGTTATCTTGTCCAGGGGCCCGGCCCACAGATAGTACTCGCCCTCCACCAAGGAGCCCTTGGGATCGCCCACCTCCTTGATGGTCTGCTCCAGACCCTTTTCCTTGACCATGGCCACGGCCTTCTTGACCAGGGCCATGGCCTTGTCCTCGGCCGGGCTGCCGGCCAGGGCGCAGGTCGCCCAGGTCAACAGAAGCGCCAAACCCAACACCGCCGCCAGGGGCTTTTTCATGGCTTCTTCCTCACTTAGTGGTCTAGGCCTCCGCGCCCCTGGGCAACAGGGTCCGCCGGGCGGGAGGCCCCCGGAAGCGCCAACTTCGTCCGTGCGGTGATAATCTTGCGCTGCGCGTGCCTGTGGATGAAGCCGGTGTGCGATCCCGGGGAGTTACCGGCTTGGGCGGGCTGTATTGCCCAAGTTCACAATCCCATATAATCATTTTTTTCCCCAAAAAGGAAACAGCTATTTCAGGCCGTACTGGCCCTGGCGGAGAATTACGCGGCTCGGGCCGCCCGGGTGGCGAAACAATGTTCATTTACAGGGGCAATACGGTTATTGCTATTAACGAAATCGTGGATTCCTCCAACTTGGCAGCGAATTTCAGCGGCCAAACTGGCTTATTTGAGGATTGGCGGGGCGGTTTGGCGGTGGCATGGCCGCTTTTCGGGCTAAAGGTCCTGGCCAGTTGGCCTGCCCCGGGCAGCCGCCAGGCAAGGAAAGCAGACACGTTAATGGCATGACAATGTCAGGCGCTTCCAAACAGTTGTAAATAGCCAAAGTAATCTTGCCAATAACCTCACTACTCCTGTAAAAAATCTCCTTGACAGATTTGTTACGACATATTATGTTCATGCTATGAACGAAACCGCCCACAACGACAACCAGGCCCTCCTGACCTACCAGACCCAGCGCCTGCAAGAGCTGATGGGCGAGATGGTGGCCTGCTGCCAGGAGCGCCTGCTCATGCAGGCCAAACGCTTTGACCTGCCCCAGGCCGAGCTGAAGTGCCTCACCATCTTCGGCCAGGACAAATACCTCACGGTCAAGGGCCTGGCCCAACAGCTGGAGGTGGCCAAAAGCCGGGTGACGGTGCTCTTGGAGGGCCTGGCCGCCAAGGGGCTGGTCCGCTGGAGCGGCGACCCCAACGACGGGCGGGTCAAGCTGTTTCAGCTGACCCCGGCCGGACACGAGAAACTGGCCCACATCCAGGGCTTTCTGCTGGATATCCACCAATCCCTCCTGCTCAACATCGCCCCCGAGCAGCGAGGCCCCCTCCTGGCCTGCCTGGAGTCCCTGCGGTCCTCCATGGAACTGGTCAAGGAAAAGTGCGTCCAGGGCGGAGACGACTAACCGGGCCAGGAGCCCACGAGACGAGGTGAAAGATGGAACCCGAGGTCGCCAAGCGCCTGGAGGAGATGCAGGAGCAGCTAAACCGCCTCTCCGGCCAGGCCCCGGAGAACAAGCTCTCCATGGTGGTCTTCAGCGGCAGCCTGGATAGGGCCCTGGCCGCCTTCATCATTGGCACCGGAGCCGTGGCCATGGGCATGGAGGTGGTCATGTTCTTCACCTTCTGGGGCACGCCGCTCTTGCGCGACCCCAAGAAGAGCGCCGGCGGCAAGGACATGATGGGGCAGATGTTCGGGGCCATGCTGCCCAAGGGCGCGGGCTCCTCCAAGCTGTCCAGCCTGAACATGGGCGGCATGGGCACGGCCATGATGAAGGGCCTGATGAAGAAGAAGAACGTGGCCTCCCTGGAGGAGATGATCGCCCTGGCCGGCGAGTTGGGCGTGCGCATCTTCATCTGCGAGCTGTCCATGGACCTGATGGGCTTCAAGCGCGAGGAGATGATCACCTATCCCGACCTGACCTACTGCGGGGTGGCCAAGTTTCTGCAAGAGGCCATAGGTAGCAAGATCCAGCTTTTCATATAGACGCCGGCGGGGCGGCCCCGGCCGCCAGCCATTTCAAGGCCGGCAAAGGAGCGTGCGACATGGGTGAGGACATCAAACCCGATCTGACCATGGACTTGAAGGGGCTCTCCTGCCCCATGCCCCTGGTCAAGGTGAGCAAGGGCATCAAGAACGTGGCCGTGGGCCAGGTCATCCTGGCCGAGACCTCCGACCCCGGCTCCCTGGAGGACTTCCCGGCCTGGGCTCAGACCGCCGGCCAGGAGATATTGCGCACCGAGCAGGATGGCGGCGTGAACCGCTTCTACATCAAACGCAAGGCTTAAGACCTCGACAGCGGGCCGCCTCCCCCGGCGAGGGAGGCGGCCCGCCCGGCCTGCCCCTCCCATGCGCCCTTTCGCCGGAACGCGCCGCGCAGGCCACGGCCAGCGCGGCCCAGCCCAACCCCAGGCGGCGCGGGCCGCTGGCCAGCCTCCAGCCGTCCGCCCAGCGGGCCAACGTCTCTCTATCCGGGAAAGGGATAGGTGAAAAGGCATGCCAAGAACGGCGCGTAGTTATTGGTTGCGTATGCTGGCGGTGGCGGTCCTGGCCCTTGGCCTGGCCGGCCCGGCCTGGGCCACCAACGGCATGAACATGATAGCCTTCGGCGGCCAGGAGGCGGGCATGGCCGGGGCCAGCCTGGGCGTCTCCGACAACGCCGTGGCCATGAACAACAACCCCGCCGGACTGACCCAAGTCCAGGGGCAGGAGCTCACCTTCGGCCTGTCGGCCCTGATGCCCAACCTGACCCACAAGGACATGTTCCATAACGACGTGGACGGCGAGAAGAACATCTTTCTGCTGCCCATGCTGGCCTATGCCTACCGCCTGCCGAACAGCCCCTGGGCCTTTGGCCTGGGCCTCTTCGGCCAGGGCGGCATGGGGGCCGAGTTCAAGAACTTGAACACCGCCTTCGGGACCAAGGACGAGACCTACAGCAACGTCTCCTACGCCAAGATCACCCCCAGCCTGGCCTACCAGGTCAACGACCGCCTCTCCCTGGGCGCGGCGCTCAACCTGGGCTACTCGGCCATGGAGATGAAGTTCTTCCCCAACACCGTGTTCCCCGGCATGTTCTATGGCATGAACCTGGAGAACGTCTACGGCTTCGGCTACGGCGTCAAGCTGGGCGCCCAGTACAAGCTGACCGAGATGGTCACTCTGGGCCTGGCCTACACCAGCAAGAGCTCCCTGGACTTCAAGCACGGCGACATGACCTTCGCGGGTCTGGGCAAGTACAGCGCCGAGGTGGAGGGTTTCAACTGGCCGCAGTCGGTGGGAGCTGGCGTGGCCGTTCGCCCCACGGACAGATGGCTCTTGGCCCTGGACGTGACTTGGTACAATTGGAAGGACGCCATGGACGAGGTGCACATCAAGACAAACGCCCCTGGCGCGCTGGGCGATGTGCGATTCGACATGCATTGGAAGGATCAGATCGTGGTGGCCCTGGGCGCGGCCTACAAGCTCACTCCCCTCTGGACCCTGCGCGCCGGTTACAACTATGGCAACAATCCCGTGCCCTCCGAGACCTTGAGCCCCCTGTTCCCAGCCATCGTCGAGCATCACCTCACCCTGGGCTTTGGGTATAAGATCAACAATAGCTGGAACCTGGACTTTGCCTGGGAGCACGCCTTCGGCAAGACCGTCACCTATGCCAACACCGGCGCGCCCTTTGGCTACAACGCCGAGGAAGGCCACGACCAGAACACCTTGGCCGTCTTCGCCACGGTCAAGTTCTAAAGAGCCCCTCTCCTGCCAAGGCCCAAGGCCTCCTCTCGCGGGGGCCTTGGGCAATTTTTGGAGCTTTTATTGAACAAAGGGCCAAAAACAGGTCATTGTGCGCTTTGTGCGCATAAATGGTTTTGTTCGCTAGTTATGCTGTTCACATGCGCCAATCCGCCCTATCCTCCGGGGTATACAGCCAACGGAGCCATGCCAGGCTCCCCAACTCCGGAGAGGGCAAAATGGACAGGGACGAAAGAGACCCCATCTTCATCGCCGACGCCAGCAGCAAGACCCTGTGCTTCGACACCTGCGACCGCTTCGCCGACGGCTGCCGCGACTGCGACCGCCTCAAGCAGTACGGACAGGGCTCCAACCCCGGCGTCTCCCAGCGCTAAGCGCCGCCCAGCTCCCGCCGCCTGCGCCCTCCCTCGCCGTCTAGGGCGCTTTTTCCGCCAGTCATCCCGGCGGCGACGCCTTTCTTCGCCTGCGACAAGCCCCCGCCGCCCCCAGGCGGGCGCGTTGTTGATCTCCTGCCGATGTGGTAAACATTTCCGCTACGCCTGCGGACCGCCCCCAGGCCAAGCCCTTTCCCCATTTCACCCGGAGCCCTCGTGAGCGAATCCAGTCCCCAAGACGCACCCTGGGAGCGCATCTGGAGCTTCTTCGCCTCGGTGAAGCTCTCCTTCGCCCTGTTGCTGGCCCTGGCCATCCTGTCCATCCTGGGCACGGTCATTCCCCAGAAAGAGCACGTCTCGGCCTATGTCCAGGGCTTCGGCGAATCCGGCGCCAGCGCCATCATGGCCTTGCGCCTGAACGACATGTACCACGCCCCTTGGTTTTTGCTGCTCATGAGCCTGCTGGCCGTCAACCTGCTCATCTGCTCCCTTAACCGCCTGCCCGCCACCCTGAAGATGATGGCCAAGGACCCCCAGGCCGACCTGAAGCGCCCCACCCCGGCCCAAGAGAGCCTCACTCTCAAGTCCACGCCCCAGGATCTGGCCCCCAAGGCCAGCGCCGTCCTGGCCAAGGCCTTCGGCCCCGTGACCCAGGGCCAAGACGGCCAGACCATCCTGCTCTTTTCCGAAAAAGGCGCCTGGTCCCGCCTGGGCGTCTATCTGGTCCACCTGAGCGTGCTCATAATCTTCCTGGGCGCCATCATCGGCAACCTCTTCGGCTTCTCCGGACACTTGAACCTGAACCAGGGCGGAGCCTCCGACGAGATCGTCCTGGACAACGGCGAGCCCCATCGCCTGGGCTTCGGCCTGCGCCTGGACAAATTCACGGTCAGCTTCTACAAGGACGGCATGCCCAGCGAATACCGCTCCGAAGTCACCTTCCTGGACCAGGACAAGGAGGCCATGCGCGCCTCCCTGGTGGTCAACGACCCCGCCGAGTTCAAGGGCGTGGATTTCTACCAGTCCAGCTACGGCCAGTCCCCGGTCAGCATGACCGCCAACCTGGTGCGCGGCGAGCAGACCGAGAAAGTCACCTTGAAGCATGGCGAGTGGGTGGACCTGCCCGGCGGCGGCCAGGCCCTCTTGCTGGAGGCCCGCGAGGACGTGCACATGGGCGACATGTACCACGGCCCCGCCGCCCGCATAGGCTATCAAGGCCCCGGCGTCACCCAGCCGGTGGGGATCACCGCCTTCAAGGCCGGAACCAGCATGCCCGCCCGCGGTCCGGTCAAGTTCGAGATACTGGACATGGAGCTGGTCCCCTACAGCGGCTTCAGCGTCAAATACGACCCCGGAGTCTGGTTCATCTGGCTGGGCTGCACCCTCATGGTGTTGGGCTTCCTCGTCACCTTCTACGCCTCCCACCAAAAGGCCTGGCTGCGCCTCATCCCCCTGGATAAAGGACGCACCCGCCTGGAGCTGGCGGGCAGCGCCAACAAGAACCGCTTCGGGCTGCGCCGCAAAATCGAACGCCTGGCCGGCCAGCTCCGGGCCGACGCCCCGCAGGGAGACTAGAACATGGAAGCATTGAGCAACCAAATCCTGGTCGGCGTCACCTTCGCCTACCTGGCCGCCTCGGTCCTCTACCTGTGCCTGTGGGTCTTCAAGAACCAGACCGTGGGCAAGCTGGCCACCGCCCTGACCTGGCTGACCCTGGCCGCCCACACCGCCAGCATCGTCATCCGCTGGCTGGCCTCCTATGAAATGGGCATCGGCCACGCCCCCTTCAGCAACCTCTTCGAGTCCCTGGTCTTCTTCGGCTGGACCCTGGCCCTCATCTATCTGGTCATGGAACACAAGACCGCCATGAAGACCATCGGGGCCTTCGCCCTGCCCCTGGCCTTCTTCGCCCTGCTCTACGCCATCAAGCAGGACCCCGGCATCAAGCCCCTTTTGCCCGCCCTCAAGTCCAACTGGCTCATCGCCCACGTCATAACCTGCTTCCTGGGCTACGCCGGCTTCGGAGCCTCCTTCGCCCTGGCCATCATGTACCTCTCCACCGGCCAGACCAAGAACCCCGAGGCCCCCAAGGCCGCCCAACTGGATGACCTCATCTACCAGACCGTGGTGGTGGGCTTCATCCTGCTCACCGCCGGCATCGTCACCGGCGCAATCTGGGCCAACAGCGCCTGGGGCACCTACTGGGCCTGGGACCCCAAGGAAACCTGGTCCCTCGTCACCTGGCTGGTCTACGCCGCCCTGCTGCACAGCCGCTTCATGCGCGGCTGGCACGGCAAACGCATAGCCATCTTCTCCATCGTGGGCTTCGCCTGCGTCCTCTTCACCTACTTCGGCGTCAACTACCTGGGCGGACTCCACGCCTACGCCACCGGCAAATAGCGGCGAGCCGCCGCGGGCATAGCGGGTCGGCCAGGCGCTCGCCAACTCGGGCGGGGTGGGCTCCCGTTGTGGGCTTGTTGGGACTACCGTCGTGGGG
>CAZLSD010000039.1:0-18026 GCA_964561775.1 uncultured Desulfarculus sp. | reverse complement strand
CCCAGGCCGCGCGCGGCCTGGGACAGGCGCTGGACCGGGGTGAAGGCCCGGGCTTCGGGCCCGACGGACAGGCTGAGCCACAGCCAGACCCGCCAGGACAGACCCAAGGCGCAAAGGACCAAGGCCAGGTAGAGCGTCAGCGTGAACAGCATACCCCTCGCCGCCTTGCAACAAGTGGCCAGCCACCGGGGGCGGATGCTGGAGCGCCAGCCGCCCGTATTTTAGAATACCTTTATACTAGGATTTAAGCAACGCCACCGCACGCCGAAAGAGCATGCCGGCCAGACCGGCGGCCCGGGCAAGCAAGGCGGCCAATTGGCGGCGCGGAGGCGACTGGGGAGACGTTATGATGAAAACGGCCAAGGCTGTTGCGGCGGGCTCAGGCCTCCGGATCCTTGGCCAGGCTGAAATAGAAGGCGGCGCCCTTGCCGGGGCTGGATTCCACCCAGGCCTTGCCGCCGTGGCGGGAGGCCACCTCGGCCACGATGGCCAGGCCCAGGCCGGTGCCCTCGGTGCCCTGGGAGGTCTCGCCGCGTTGGAAAGCCTGGAAGATTTTTTCCTGGAAACGGGGACTTATCCCCACGCCGTCGTCTTTCAGACCCAAGACGTGGAAGCCCTCCTGTTCGCGGTAGATGAGCTCCAGGCGGCTTAGGCCCGGTCCGCCGTATTTCAGGGCGTTCTCCAGCAGGTTTTGCAGCACGCGGGCCAGGGCCAGGGCCTCGCCCTTGACCACGGGCAGGGTTTTGGGCTGTTTCCAGGCGATGCCGCGCTGCTTCATGGCCTCGGCAAAGTCGGCGCGCGCGGTGGAAACCACCTGGGCCAGGTCGACCTGTTGCAGGCGCAGGGTGGATTCCTTGGCGCCGATGAAGGCGTTTATCTCGCGCACCAGGGATTCGATGCGGGTGGCGGCCTTCAGGACCTGCTCGCAGGTGCGCAGACCCTTTTCGCCCAGGGCCTGGGAGGCCTGCTTCATCAGGCGCTGGGTCAGGCCGTAGATGCCCACGGCCGGGCTTTTGAGATCGTGGCTGGCGGTGTAGGCGAAGAACTGGATTGCCTTTTTCTGGTCTTCCAGCAGGCGGGCCTTTTCGCGCAGGTCCTCCTGCAGGCGGGCGTTGTTGACGGCCACCGCGATCTGGTTGCCCAGCAGCATGAGCAGATCGATGGTAGTCTGGTCCAGTTGGATGATCCTGCGCGCGCCCAGGTTGAGCACTCCCACCACCTTGTCCAGGGCGATGAGCGGCACGCAGATGACGATCTTGAGGCCTTTTTTGCTGAGCAGGGCCACGCGGGCCGGGTCGTCCAGCTCGCTGACGTGCTGGGCGATGAACTGGCGGGTGCTGGCGGCCTTGCCGGAGAAGCCCTCGCTCAAGGGCACCCTCTTGAGCCCCACGGTGTTGACGCCCAGGGAGGCGGCCAGGCGCAGATGCCTGCCGTCCTCCTCCATCAGATAGAGGCGTCCGGCATCCAGGTGAAAGTGCTTGAGCACGGCCGAGAGCCCGTTGTAGAGCACGTCGTTGAGGGTCATGGACCAGGCCAGCAGGTTGCTGACCTCCAGCAGGATGGCCGTCTCCCGGCTGCGCTGACTCAAGCTGGCCTCGTCGTAGGCCACGGTGATGTATTTCTGGGAAGTGAGCACCGATCCCCCGCGGTTGGCAGACTACCTCATCCCGGCCAGCTTGGTCTCGTTCACCTTGTACAGGTTCTGGGCGTCGGCGTGGTTGGGGTTTATATCCACGGCCTTTTTGAGCACCTTGCCTGCCTGGACGTAGTCGCCCATTTCGTAATAGGTGCGCCCCAGGTTGTAGAAGATGTTCTCGTCCTGGGGGCTGACCCTGAGCGCCCGTTTGTACTGGTTCACCGCTTCCTGGTACTTGCCCTGGCGGCGGTAGACTATGCCCAGGGTGTTGAAGACGTTGATGGTGTTGGGATTGACCTTGAGCACCTCCTTGAGGGCCATGGCCGCGCTGGCCGGATCGCGCTCCTTTTCCAGATAGACCTCGGCCGCCCTTTGCAGATAATACTCGGCCTCCTTTTCCTTGCCCAAGGCCAGATAGCATTCGCCTATCTTCTGATAGGCCCGGCCAAAGGCCTCGTCTATCTCGGTGGCCTTGCGGAAACAGACGATGGCTTCCTCGTAGCGCTCCAGGGCGGTGTTGATAAAGCCCATGTTGTAGTAGATCTCGGCGTTCTCGTAGACGCCCAAGATTCTGCGGAAGGATTCCAGGGCATCCTCCCAGCGCCCCTGGGCCATCAACTCCGCGCCCTCCTTGTAGCAGCGCTGGGCCTCCAGGCGCTGGGGGTCGGTGGCCAGGGCCAGGATGGACTTGATCTTTTCCTGGAAACGCTGGGGGGTGATGGGGCGGCAGAGCATGTCGGTGACGCCGGCCTCGCCCGCCTCCACCACCTGGCTCTTGGTCACCAGCTCCGAGATCATGATGAAGGGGGTGGCCAGGAACTGGCTGTCGGCGCGCACTATCTTGAGCAGGGTCAGGCCGTTCAGTTCGGGCAGGTTCCAGCCGGCGATGATGAGATCGGCCCCGTGGCGTTTGAGCAGGGTCCAGGCCTGGGTTCCCGTGCTGGCGGCATACACGTTGGGATAGCCCATCTCCTTTATCATCTCCACCTGGGCATTGCGCAGGGTAAGGTCCCGATCAACCACCAGGATGGAGATGTCTTGCTCGGACAAGGATGGCTCCAGCTAAAGATGATCCGGCGCGGGGGCCGGCGGCGCGGCGATAGGCCGCGACGCGCAAGCCCCCGGCTTGCAAGGCCTGGACAACGTCACGGTATGTTAGCCAAAGGCGGGGTCCATGTCTAACCCCTTTTTCCACCCGCCCAACTTGGCCGGCGCGCCTTCAGGGCAGCTTGCCCTCGTCCTCGATGACGCAGGCCCCTCCGGGGCAGAACAGATTGAGCCACAGGCCCTGGCTGTTCTGCACGGCCTGGGGCGCGGTGGGCTTATCCGGCTTTTCCTCCGGGGTCAGGCAGGCGCCGTCCGGGCAGAAGACCTCCAGCCACAGCCCCTGGCCTCCGGCGGCCTGGGCCGCGTCCTGTTTGTCCTTTGGCAGCGCCACCACCTCCTCGGGGGTCAGGCAGCGCGCGTCGGGGCAAAACACCTTGAGCCAGGTTCCGCTGTTCGCTTTGTCACCCTCCATGGTCCGTCTCCTTGAGATTATGTGAAGACCAGAACCGATGCCATGAGCATGCCGTGCCTATATTGTAATACATAAGCACAGTCTGGATGGCGGGCAATCGCGGACGAGGCGCGTCTCAGGTCAGGGAGCGCAGCAGGGGGCCGTGGCTGGCGGCCAGCTCCAGGGCGCGGGCCACGTCGCGGCGGGCCGGGGAGAGGCTGGGCACCTGACGGCTGGCCAGGCGGCTGATGCGCTCCAGTTCCAGCTGCACCCTGGTCAGGTCCACGGTGGGATAGGTGCGCCCGGGGGCGAAGTGGGCCTTGTGGCAGGTGCGGGCCTGGCCTTCCACCTGCACCGGCACGCCATAGAGCCGGCAGGTCAGCGGCCGGTCCCGGTAGAGCAGGCAGCGGCCAGCCTCCAGCAGGGGGCAGGCGATGCGCGCCCGGCTGAGCGCGGCCAGGCGGGCCTCGCCCTGCTGGCTGAAGGCCTGGGCCATGACCTGGTCGAAGAGAGGGGCGGCTTTTTCGGCCCGGCGCAGGGCCTGGCGGCGCTCAACCCGGGGCAGCTCGCCAAAGGCCAGGGCCAGGGACAGGGCCTCCATGAGGGAGAGATCGAAGAGGGCGTGGCAGCAGTCGTCGCAACCGGGGCGGCAAGCCACGCCTTCGGGGAACTGGCGGGCCACCTGGGCGAAGGAGGCGTCGGCGCGGGCGCGCAGGCTGTTAAGCTCGTGGAGCACCTCGCGCAGGGTCTGGGCGGGATGGGTGGTCATGTCCGCCGCCTTTCCAAGAAGCGCCAAAACGCCACCCCGGCGGCGGCCTGGGCCAGGCACAGGGTCTGCCCCATGGTCAGGAAGGCGATGACGAAGCCGGACTGGGGCTCGGGCTCGCGCGCGAACTCCACCACGAAGCGCAGCAGGGCATAGCCCACGAAGAACAGGGCCGTGACCCCGCCGGGCTTGACCTTGTCCCGCACCAGCCAGAGCAAAAGCAGCAGGAAGGGGCCTTCCAGAAAGGCCTCGTAGAGCTGGGAAGGGTGGCGAGGCAGGGGGCCGCCGTGGGGGAAAACCATGGCCCAGGGCAGGTCGGTGACCCGCCCGAAAAGCTCGCCGTTGATGAAGTTTCCCAGCCGGCCCAGCATCAGCGCCACCGGCACGGCCAGGAACACGGCGTCGGTCACCGCCAGATAGGGCATCTTGTGCCGGCGCATGTACCACAGCCCGGCCAGGATGGAGCCGATGAGCCCGCCGTGGAAGGACATGCCCCCGTGCCAGACCGCGATGATCTCCAAGGGGTGGCTCAAGTACCAGCTCCAGTTGGCGCTCTGATAGAAGAGCAGCTCGCCGACGCGCGCGCCCAGCAACAGCCCCACCATGGCCCAGAACATGACCCCCTCCACCTGCTCGGAGGGAACCTGGGGCTGGGTCTTCTTGAGCCGGGTCTTGACCATGAACATGCCGGCCGCGAAGCCCAAGAGGTACATCAGGCCGTACCAGCGCAGGGCCAAGGGACCCAGGCGGAAGATGACCGGGTCTATGTGGGGATAGGGCAGCACGGCTTGGAACGGGCCTTTCCCGCCCCGGCATGGGCGCAAAGGGTGAAGCTGCCGTTCATTGTGGCGAACCGAGGCGGCTTTGGCAAGCCGCCCTCCGGATTTCTAGCGCCCGAAAAAGGTGTCCAAGGCCCCGCGCACCACCGAGCCCTCGTCCTTCTGCTTGCCCCCGCCCTGGCGCGCGGCGGAGTAGATGCGGTCGGCCAGGCGGCTTAGGGGCAACGATTGCAGCCACACGTGGCCGGGGCCGGTCAAGCGGGCCATGAACAGGCCCTCGCCGCCGAAGAGCGCGGTCTTGATGCCGCCCACGAACTCCACGTCATAGTCCACCCCGGGCATCAGCCCCACCAGGCAGCCGGTGTCCAGCTTGATGGTCTGGCCGGCGGCCAGGTCCATCTGCATCACGTTGCCCCCGGCGTGCATGAAGACCCAGCCGTTGCCGGTCAGCCTCTGCATGATGAAGCCCTCGCCGCCGAAGAGCCCCACGCCCACCCGCTTCTGGAAGGCTATCTCCAGGGCCACCCCCCGGGCCGCGCAGAGAAAGGCCTCCTTCTGACAGATAAGCTCGCCGCCCAACTGGGCCAGGTTGACCGGCACGATCTTGCCGGCATAGGGCGCGGCGAAGGCCACCCGCTCCTTGCCCGCGCCCCGGTTGGTGAAGACGGTCATGAACAGGCTCTCGCCGGTGAGCAGGCGCTTGCCCGCCCCCAAGAGGCTGTCCATCAGGCCCTGGCTGGCCCCGCTGGCGCGGCCGTCGCCAAAGATGGTCTCCATCTGAATGCCCGCGCTCATGTAGAGCATGGCCCCGGCCTCGGCCACCGCGCTCTCGCCGGGGTCCAGCTCGATCTCCACGAACTGCATCTCCTCGCCGGTGATCTGGTAGTCGATCTCGTCGGCCTGGCCCAGGGCGCCCGGCGGCGGAGGCGGAGGCGGAGCGCCCGCGCCCTGGACCAGGTGGGCCAAGGCCCCCACCGCGCGCAGGGGCGCCCACTGGGGCACGCCAGGGCCATAGACCAGGGTGTCCAGGTTGATCTGCCCGGCGGCCAGGCGCTGGCGCAGGTCATCCTCATTCATGGGCCCCACCGACTGGCCGCCCTGGGCCACGTACCATACCTCACCGGCCATGCTCTTCCTCCCATGGCCGCGCCCAAACCTGGGCGGCCATGCTTAGGGGTTTGGCCGAATGGTATCCAAAGCCCGGCCAGCGCACAAGCACACGGCAAGAATGCCCCGTTTGTGCTAACCTTGGCAGCGGCCCAGAGGGGCCGGTCAGTTGGCTCCGGGAGAACCCCATGACCAGGCGCAGGACAAAAGCGGGTTTGGACCAGGCGGAGTTTTCCACCGAGGCCAGGGCCATGGAGAGGCTGGACCTCATCGACAAGATGCTGGACGAGGCCTATGCCAACGCCCTGCCCCACCTGACCGTCTTCGAGAACAGCCACCGCGAGCTGGTGGAGATCGTCTCCCGCGCCCGCCAGGCCGATCTGGACTGGAAGGGCTGGGTGTTTTGCAGCCTGGGCTATCACCCCCGCGAGAGCGGTTTTTTCGCCGCCAGCCTGGCCAGCGAGATACTGGACTGTCTGGACGAGGCGGCCTGGGCCTTGCGCCGCCGCCACACCGAGAAGTGGAAATGGTTCGGCATGGGCCTGCACGGGGCCATGTACGGGCTGATGCAATTGGTGCTGCGCCAGAACGGGGCGGAGCCGGGGCGAGGCCCAGAGGGGGAAAAGGCCGCCTTGAGCTTCGTGCAGGCCCTGGAGACCATGGAGGCCCTGGTCCAGGAGCCCTCCCCGCGCCCGGGGCGCGAAGCTCCCTTGAGCCTGGTGCAGGGCCAGCCCAGCCGCTTCGCCCTGCCGGGCAAGGCCCTGCGCGAACTGGACGGCTTTTATCAGCAGCGCTTCCAGCACATCCGTCCCGGCCCCGCCCGGCCCTTCCGCATCACCGAGTTCCTGGAGCAGGTGGCGGTCAAGGTTCTATGCTGCCTGGCCAGCCTGGCCCTGGAGCATTACGATAAGTGGACCACCGGCCAGCGCCTGCGCCTCATGGCCAGCCTGGCCGGCCTGGCCGACCTGCTGCTGTTGGAGTATGGCCTTCTGCAGGGCGAGCTGATGCAGATGCTCTGCCGCGCCCATTTCTCCGGCCTGCCCCTGGCCCGCCTGGGCCGGCGCTAGGAGCCGCCGCCATGCCCATGCGCGGCTTCATGCCCACCTGGCACTTCCGGGAATACCACTCCCGCTTGGTGCGGGCCGAGCCGGCCGCGGTCTTCAACGCCTTGATGAACCTGCACATGTCCAATTCGCCCCTGGTGCGGGTCCTCTTTTGGGCGCGCGAGCTGCCCTGGCGCCTGGCCAAGCGCGATTTCCGCGGCGCCGGCCTGGGGTTGACTCTGGAGGACATGCAGCGCCTGGGCTTCATCCTGCTGGAGCGCCGGGAAAACCAGGAGTTGGTGCTGGGCCTGGTGGCCCAGCCCTGGAAGCTCAAGCCCCAGATGCTGCCCCTGCCGCCCCGGCAATTCGCCCCCTTCGCCGAGCCGGGCTACATCAAAGTGACGGCCAATTTCCTGGTGGAGCCCGTGAGCCCAAGCCTGTGCCGGCTCAGCACCGAGACCAGGGTTTTTTGCCTGGACGAGGCGGCCCGGCGCGCCTTCCGGATTTACTGGGCCATCATCCGCCTGGGCAGCGGGCTCATCCGTCATGAGATGCTGCGCCTGACCCGCCAGGCGGCGGAAAGCGCGCCCCAGGCCGGCCAGGCCTGATCCTGGTCTTTTCCGCCCCGGCCCGCCAATAAAACGGTCCTTTTTGACGCCCCGGCAAAAAATCTTTGCCCTGGCCCCTTGCGCGGCTGGTGGGGGGTGCTTAATATTCGCCTGCTAGCACTCAACATCTGCGAGTGCCAGAAACCTCCAGAGCCGGCGCTGGCCGGCCCCCAGAAAAACAAATGGGCCTTTTAAAGCAGTCAGGTTGTTTTTTTAGTCAAGGAGAAGTGGAACCATGAAGATTAAGCCCTTGCAGGACCGCGTCATCATCAAACGGATCGAAGAAGAGTCCAAGACCGCTGGCGGTCTGTACATCCCCGACACCGCCAAGGAAAAGCCCCAGCAGGGCAAGGTCCTGGCCGTCGGCCCCGGCAAGGTCCTGGACAGCGGCGCCCGCCTGGAGATGACCGTGAAGGACGGCGACCTGGTGCTCTTCGGCAAGTACTCGGGCAGCGAGGTCAAGATCGACGGCGAAGAGGTCCTCATCATGCGTGAGGACGACATCCTGGGCATCATCAGCAAGAAATAAGCCCCGCTTGCGCGCCGCCAAGAGACCCTGAGCTACGAACGCAATCTCGTCAAGGAGAGTTTTCATGTCTAAAGAACTGAAATACGACGTAAAAGCCCGCGAGGCCCTCATGCGTGGCGTGGACACCCTGGCCAACGCCGTCAAGGTCACCCTGGGCCCCAAGGGCCGTAACGTCATCATCGACAAGACCTTCGGCTCGCCCACCATCACCAAGGACGGCGTCACCGTCGCCAAGGAAATCGAGATCGAGGACAAGTTCGAGAACATGGGCGCCCAGATGGTGAAGGAGGTCGCTTCCAAGACCTCCGACGTGGCCGGCGACGGCACCACCACCGCCACCATCCTGGCCCAGGCCATCTACCGCGAAGGCTCCAAGCTGGTCGCCGCCGGCCACAACCCCATGGCCATCAAGCGCGGCATCGACAAGGCCGTGGAGGCCGTGGTGGCCGAGCTCAAGAAGATCAGCAAGGCCACCAAGGACCAGAAGGAAATCGCCCAGGTCGGCACCATCAGCGCCAACAACGACTCCACCATCGGCAACATCATCGCCGAGGCCATGAACAAGGTCGGCAAAGAGGGCGTCATCACGGTCGAGGAAGCCAAGTCCATGGAGACCACCCTGGAAGTGGTCGAGGGCATGCAGTTCGACCGCGGCTACCTCTCCCCCTACTTCGTGACCGACCCCGAGAAGATGGAAGTCAACCTGGAGAACCCCTACATTCTGATCCAGGAAAAGAAAATCAGCAACATGAAGGACATGCTCCCCATTCTTGAGCAAATCGCCAAGATGGGCCGTCCGCTGCTGATCGTAGCCGAGGACGTGGAGGGCGAGGCCCTGGCCACCCTGGTGGTCAACAAGCTGCGCGGCACCCTGAACGCCTGCGCCGTCAAGGCCCCCGGCTTCGGCGACCGCCGCAAGGCCATGCTGGAGGACATCGCCATCCTAACCGGCGGCAACGTGCTCTCCGACGACCTGGGCATCAAGCTGGAGAACGCCACGCTTAACGACCTGGGCACCGCCAAGCGCGTGACCATCGACAAGGACAACACCACCATCGTGGACGGCGGCGGCGCGCGCAAGGACCTGGAAGGCCGCGTGAAGACCATCCGCGCCCAGATCGATGAGACCACCAGCGACTACGACCGCGAGAAGCTCCAGGAGCGCCTGGCCAAGCTGATCGGCGGCGTGGCCGTCATCAACGTGGGCGCCGCCACCGAGACCGAGATGAAGGAGAAGAAGGCCCGCGTGGAAGACGCCCTGAACGCCACCCGCGCGGCCGTGGAAGAGGGTATCGTGCCCGGCGGCGGCGTGGCCCTGCTGCGCACGGTCAAGGGCCTGGATAAGCTGGCCATCGAGGGCGAGGAGCGCTTCGGCGTGGACATCATCCGCCGCGCCCTGGAAGAGCCCCTGCGCCAGATCGCCATGAACGCGGGCCAGGAAGGCTCCGTGGTGGTGGAGAAGGTCAAGAATTTGAAGGCCGCCGCCGACGGCTACAACGCCGACACCGACGTCTACGAGGATCTGCTCAAGGCCGGCGTCATCGACCCCACCAAGGTCACCCGCTTCGCCCTGCAGAACGCCGCCTCCGTGGCCGGCCTGCTCTTGACCACCGAGTGCATGATCGCCGAGAAGCCCAAGAAGGACTCCCCCGCCCCGGCCATGCCCGGCGGCGGCATGGGCGGCATGGGCGGCATGTACTAGAAATAGCCTCCAAGGGGGGTCCATCCGGGCCCCCCGCCGTTGAAATAAGAGGGCGGGGATAAACCCCGCCCCTACATTTTAAGATTTCGATTTTCTTGATGTAGGGGCGGGGTTTATCCCCGCCCGTCTTGATTATGGGGCTTTTGCCTCTCCCGTCGATCCGTCCTCCGTCAGATACCGGCTGCCCACCCCCAGGCCGCACAACAGCCAGAACAACAATCCGTTGTCGTCGGCGAAGAAGTCGTCGGTCAGGTTTTTCAGGCAGAAGCCCAGCACCATGGCCAGGCAGGCCAGGCGGAAGAGTTGGGCCTGGCTGGCCATGGGCCGCGCGCGCGGCCACAGGGCATGGACCAGCACGGCCAGCACCACCAGGAAGGCCAAGAGCCCCTGCACCCCCAGTTGCAGGGTCATGTCCACGAACATGTTGTGGGCGTGCCAGAGCAGGGGTTGGTGGCTGGAGCGGAAATCCGGGAAGGCCTTGGAGAAGCTGTTGCGCCCCAGGCCGATGCCCTGGAAGGGGTGCTCCTTGATCTCCTGGTAGGAGTGCTTCCACAGGGCCAGCAGGTCGCCGGCGCTGCCCCCGATCTCGCCCGGGTTCTCCAAAAGCTTGGCCCAGCGCTCGCCGTGGGTGGCCCCCGGCGACAGCGCGAAGACCATGAGCAGGCCCAGGCCCAGGAGCAGGGCCAGGCCCAGGGCCTTGCGCGCGCTGCGCTGGAGCATGAAGACCAGGAACACGCTCTGCACGGCCAGGGCCGCCCAGGCCGCCCGGCTATAGGTGAAGAAGGCGGCCAGGGCCACGGTCAAGGCCAGGGCGGCCAGCCCCCAACGCTGCCAGCCTGATTTGGCCAAGGGCCAGGCCAGGAGCGCGAAGGGCCATACGCTGACCAGGTAGGTGGAGAAGCAGCCGAAGCCGTTGTGCAGCGAGCCGGCGCGCATGAAGGACTCCAGCACGTTGCCGGTGTCCAGCAAAAACAGCAGAACCCCAAAAAAGCTCATCACCGCCGCCCCGGCCAGGATGGCGCCCCAGACCTGGCGCAGGTGGCTGGGTCCCTGGAAAAAGTGCACCCCGCAATAGAAGATCAGGATGCCCTTCAGGGTCTCGGCGCGCAGCTCCTTCAGGGTGTTCTTCACGTCCACCGCGCTGAAAAGGCTGAAGGCGGCGACCAGGAAAAAGATCAGCAGGGGCAGCCACAGGCTGGTGGGACGGAACTTGGCCGCGGGCTGGGCCAGGTGGAAGAGCAAGAGCAGCGCGGCCAGGGAGATGAGGCCGATCTCGCGGGCGGCGGTGATGGCCTCCATGGGCATGACGATGATAAGCAGGATCAGCGCCACCCGGGCCGTGCGGAACAGAAACGGAGACAGGGCGCCCAAGGCGGGCATGGCGGGGGAGTCTGACATGGCCTCTAGCCTAACACCGGGAGCCAGGGCGCGCATGCCCGATTTGTCTTAACGCGCCAGCCGGACCGGCCTCAGGCCGCGCCTTCATCGGTTCCCTGTTTCCCGCCGGGATCAGAACTGGACCAGGGCCGCGCCCCAGGTCAGGCCGCCGCCGAAGACCGTGACGCAGACCAGGTCGCCGGGCTTGATGCGCCCGGAGCGCAGGGCCTCGTCCAGGGCGATGGCGCTGCTGGCCGAGGAGATGTTGGCGTACTTGTCTATGGTGATGACGAACTTGTCCATGCTCACGTCCAGGCGCTTGGCCAGGGACTGGATCATGCGCAGGTTGGCCTGGTGGGGGATGAAGTGGGCCACCTGGCTTATGGGTATGTTCTGGCGCTTTAAGACCGTATCCACCGAGAGGGCGAAGTGGGCCACCGCCACCCGCACGCTGGCGCTGGCCTCAAGCAGGCGCAGGGTGTGCATCTTCTTGTCCACTGACTCATGGGAGATGGGGGTGGTCTTGGAGCCGCCCCCGGGCATGAGCAGGTTGCCGCCGTTGACCCCGTCGGTGCCCACGTAGATGTCGATGAGCTGGGGAGTCCCCTCCTCGGCCTTTAAGATCACCGCCCCGGCCCCGTCGCCCCACAGGATGCAGTTGGCCCGGTCGGTCCAGTCTTGGACCCGGGTCATGATCTCGGAGGCGGTGACCAGGATGGTCTTGGCCGCCCCGGCCTGCAGATACTTGACCGCGGTGTCCAGGGCGAAGACAAAGCCCGAGCAGGCCGCGGTCACGTCGAAGGAGACGGCCTGGGGCGCGTCCAGCTTGGCCTGCAGCCAGTTGGCCCCGGAGGGGCAGCAGGTGTCCGGGGTGACCGTGCCCATGATGATGTAGTCCAGGTCGCGGTCCGTGACCCCGGCCATCTCCATGGCCCGGCGGCTGGCGGGCAAGGCCAGGTCGCTGGCGGCCTGCTCCGGTTCGGCCACCCGGCGCTCGCGGATGCCGGTGCGGCGCACGATCCACTCATCGGTGGTGTCCAGGAACTTTTCCAGATCGAAGTTGGTGAGAACCTTGGAGGGTAGGAAAGACCCGGTTCCGGCCAAACGAATGGGTATCATGCTAGACTCCGGCTTGAGCGCCGCCACGCGAGGCGGCAAACCAAGGCCGCGCTTTCCTGCGAGGGAATAGCGCGGCCGGCCTGGACTCTTCTACTTTTTAGCGGCCGCTTTGACCGCCGCGGGTTTGGCCTTTTTCTTGGATTCACCCTGCTTGAGGGCGGCCTGGGCCGCGGCCAGCCTGGCCAGGGGAACCCGGTAGGGCGAGCAGCTGACATAGTTCATGCCCACTTGGTGGCAGAATTCCACCGAGGCCGGGTCTCCGCCGTGCTCGCCGCAGATGCCCACCTTGAGGTCGGGGCGGGTGGAGCGGCCCAGATCCACGCCCATCTTGACCAGCTGCCCCACGCCCTCCACGTCGATGGTGACGAAGGGATCGGCGCTCAAGATGCCCTTGTCCACGTAGACGGGCAGGAAACGGCCGGCGTCGTCGCGGGAGAGCCCGAAGGTGGTCTGGGTCAGGTCGTTGGTGCCAAAGGAGAAGAACTGGGCCTCGTGGGCTATCTTGTCGGCGGTCAGCGCGGCGCGCGGCAGCTCGATCATGGTGCCCACCAGGTACTTGATCTTGACCCCCTGCTTGGCCATGACCTCCTCGGCGGTTTTGATCACGATTTCCTTCTGCAACTTCAACTCGTTGACATGCCCCACCAGGGGAATCATGATCTCGGGCTGCACCCGTTTGCCCTGCTTGGTCACTATGCAGGCCGCCTCGAAGATGGCCCTGGCCTGCATCTCGGTGATCTCGGGATAGGCGATGCCCAGGCGGCAGCCGCGGTGCCCCAGCATGGGATTCATCTCGCTTAGGGCCTCCACCTTGGCCTCCAGGTCGGCGGGCTTGACCCCCATGTCCTTGGCCAGGGCCTTGATCTCGGCCGCGGTGTGGGGCAAGAACTCGTGCAGGGGCGGGTCCAGGGTGCGGATGGTCACGGGCAGTCCGTCCATGGCCTTGAAAATGCCCACGAAGTCGTCGCGCTGCATGGGCAGGATCTTGGCCAGGGCCCGCCGGCGGCCGGCCAGGTCGGTGGCCAGGATCATCTCGCGCACCGCGTCGATGCGCTTGCCCTCGAAGAACATGTGCTCGGTGCGGCACAGGCCGATGCCCTGGGCGCCAAAGGCCCGGGCCACGCCCGCGTCGTGGGGGGTGTCGGCGTTGGCCCGCACGCCCATGGGACGGAACTCGTCCACCCAGTTCATGAAGGTCTGGAAATCGCCAGTGAGCTTGGGCTCCACCTTGGGTATCTGTCCCAGGTAGACCTCGCCCTTGCTGCCGTCCAGGGTGATCCAGTCGCCCTTTTTCACCGTGACTCCGCCGGGGGTGGCGAAGAGGTCCTTGTGGTAGTTGACGCTCAAGTCGCCGCAGCCGGCCACGCAGCTCTTGCCCATGCCCCGGGCCACCACCGCGGCGTGGCTGGTCATGCCGCCCCGGCTGGTCAGGATGCCCTCGGCCGCGTTCATGCCCCGTATGTCGTCGGGGCTGGTCTCCACCCGCACCAGGATGACCTTCTTGCCGTTCTTGGCCCAGGCCTCGGCCTCGGCCGCCGAGAATACCACCTGCCCCACCGCCGCGCCGGGACTGGCGGGCAGGCCCTTGCCGATGACCTTGCGCTCGGCCTTGGGGTCCAGCATGGGGTGCAGCAACTGGTCCAACTGGGCGGGCACCACGCGCATGATGGCCTCGGCCTTGCCCAGGAGCTTTTCCTTGACCATGTCCACGGCGATTTTGACCGCCGCGGCGGCCGTGCGCTTGCCGGTGCGGGTCTGCAACATCCAGAGGCGGCCTTGCTGGATGGTGAACTCGATGTCCTGCATCTCCCGGTAGTGCTTTTCCAGCTTGTTGCGGATGCCCACCAACTGCTTGTAAAGCTTGGGCATCTCGTCTTCCAGCGTGGGCACGCCCTTGGATATCTTGCGCGCCCGGTTGATGGGCTGGGGGGTGCGAATGCCCGCCACCACGTCCTCGCCCTGGGCGTTGGTCAGGTACTCGCCATAGAAATAGTTCTCGCCCGTGGAGGGATCGCGGGTGAAGGCCACCCCGGTGGCCGAGTCGGCGCCCATGTTGCCGAAGACCATGGCCTGCACGTTGGTGGCGGTGCCCCAGGACTCGGGATAGCCGTTGATCTGGCGATAGGACACGGCGCGCGGGATGTTCCAGGACTCGAAGACCGCGGTGATGCCGCCCCAGAGCTGGTCCATGGGCTCCTCGGGAAAGGGCCGCCCCAGGCGCGTTTTGATCAGGGCCTTGAACTCCTCCACCAATTCCTTCAGGTCCTGGGTGGTCAGCTCGGTGTCCAGGAAAATCTTGCGCTTGCGCTTCTTGTGGGCCAGGATTTCCTCGAAGGGGTCGTGCTCCTTGTCGTTGCGCGCCCGCACCCCCAGCACCACGTCGCCGTACATGTTGACGAAACGCCGGTAGGCGTCGTAGGCGAAGCGTTCGTTGCCGGTTTGCGCGATGAGGCCCTTGATGGTGGTGTCGTTCAAGCCAACATTGAGCACGGTGTCCATCATGCCGGGCATGGAGACCCGCGCGCCCGAGCGCACCGAGACCAGCAGGGGATTCTTGGCGTCGCCGAACTTGGCCCCCATGCTCTTTTCCACCCGCTTCAACGCGGCCTCGGCCTCCTTGCGCAGTCCGTCCGGGTACTTCTTATTGTGGGCGTAATAATGGGCGCAGACTTCGGTGGTGATGGTGAAACCCGCAGGAACAGGTATGCCTAGATTGACCATTTCGGCTATATTGGCGCCCTTGCCCCCCAAAAGATTCTTCATCTCCGCCGAGCCGTCAGCCTTGCCGTCGCCAAAGTAGTAGACGAACTTCTTACTAGGCACCTTGTTCCTCCTTGGCCAAAACCCAGATAGGACTAGGGCTTTTATAGGCAGATTTTCACTTATCTAACACGCTTGTCCAGGGTTACGCAACAGGGCAGGCGGAGCGTAAACGCCTTTTCGGCGCTTTCAATCCAGCCATGGTTGCAGCATGCGCACCAGGGAAGCGGGCAAGGGGGCTATTCTGCCGCTGTCCGTAACGCAGCCGTGACTGGTCTGGCCCAGGGCCAGCTCCTCCTCGCGGCCGTCGCGCATGGCCAAGAGGCGGTAGGAAAAGCCCATGGACACCTTCTTGAGCCAGGCCAGCCTGGTCTCCACGGTCAGAAGCTCGTCATATAACGCGGACTTGCGATAGCGCACCTGCAACTCGCTCACCGGCAGGTTAAGCTCCTGCTCCATGAGCTGGGCATAGTTCATGCCCGCCTGGCGCATCAGTTCGGCCCGGCCCAGCTCGAAGAAGGCCGGGTAGCGACCGTAGTAGACCACCCCCATGGCGTCCACGTCGGCCATCAGCGGGCGCAGCTCAACCCGATGGATCATGCCCGCTCCAGGAGCCGCTCGACAAGGGTGCAGGCTTGCGGCACAAACACCCCGGTGGCCGCCGCGGCCGCCTCGTTGTACCCCGCCCCGCCCGCCTGCTTCTTGCGGCTGTCCCAGATGGCGAAGGGCACGGCCTCGCGGGTGTGGGTGCGCACCTCCAAGGGGGTGAAGTGGTCGGTGGCCAGCAACACCCGGTGGGGGCCCAGTTGGGCCAGCCCCGCCAGGATTGGTCCCACCACCCGAGCGTCGAAGTCCTCGATGGCCTTGAGCTTGTTGGCCAGCACCCCGCCGTGGCCGCACTCGTCCGGGGCCTCCACGTGCAAAAAGGCCATGTCCTTGGTCTTGAGGCCCTCCAGCACCGCCGAGACCTTGCCGGCGTAGTTGGTGTCCAGGTATCCCGTGGCCCCGGGCACTTCCACCGGCTCCAGCCCGCAGAGCACGCCCAGGCCCATCACCAAGTCCACGGCGCTGACCGTCAGCCCGGTGAGCCCGAAGCGCTCCTTGATGGTGGGGAAGTTGGGACGGGTGCCCTGCCCCCACAGCCAGATGCTGTCCGCCGGGGTCTGCCCGGCGGCCTGGCGGGCCTGGTTATAGGGCTGGGCCGCCAGCACCGGCCAGGAGGCCCGGGTCAGGGCGGTCAACTGCCCCAGTTCGCCGCTCTCGGCCAGCACGTCGTCCACGGGCTGATTGGTGCGGTCGTGGGGAGGCACGGTCTTGGCGGTCAAGGGTCCGTTGTCCCACACCAAAAGGTGACGGTAGCTCACCCCGGGGTGGAAGCGCATCTGCTGGGTGCCCAGGGCGGCGTCCAGGGCCTGGATGAGAGGCGCGGCGTCCTCCGTCTTGATGTGCCCGGCCGAGTAGTCGCGCATGACCACCCGCCCCGGCTCGTGCCCCAGGCTGACCAGGTTGCAGCGGAAGGCCACCTGCCCCGGAGCCAGGTCAACGCCCAGGGAGGCGGCCTCTATGGGCGCGCGCCCGGTGTGATAGCGCAGCGGGTCCACCCCCATGAGGGACATGTTGGCGGTGTCGGAGCCGGGCTCCTTCTCGGGCGGGATGGTCTGACTGAGCCCCAGCTCGCCCTCGCGGGCCAGGCGGTCCATGTTGGGGGTGTGGGCGGCCTGCAACACCGTGCGGCCGTCCAGTTCGGGCATGGGGCGGTCGCCCATGCCATCGCCCACCAGAATTACGTATTTCACGGCAGATACTCCTATCTGGACCCTCAGACCACCCGGAGCACCATGGCGGGCTGGGCAATTACCGGCAAAGCGTCAATGATATCCAAAGCCTGGCGCACGTTATCCTCGCGGGCCTCGTGGGTCAGGATCACGATGGGCACCGGCCCCTGGTCCTGGCGGCCCTTCTGGATCACGGCCTGGATGGAGATGCTGTAATCGGCCAGCACCCGGCTGACCGCGGCCAGCACGCCGGGCTGATCCTGGGCGGTGATGCGGAAGTAGTACCGGCACACCGTGTCCTTCAAGGGGGCCACCGCCGGCGGGCTGGCCGGAGCCAGGGCGCTGGAGAGCGGGGGCACCCGGCAGGCGCAGCCGCACAGGATGTCCCGGCTAAGGTCGATGAGATCGCTGACCACGGCGCTGGCGGTGGGCCGCCGGCCGGCCCCCTGGCCATAGAGCATGATGGGGCCCACCCAGTCGCCGATGACGTGCAGGGCGTTGAAGGGTCCGTCCACCGAGGCCAGCAGGTGGTCCTTGCCCACCAGGGCCGGGTGAACCCTAAGCTCCACCAGGTTGTCCCCATGGCGGTGCATCACGGCCAACAGCTTGATCTTGAAGCCAAACTCACCGGCGAACTGGATGTCCAGGGGAGTGATGCCGACTATGCCCTCGCAGGCTATCTGGCTCAGCTCGGGCAAGGCCCCGGTGGCCAGGGCCGCCACGATGGCCAGCTTGTGGGCGGTGTCCTTGCCCTCGATGTCGAAGCTGGGGTCGGCCTCGGCATAGCCCAGGCGCTGGGCGTCTTTAAGCACGTCCAGGAAGGGCGCGCCCTCGGCGGTCATGCGCGAGAGGATGTAGTTGCAGGTGCCGTTAAGGATGCCCATCAGGCTGGTTATGCGGTTGGCGGCCAGCCCTTCGCGCAGGGAGCGGATGAGCGGGATGCCCCCGCCCACCGAGGCCTCGAAGGCCACCGAGACCCCGGCCTTGGCCGCCGCCGCGAAGATCTCCCGGCCATGGCTGGCCAGGAGAGCCTTGTTGGCGGTGGCCACGTGCTTGCCCGCGGCGATGGCCTTGAGCACCAGGGTGCGCGCCGGCTCCAGCCCGCCGATAAGCTCCACCACGATGTCTATGGAGGGATCCTCCAGGATGGCGGCGGGATCGCTGGAATAGACCCCGGGGGCCAGACCCAGGTCAACGGCGCGGGAGGGCTCCAGGTCCACGGCCTTGGCCAGGACAAGCTCCGCCCCCAGGCGGCGGCGCAGACGCTCGCTCTCGCTGGTCAGCAGCTGGGCAACGCCCCCGCCCACGATGCCCAGCCCCAACAGCC
>CAZLSD010000038.1:0-18672 GCA_964561775.1 uncultured Desulfarculus sp. | reverse complement strand
GGGGTCCTGGGGGCGGGAGCCGTCCTCGCGGGGGCGCTCGGCGGCGCGCGCCAGCACCACCTGGATGCCGCGTTCCCGGGCCAGTTCCAGGATGGGGGGCAGGAAGGTTCCCTCCACCAGGGCGTCGAAGTCGTACTGGGCGTCGTCCTGGGCCTGCTGCCGCTCCACCAGGTCGTCGGCCCCGCCGCGCAGGCGGTCTAGGCCAAAGCGCTGGTTGGCCAGGCCCTGCACCAGGGCGCGGCGCTTGTGGGGCTTTTCGCCCAGGCCGGGCGGCCAGGCCAGCCAGGCCGCGGCCTGGCTGAGCCAGCCTTTGAGCACCGGCAGCTGGCCGCCGGCCCTGAGCCAGGCCTTGACCTGATCCAGGGCGCGGGCGGCCAGGCTCAAGCGCCCGGCCAGGACGCGCTCCAGCACCGGCTCGCTGTCTTGGGACATGCTCTCGCGCACGGGCAGGAACTCGCCGTCGGTGCGGGCCTGGGGCTGGGTCAGGGAGTTGCCGCGAAAGAAGAAGAAGACCCTCTCCGGCTTGACCCCGGAGGCCAGCACGAAGTTCTTGAAGGCCAGGTAGTCGAAGGCGGTGAAGCCTCCGTAGGTGATGAGAGAGGCCACCGGCGCGCCCAGCAGGCGCTCCAGGGTGGGCGGGTCCACGCAGCTTTCCACGATGGAGTTGCCGATGAAGACGAAGCGGGGCTCTTTTTCCCGCAGCATGCCCATGAAGCCCCGGTCGTCGAAGGGGGCCTTGACATAGGGCGGCGCGGGGATGAGCAGGGCGGGCAGCAGGACGGCCAGGACCAGGGCCAGGCAGGCCTTGGCCCCCGCGCCCAGGGTGGCGGGCAGCAGCAGGAGCACCAGGCCCAGGGCGGCCAGGGCCAGGCCCGGGGCCAGCAGCCGGGGCAGGCTCTCCAGGAGGCCCCACAGGTGGTCCATGGCCTCTAGGCCGGGCCGCCTAAGCTCCGGCCCCTGCAACACGGCGGCCTCCCGCTGGCCGGGAGCTTCAATCTTGAGGGTGAAAAAGGCCCGCCCCACCTGGTTGAACAGGTCCACCCGCAGCAGATGCCAGCCGGCGGCCAGCTCCACCTTGACCTCGGCCTGGTTGTGGGCGGCCACGGCGGGGTCCATTCGCAGGACGGCGCGGCCGTCCACGCCCAGGCTGGCGTAGTCGTCGCAGTGGATTTCCAGTTTGTAGAGCCCGGCGGCGGGGGCCCGCCAGAGGGTGAAGGCGCTCAAGGAGCTGCGCGGCGGGTCCAGTTCCACCCGCTGCGCGGCGGGCAGGCGATGCCGCTGGGCCACCGGCCCTTCCAGGTGCTCGTTGCCGTATTGCAGACCCATCCAGCCGGCCTGGCCCCGGGAAGAGGGCAGCAGGAGGCCCTGGAGGAGCACGAATTGCCCGCCCAGGCTCAAGGCGGCCAGGAAGAGGCCCAGCCCCAGCCAGAACCACCAGCTTAAGGGCGGGATCAGCAGGGCGCGCCACCAACGGGTCCGGGCCGGGGCTATGGGTTGGCCGGGAGGGGTCATGGGATTGGCGCCCGGCGCTCAGGCCTGGCCCAACTCCACCCGGTTGCGGCCGCCGTTCTTGGCGGCGTAGAGGGCGTCGTCGGCGCGGCGCAGCAGGGAGGAGAGGTCCTCGCGCGAGTTGGCGAGCTGGGCGGCTCCCAGGCTGATGGTGACTCGCAGGCTGGCCTTGCCGACCATCAGCTCGCTGTCCTCGGTGAGGGCGCGCAGCCTTTCCGCCACCTGGCCCGCCCGGGTCAGCGGGCTTTCCACCAGGGCCACGGCGAATTCCTCGCCGCCCAGGCGGCCCAGGAAGTCGCTGGCCCGCATGTGCTCCTTCCAGAGGGCGCACAGGCGCTCCAGCACCTGGTCGCCGGCCTGGTGGCCGTGCTGGTCGTTGATCAGCTTGAAGTGGTCTATATCCATCACCAGCAGGCTGAAGGGGCTCTTATAGCGGCGGTGGCGGTCCAGTTCGCGGGCGGCCAGTTCCAGGAAGTGGCGGCGGTTGTAGAGCCCGGTCAGGTGGTCCACGGTGGCCAGGCGGCGGAGCTTCTCCTCCATCAGCTTGCGCTCGGTGATGTCGGTCAGGATGCCCACCGAGCCCAGGAGCTTGCCCTGGTCGTCGCGCCAGGGGAAGGAGTGGTCGGAGAGCCACTTGTATTCGCCGCCCTTGGTGCGGATGAGATAGTCGGCCCTGAACTCCTCGGCCTCGCCCCGGCGGCGGCGCTCGGCCAGGTGGCGGCGGGAAAGCTCGCCCGAGGCAGGCGAGGCGATGGTCTGCACCAAGCGGGAAAAGGACATGCCGTTGATCTCGGAGGCGCCGTAGCCGGTGAGCTTTTCTATGCCCTGGCTCATGAAGTCGTAGGACATGGTCTCGAAGCGCAGGTGATAGAGGGCGTCGCCGCTGGTCTCGGCCAGCAGGCTGAAGCGCTCCTCGCTGGCGGCCAGGGCCTCGGCCAACTCGGCCGCCTGCTTGCGCAGGTGGGCGATCTCTTGCAGCAACTGCTCGCGGCTTGGCTTCTCTTGTTCCACTATCGCTTCCGCCCCAATGCGCCAGGAGGGAAAACCCCGGCGCGCAGCGTCTATTTTAGCAATATCGCGGCGAATGGAAACCCGAAGATTGATAATGCATACTCCTTGCTCCGGCGCTATGCTTCAAGCCAAATCGTGAGCAAGGCTTCCTTTTTTTGGCGGCCGCCAGCGCAATTGGGGCGGGAGGACGATCATGAAGCAGTGGAAATGCACGGCCTGCGGATATTTGCACGAAGGCAAGCACCCCCCCGAGGTCTGCCCCTCCTGCGGGGCCTCCATGTATCAGTTCATCCTCTACGCCGATCTGCCCCCGGAGCTGGAGCAGCGCCTGCGCCAGGCCTATCTGGGCGAGTCCCTGGCCCAGGCCCGCAACCTGGCCTATGCCAAAAAGGCCTTCGATGAGGGTTATCCCCAGGTGGGGCTCCTATTCAAGGCCGTGTCCCAGGCCGAGAAGGTTCACGCCGAGGAGTACCTGAAATACCTGGAGGGGGTCATCGGCACCACCGAGGAGAATCTCAAGCGGGCCTTCGAGAACGAGATGCGGGCCAAGCAGGAGATCTATCCCCCGCTGGTCAAGGAGGCCTTCGACCAGGGACGCGAGGACGTGGCCTGGAGCTTCATCCGCGCCCGCGACGTGGAGGAGCGCCACGCCAAGCTCTACAAGGACGCCCTGGAGGCCCTGGTCAACGAGCGCCAGCTCAGCTACCACGTATGCACGGTCTGCGGCTATGTCTTCGACGACGACCCCCCGGCCGAGTGCCCGGTCTGCCGCAGCAAGAAGAACAAGTTCCGCAAGATATCCTAGCCGCGGCCCCTGGCGGACGGGCAGGCGGGCAGGCGGGCAGGGATTAACCCCGCCTCTCTTGGCCGCCTACTCCACCGAGGCCCGGTAGGCGGCCGCCTCCAGCAGTTCGGAGGCAAGCGGCGCGCTCAGTTCCACCACCGCCAGCCAGCCCTGGCCGTAGGGGTCGTCGTTCATCAGGGTGGGATTGTCGGCCAAGGCCTCGTTGATGGCCGTCACCTGGCCGCTCACCGGGCTGATGAGATCGCTCACGCTCTTGGCGCTCTCCACCGCGCCCATCTCCTGGCCGGCGCTGATCGTCTGCCCCACCCGGGGCAGGTCCACGTAGACCAGCCGCCCCAGTTGGTCTTGGGCGAAATCGGTGATGCCCACGGTAACGCCCTGGCCCTGGTCTTTACGCACCCACAGATGCTCGCGGCTGTAGAGAAGCTCCGAGGGAAAGTTCACGCGGCCCTCCCAATGCGGCTGGGGGCGCTATTTGCCCCGCAGGATGAGGATGCCCATGCCCACCCCGCCCACGGTGATGGCCGCGTCGGCCAGGTTGAAGGCGGGCCAGTACCAGCGGTCATAGTAGAGCAGCACGAAGTCGATGACCACCCCCAGGCGCAGGCGGTCGATGAGGTTGCCCACCGCGCCCCCGCAGATGAGCCCGATGGCCAAGAGCGTGCCCCGCGAGCCGCCGAACTTGCCCAGGGCCAGCCAGGCCGCCACGGCCAAGGCCACTATGGTCACCGCCACCAAGAGCCAGCGCGCCCCGGGCAGCCCGGCAAGGCTGCCAAAGGCCGCGCCGGTGTTCTTCCACAGCACCAGATCGAAGAAGCCGGGGATGACCTGGACGCGCCCCCGGGGGCCGATATAGGCCACGGCCAGGGCCTTGGTGAGCTGATCCAGCCCCACCAGCACCAGGGTCATGAGCAAAAGCTGCTTGAGGCGGGCGGCCATGCTAAGCCTGCCTCACCACCTCCAGGCAGCGGTGGCACAGTTCGGGGTGCTCGCTATCGCCGCCCACGCTGGCCAGCCGCATCCAGCAGCGGCCGCAGCGCCCGTGGGGCACCGGGGCGATGCCCACCTGCAAGCCGCCCAAGGCCTCGCTCACCACCTGGGGTTGGGCCACCTCGTCCTCCAGGGCCAGCTCGCTGACCATGGTTATCTCCGCGAGCAGCCCGGCGTTTTCCTTGAGGAAGGCCATCAGCTCGGCGGGACCGGCCAGGAACAGGCGGGCCTCCAGGGAGTTGCCCACGGTCTTGTCCTTGCGGGCCAGGTCCAGGGCCTTGTTGACCTCGGCGCGCACGGTAAGCAGCCGCTCCCACTTGGCGGCCAGTTCGGGATTGAGCGCGGAGGCGTCGGCCTCCGGGAAGGCGGCCAGGTGCACACTGGCCCCCAGGGCCTTGGCCCCGGGCAGGTGGTCCCAGACCTCCTCGGCGGTGAAGGAGAGGATGGGGGCCATCAGCCGCACCATGTCCAGGGCCAGGCGGTAGAGCACGCTCTGGGCGGCGCGGCGGGCCGGGCTCTTGGCCCCGCTGGTGTAGAGGCGGTCTTTGAGCACGTCCAGGTAGAAGCCCGAGAGATCCACGGCGCAGAAGTTGTGCAGGCCGTGATACACGGTGTGGAAGGCGAAGTCCTGATAGCCCTTGGTCAGGCGGGATTTCAGCTCCTCCAAGCGGTGCAGCATGAGGCGGTCCATCTCGCCCATCTGGCTGGCGGGGACTTGATCGGTGGCCGGGTCGAAGTCATAGAGGTTGCCCAGCAAAAAGCGCATGGTGTTGCGCACCCGCCGGTAGGCCTCGGCCAGCTGCTTTAGAATCTCCTCGCTGATGCGGATGTCGTCGGTGTAGTCCTCGGCGGCCACCCACAGGCGCAATATCTCCGCGCCGTAGCGGTCGATGATCTTCTGGGGCGGGATGACGTTGCCCAGGCTCTTGCTCATCTTGCGCCCGTCGCCGTCCACCACGAAACCGTGGGTCAGCACCATGCCGTAGGGCGGCTTGCCCCGGGTGCCCATGGCGCACAACAGCGAGCTGTGGAACCAGCCCCGGTGCTGGTCGCTGCCCTCCAGGTACATGTCGGCGGGCCAGCGCAGGTCGGGCCACTGCTTGCGGTTCTCCAAGACCGCGGCGTGGCTCACGCCCGAGTCGAACCACACGTCCAGGATGTCCTGCTCCTTGTTCAGCTCGGCCGAGCCGCACAGGGGGCAGGCGCAGAGATCGCCCAGAAGCTCCTGGGGGGTCTGGGCGAACCAGGCGTCGGCGCCGTCTTTTTCGAAGGCGGCCACCACCGCCTCGGACATCTCGGGGGTGAGCACGGTCTCGCCACAGGCGGCGCACTTGAAGACGATGATGGGCACGCCCCAGGAGCGCTGGCGGCTGATGCACCAGTCGGGGCGGTTCTCGATCATGCCGTAGATGCGCTCGCGCCCCCACTTGGGCACCCAGCGCACGTCGTTCTGGATGGCCATCAGCGAGCGCTGGCGCAGCTTGTTCTCCTCCATGGAGATGAACCACTGGTCGGTGGCCCGGAAGATGACCGGCTTCTTGCAGCGCCAACAGTGGGGATAGGAGTGCTTGATCTGCTCGGTGCCCAGGAGGCTGCCCACCTCTTGCAGCTTGGCCACCACCTTGGGGTTGGCCTCGAAGACCTCCTGCCCGGCGAAGAAGCCCACCTCGGGGGTGAAGCGGCCGGCGTCGTCCAGGGGCGAATACGCCTCCAGGCCATAGCGCAGGCCGGTCTCGTAGTCCTCGCGGCCGTGGCCGGGGGCTGTGTGCACCAGGCCGGTGCCAGCCTCCAGGGTCACGTAGTCGGCCAAAACCCCCACGCTCTCGCGGTCGTAGAGGGGATGCTTGGCCTTGATGCCTTCCAGGTCGTGGGGGTCGATGACCGCCACCTGGTTCCAGTCCTTGAAGCCGAAGGCCTCCATGCACAAGGGCGCCAGGCGGCTGGCCAGGATGTAGGCCGAGTCGCCGTGGCGCACCGCCACGTACTCGAACTCGGGATGGGCGGCGATGGCCAGGTTGGCCGGGATGGTCCAGGGGGTGGTGGTCCAGATGACCAGGTGGGTTTTCAGCCCCAAGAGGGCCGGGTACTTGGCGCTCAAGTCGTCCTTGACCTGGAAGGCCACGTAGATGCTGGGGCTCTTGTGGTCGGCGTATTCCACCTCGGCCTCGGCCAGGGCGGTCCGGCAGGTGTTGCACCAGTAGATGGGCTTCTTGGAGCGGTAGACCCCGCCCTTGTGATAGAAGCGGGCGAACTCGCGGGCTATCGCGGCCTCGTAGGCCTCGGTCATGGTCATGTAGGGGTTGTACCAGTCGCCCAGGACGCCTAAGCGGATGAAGTCGGCGCGCTGGATGTCGATGAACTTCTTGGCGTAGTCGCGGCAGTGCTGGCGTTTTTCAATCACGCTTAGCTCGCGCTTCTTGGCCCCCAGGTGCTTGTCCACCTCGTGCTCGATGGGTAGCCCATGGCAGTCCCAGCCCGGCACGTAGACCGCGTTCAAACCCGCCATCTGGCGGCTTTTGACGATGACGTCTTTCAATATCTTGTTGAGCGCGGTGCCCATGTGGATGTAGCCGTTGGCGTAGGGCGGCCCGTCGTGCAGGATGAAGAGCGGCTTGCCCTGGGCCGTGGCGCGCAGTTGGCCGTAGAGGTTCTCCTCCTGCCAGCGCTTGAGCATCTCCGGCTCGCGTTGGGGAAGGTTGGCCTTCATGGGGAAGTCGGTCTTGGGCAGGTTCAGGGTGTCCTTGTAGTCCATGGGGTCCTCGCTGGGGGGCCGCCGGGTGCTGGCGGATAAAGGCTGCAAAGATTTTAGGTTATTACCATAGGCAGGGGCCAAGTCAAGGCCGGGGTTGGCGCTGGCCGCGCGTCCTGGTCCAGACTTGGCCCGGGCCTGGCCATCCCTCCCGGCTGCGGTTGGAGCCCATTGCAGCGTGCCGGTGGCCTGCCCATGGAGCCCGCCAAACTGGCCTCGGGCCCGGCCCGGGGGCCACCCGCCGTCAATTATCTGACCAAGGGAGGGTTTTTGACGCTGGCACGCGCCGGAGGGGCGGCGAGGGCCGCTTGTATAACCTCACGATTTTCAGCATAATTTAATCATCGTTCCCCAACCGGCGGCTGGCACGGGCCTTGCTGATTGCCCGTATGGGCGTCTGCCTCGGCCGCCCCGCCATCTCAAGGAGGAGGCCCATGGCCAAGAAGGAAAAAGCCAAGAAGGAAAAACCCGCCGAGGCGCCGCCCGCCGAAGGGGAAGAGGGAGCCCAGAAGAAGGGCCTGCCCATCAAGCTGATCATCATCGCGCTGGGCGGCCTGTTGCTGCTGGGGGGCGGCGGTTTCGCGGTCTGGACCTTTTTCCTGGCGCCCAAGCCCGAGGCCGCGGCCGAGGGGCACGGCGAGGAGGGCAAGGCCGCCGAGCACAAGGCCGAGTCCAAGGACAGCGGCGGGCACGGGGGCGGCCACGGCAAGAGCGAGAAGGCCACGGCCATGATGACCCTGGAGCCCTTCCTGGTCAACCTGAACGACCCCAAGGCCAAGCGCTACCTCAAGGTGACTCTCGCGGTGGACACCAAGGAGGAGAAGATAAAGAAGGAGATCGAGGCCAAGACGCCCCAGATCCGCGACTCGATTCTCCTTCTGCTGTCGGCCAAGACCTATGACGACATCACGCCCATGGCGGGCAAGCTGAAGATGCGCACCGAGCTTCTCAAGATAATCAACCAGGCCATCGCTCCGGCCGGGGCGGTGCACAACCTCTATTTCACCGAACTGGTGATTCAATAGCCGCCTTAAGCCGGCCTGGGGAAGATAGATGAGCAAGATTCTCAGCCAGGACGAGGTGGATGCCCTCTTAAAGGGCATGAGCGGCGGCGAAATCGAGGTGGAGACCGACGCCGGCGGCGGGGCCGACGGGGTGCTGGTCTACGATCTCACCAACCAGGACCGCATCATCCGCGGGCGCATGCCCACCCTGGAGATCATCAACGACCGTTTCGCGCGGCTCTTCCGCACCACCTTGTCCAGCGCTCTGCGCAAGATCGTGGACATGACCACCACCAGCGTGGACATGGTCAAGTTCGGCGAGTTCATGCGCAGCCTGCCCGTGCCCACCAGCCTGCACATCTTCAAGATGGACCCCATGCGCGGGCACGCCATCTTCGTGCTGGAGAGCAAGCTGGTCTTCAACCTGGTGGAGACCTTTTTCGGCGGGGCCGGCGGGGCCGAGGTCAAGGTGGAGGGGCGCGACTTCACCGCCATCGAGCAGCAGCTCACCCGCAAGGTGGTGATGATGGCCTTGAAGGACCTGGAGCAGGCCTGGAAGCCGGTCTATGAGGTCAACCTGGTCTATCAGCGCACCGAGATCAACCCCCAGTTCGCCTCCATCGTGCCGCCCTCGGACGTGGTCATCGTCATCAAGTTCGAGCTGGAGATGGAAAACACCGCCGGCACCATCACCGTCTGCATCCCCTACAGCACGGTGGAGCCCATCCGCTCCCGGCTCTACGCCGGCTTCCAGAGCGATCAGCTGGAAGTGGACCACGAGTGGATGCGCCGCTTCCGCGAGCAGCTAAAAGAGGCCTCGGTGGAGGTGGCGGTGGAGCTGGGGCGCATCATGATCCGCAGCGGGGATCTCTTGAACTTCGCGGTGGGCGACGTCATCACCCTGGACAAGGACGTCAAAGACCCCCTGGTGGCCCTGGTGGAGGGCGTGCCCAAATTCAAGGGGCGTCCAGGGAGCAGCCGCGGCAACAAGGCCTTCCGGGTGGAAGGCCTACTCACCCATTTGACGTAAGGGAGCCGGACCATGGCCGAAGATTGGGAAGGCGGCGGCGAGGACGCCAGCCTGGAGTCCTTCGACGGGGCCGCCGCCCCGGCGGGCAAGCAGGCCCACTCCATAGACTTCATCCTGGACATCCCCCTGGAAGTCACCGTGGAGCTGGGGCGCACCACCATGCTGATAAACGACCTGTTGCAGCTGGGCCAGGGCTCGGTCATCGAGTTGAACAAGCTGGCCGGCGAGCCCCTGGAGATCCTGGTCAACCGCAAGCTCATCGCCCGGGGCGAGGTGGTGGTGGTCAACGAGAAGTTCGGCGTGCGCCTGACCGACATCGTCTCGCCCATCGAGCGCGTGAAGTCGCTGGGCTAGGGGCATGAAAAAGCGCGCAAGCCTGATGCTGATCCTGGCGGCGGGGCTGGTCCTTTGGGCCTGGCCGACTCTGGCCGCCGAGGCCGAGGCCCCCTCCGCGTTGGGCGAGGGCCTGGGGCCGGCCATCGTCAAGATGCTCGCGGCCCTGTCCCTGGTGCTGGGCCTGGTGCTGGGGCTCTACTGGCTGGCCAGGCGCTTTCTGCCCGGCCCGGCCGCCTCGGGCCCCTCGGCGGGGCTGCGCATGGTGGGCAGGCTCAACCTGGCCCCGCGCAAGTGGGTGACCCTGGTGGAGGTGGGGGGCAAGGTGCTGGTGCTGGGGGTGGCCGAGCAGAGCATCAGCCTGCTGGCCAGCCTGGAGGCCAATGAGCCCGCCTCCCCGGCGGCGCGCCCGCGCCCGGGCTTCGCCGGTCTGCTCAAAAAGGCCCAGGCCGCGCCCGCGAGCGCCTCCGAGGAAAAACCATGAAGCCCCTGTCCCGTATCTGCCTGTCGGCCGGCCTGGTTATGGCCCTGCTTTTGGCGGCGGCCCCGGCTTTCGCCCAGCAGGGTGGCCTGCAACTGCCCAACATCACCCTGGGGGTCACGGAGGCCAAGAATCCCCAGCAGGTCTCCGCCGCCCTGCAAATCGTGATGCTGCTGACGGTCTTGAGCCTGGCCCCCTCCATCCTGGTGATGATGACCAGCTTCACCCGCCTGGCCGTGGTGTTTTCCATGCTGCGCAACGCCCTGGGCACCCAGCAGATGCCCCCCACCCAGATCATCGTCAGCCTGGCCCTGTTCTTGACGTTCTTCATCATGGCGCCGGTTTTCAATCAGATAAACGACAAGGCCTTGACGCCCTTCCTGGATGGCAAGATAAGCCAGGAGAAGTTCCTGGAGGAGTCCGGAGCGCCGCTCAAGGAGTTCATGCTAAGGCAGACCCGCAAGAAGGACCTGGCCCTGTTCGTGCACATAAGTGGGCAGGAAAAGCCGCAAAACGCCGAAGCGCTGCCCATGACCAGCCTAATTCCCGCCTTCATAATCAGCGAGCTCAAGACCTCCTTCGAGATAGGATTTTTGCTCTACGTGCCCTTTTTGGTCATCGACATGGTGGTGGCATCGGTCTTGCTCTCCATGGGCATGATGATGCTGCCGCCGGTGATGGTCTCCCTGCCCTTCAAGCTGATGGTCTTCGTCCTGGTCGACGGCTGGCATCTCCTGGTGGGTTCCATGGTCAAGAGTTTCTTCTAGCGGAGGTGCGCGGGTGAACCAGGATTTCATCATCGGTCTGGCCAAGGACGCGGTGGAGATAACCCTCATGCTGTCCCTGCCCATTTTGCTTCTGGGCATGGTGGTGGGACTTAGCATCAGCGTGTTCCAGTCCGTGACCCAGATCCAGGAGATGACCCTGGCCTTCGTGCCCAAGATCATCGCCGTGCTGCTGGGGCTCTTCTGGTTCGGACCCTGGATGCTGACCAAGATGCTCAACTACACCGAGAGCATGATCGTCAACCTCCCCCAGTACATCCGCTGAGGCGGGCCATGAACCTCCTGGGCATGGCCATGGAGCAGTGGCTGGTCTTTTTGCTCATCCTGTTGCGCGCCAGTTCGCTCATCCTGACCCTGCCCTTTTTTGGCTCCCAGAACCTGCCGGTGATGGTCAAGGCCGGTCTGTCCCTGGCCCTGGCCCTGCTGCTTCTGCCCGTGGCCCCGGTGGAGGCGGCCAGCTATCCCCGCGACCTGTGGGGGCTGGCCCCCCTGGCCGCGGGCGAGATCATGATCGGCACCATCCTGGGCCTGGCGGTGCGCCTCCTCCTGACCTCGGTGCAGATCATGGGGCAGTTGGCCGGCTTCCAGATGGGTTTCGCCGTGGCCAACGTGCTGGACCCCATCGGCGGCGGCCAGGTCTCGGTGCTCTCCCAGTTCTGCTACCTCATGGCCCTGCTCATGGTCTTCTCCGTGGGTGGGCATCTCTATTTCTTCAAGGCCCTGGCCGACAGCTTCCATCTGCTGCCGCCGGGCCAGTTCAAGTTCACCCGCGCCCTGTTCGACCAGGTCATGTGGATGACCGGCCAGATGTTCGTGCTCTCCCTGCGCCTGGGCGCGCCGGTCATCGGGGCCCTGCTCTTCACCCAGGTGGTGATGGGCGTGGTGGCCAAGAGCGTGCCCCAGCTCAACATCCTCATCGTGGGCTTTCCCATCACCATCTCGGTGGGCTTCCTCTTCCTCTCCCTGTCCCTGGCCACCATGCTGCCCATCCTGGGCAGGGTCTTCGAGGGCCTGGGACCCCTGCTGACAACTTTGCTCAAGGCGATGTGAGGTTATGGCCGACCAGGGCGCCCAGGACAAAACCGAAAAACCTACCGGGAAACGGCGATCCAAGGCCCGGGAAAAGGGGCAGGTCGCCAAGAGCGGCGACATCGCCTCGGTCTCGGCGCTCTTGGCCGGTCTGGCCGTGCTCTGGCTGATGGGCGGCGGCATCTACGAGCAGCTGGCCAGCTTCCTGCGCCAGTTCCTGGGCTCGGTGGCCCAATACAAGATGAGCGAGACCGAGGTGGGTTGGCTGTCCGGCTGGATATTGGGCCTCTTCTTCAAGATAACCGCCCCCATCATGGGCGCGGTGGTGGTGGCGGCCCTGGTCGCCAACCTGGTCCAGGTGGGCTTCTTGCTGGCCCCCGACCGCCTCAAGCCCGACTTCAGCCGCTTGAACCCCCTGCCGGGCTTCAAACGCTACATCTCCCTGCGCAGCCTGGTGGAGCTGTTCAAGAACCTGGCCAAGCTCACCGTGGTGGGCTGGGTGGCCTACATCACCGTGGCCGGCGAGGTGGGCAAGCTGCCCCATCTCATGGACATGGACGTGGCCGCGGCCATGGCCTACATCGCCCAGGTCTGCTTCCGCATCTTCTGGCGCTGCATCCTGGTCATGTTCGTCCTGGCCCTCTTGGACTGGGCCTACCAGAAGTGGGACTTCGAGAAGAACCTCAAGATGTCCAAGCAGGAAGTCAAGGACGAGATGAAGCAGAACGAGGGCGACCCCCAGGTCAAGAGCCGCATCAGAAGCGTGCAGCGCGAGGCCGCCCGCAAGCGCATGATGGCTCAAGTGCCCCAGGCCGACGTGGTCATCACCAACCCCACCCACTTCGCCGTGGCCCTGGCCTACAAGCCCGGCGACATGGAGGCCCCCACCCTGCTGGCCAAGGGCATGAACCGCATCGCCGAGAAGATCAAGGAGACCGCCCGCCTTAACGGGGTGCCCATCGTGGAGGACAAGCCCCTGGCCCAGGCCCTCTACCGCCAGGTGGAGGTGGGCCAAGCCATCCCCTATGAAATGTACGAGGCCGTGGCCACCATCTTGGCCCACGTCTACCGCCAGAAGAACCAGCACCAGCAGGTTCTGGCCGCCGAGCAGGCCCGGGCCTAGCCCCCGGACCGGCCCGGCAAGGAGTCAGCAGCATGGCCGACGCAGCCGCCGTAAAGACCAAGCGCTTCCCGGGCCTGCCCGCCCTGGACGCCGGCAACTTGAGCGAGGTGGGCCTGGGCGCCGCCGTGGTGGGCATCCTGGTGGTGATGATCCTGCCCCTGCCCACCTTCCTGTTGGACCTGCTCATCGCCTTCAACATCACCTTCGCCGTGGTCATCCTGCTCTTGGGCATGTACACCACCAAGCCCCTGGACTTCTCCGTCTTTCCCTCGGTGCTGCTCTTCACCACCCTCTTCCGCCTCTCCCTTAACGTGGCCGCCACCCGCCTGGTGCTCCTGAAGGGCGACGAGGGCACCGCCGCCGCCGGCCAGGTCATCAAGGCCTTCGGCATGTTCGTGGTGGGCGGCAACTATTACGTGGGCCTGGTCATCTTCCTCATCCTGGTCATCATCAACTACATCGTCATCACCAAGGGCGCCGAGCGCATAGCCGAGGTCAGCGCCCGCTTCACCTTGGACGCCATGCCCGGCAAGCAGATGGCCATCGACGCCGACTTGAACGCCGGCTTGATCGACGAGCAGGATGCCAGAACCCGGCGCAAGGAAATCTCCCGCGAGGCCGACTTCTATGGAGCCATGGACGGCGCCTCCAAGTTCGTGCGCGGCGACGCCATCGCCGGCATCATCATCACCTTCGTCAACATCATCGGCGGCCTGCTCATCGGCATGCTGCAAAAGAACATGGAGTTCGCCACCGCCGCCGCCACCTACACCGTGCTGACCATCGGCGACGGTCTGGTCAGCCAGATCCCCGCGCTCATCATCAGCACCGGCTCCGGCGTCATGGTCAGCCGCGCCGCCAACGACCTGCCCCTGGGCCAGGAGTTCAAGCGCCAGTTCTCCCTGCAACCCAAGGCCCTGGCCATCGCCGGCGGCATCGTCTTCCTGTTCGGCCTGGTCCCCGGCCTGCCCCACCTGGCTTTCCTGGTCCTGGGCTCGGCGGTCAGCGGCCTGGCCGCCATGCTCTTCAAGGCCGAAAAAAACCTGAAGGCCCAGGAAGCCGCCGCCAAGGCCGCACCCCCCGCCAAGGCCAAGCCGGCCCCCGGGCCAGAGCAGGTGGAGGCCCTGCTGCCCCTGGACGTGCTGGAGTTGGAGGTGGGCTACGGACTCATACCCCTGGTGGACGAGGAGCAAAACGGCGATCTCTTGGACCGCATCCGCTCCATCCGCCAGCAGCTGGCCCTGGAGATGGGCCTGGTGGTACCCCCCCTGCACGTGCGCGACAACCTGCAACTCAAGCCCGCCGGCTACTCCGTGCTCATCAAGGGCAACGAGGTGGCCCAGGGCGAACTCATGATCGACTACCTGCTGGCCATGGACCCCGGCGACGCCAAGAAGACCCTGGAAGGCATCCCCACCCGCGAGCCGGCCTTCAACCTGCCCGCGGTCTGGATACCCGCCAGCCGCCGCGAGGAGGCCCAGTTCGCCGGCTTCTCCGTGGTGGATATCTCCACCGTCATCGCCACCCACCTGACCGAGGTCATAAAGTCCCACGCCGACGAACTGCTGGGACGCCAGGAGGTCCACCGCCTGCTGGACAACCTGCAAAAGACCTTCCCCAAGGCCGTGGAGGAGACCTTGAGCCACCTCAGCCTGGGCGCGGTGCAAAAGGTCCTGGCCAACCTGCTCAAGGAGCGGGTCAGCATCCGCGACCTGCTCACCATCTGCGAGACCCTGGCCGACTACTCCACGCTGACCAAGGACCCCGACATGCTCACCGAGTACTGCCGCCAAAAGCTGGCCCGCAGCATCTTGAAGTCCATCATCGGGGCCGGACCGCGCGAGCTGAACGTGCTCACCCTGGAGCCGGCCGTGGAGGACGTCATCACCTCCGGCATCCAAAAGACCGACCACGGAACCTACCTCTCCGTGGACCCCGACAAGGTCCAGCGCATCCTGGGCGGGCTCAACAAGCAGATGGAGCGCTTCACCCAGTTCTCCCAGCCCCCGGTGGTCCTCTGCTCCCCCGTGGTGCGCCGCCACTTCCGCCGCATCGTGGAGCGCTTCGCCCCCTCGCTGCAAGTCCTCAGCCACAACGAACTGGTCATGGACATGAAGGTCCACTCGGTGGGCGTGCTTAAACTGGCCGCCCCCGCCGCCGGAGCCCGGGCGTGAGAGAGCGCGCGGCAAAGGCTGGCGCGGCGCTGGCGCGGACGGCGGCCGCCGGACGCATATGCCAGCGGCGTGACAGCCGTGAGGGGCGCTCATGCGGGTGATGCGCTTCACCGCCGACGACATGGCCCAGGCCCTGCGCAAGGTGCGTGAGGCCTTGGGCCCCCAGGCCGTCATCCTCTCCACCGGCCAGACCCCCGGGGGCGGGGTGGAGATCAGCGCCGCCGTGGACGAGCCCGCCCCCGGCTCTCCGGCCGCCGCCGCCGTCAGCTCCCCGGGCCAGGCCCCCAGCGCCCCGGCGCTCTCGGCCCTGGCCCGGCGGGTGGAGAATCTAAGCGACCTGGTGGCCCGCCACCTCATGGTCAGCGAGGCGGCCTCCGGCTTCGCCGCCCGCCCCGAGCTGGCTCCCCTCTACCAGCACCTCAGCTCCCAGGAGTTGGACCCCCAGCTCATCCTCCAGCTCCTGGAGGGCCTGGAGGCCCCCGGCGGCCAGGGGCTTCTGCCCCGGCTGGCCATACGCCTCAAGAAAATGCTCAACCTGGCCCCCGCCCCCCAGCTCACCCCGGGCCGGCCCCTGGTCTGGGCCCTGGTGGGCCCCACCGGGGTGGGCAAGACCACCACCGTGGCCAAGCTGGCCGCCAGCCTGGCCCTGCGCCAAGGCCTCAAGGTGGGGCTCATCACCGTGGACACCTACCGCATCGCCGCCGCCGAGCAGATCATGGTCTACGGGCGCATCATGGAGCTGCCCACCGCTCTGGCCGCCAGCGCCGCCGACCTGGCCCAGGCCCTGGGCGGCATGGCCGACCGCGATCTGATCTTGGTGGACACCGTGGGGCGCTCGCCCCGCGACGAAGACAGCCTGGAGGAATTGAAGGCCGTGCTGGCCGGCGCGCCGGGGCTCATCGCCCACCTGGTGCTGGCCTGCCCCACCCGCGACGCCGACCAGGCCGAAGTTTGGCAGGCCTTCGCCCGTTTTCAGCCCGCCAGTCTCATCTTCACCAAACTGGACGAAACTGCTACCTTTGGCCCCATAATAAACCAGATGGTCCGCGCGGGCCGGCCGGTCAGCTATCTGGGCACCGGCCAGAAGGTGCCCGACGATCTGGAGGCGGCCAGCCGCGAAAACCTGGCCCGCCGCCTGTTGCCTCCCCGGCCCCTGTCCCCGGCCGGGGCGAGCAAGGAGTAAAGCAAGATGGACCAAGCCCAAGCCTTGAGACGCCTGGCCGCCCAGCCCCGTCCCCGCGCGCAGGCCCCGGCGTCTCTGCGCACCCTGGCCGTGACCAGCGGCAAGGGCGGCGTGGGCAAGACCAGCCTGACCGTCAACCTGGCCCTGGCCCTGGCCGCCCAAGGGCGCAAGGTGCTCGTCATCGACGCCGACCTGGGCCTGGCCAACGTGGACGTGCTTCTGGGGCTCAACCCCGCCTACAACATCCACGACGTCATCGCCGGCCACAAGACCCTGGGCGAGGTCATCCTGGACGGCCCCGGCGGCATCCAGATATTGCCCGCCGCCAGCGGCGTCACCGAGATGGTCAACTTAAGCCAGGAAGACAAGCTGCTCCTGATGCAGGAACTGGACAGCCTGGAGACCGAGGCCGACACGGTCATCGTGGACACCGCCGCCGGCATCAGCGACACCGTGCTCTATTTCAACCTGGCCGTGCAGGACCGCCTGGTGGTGGCCAGCGACGAGCCCACCAGCCTGACCGACGCCTACGCCTTGATGAAGGTGCTCTTCACCCAGCACCAGGAGAAGAGCTTCCAGTTGGTGGTCAACAACGTCAAGGGCGAGGCCGAGGCCAAGGCCGTCTTTCGCAAGCTATCCCAGGTGGCGGATCATTTCCTGGGCGGGCTCTCCCTGCGCTATCTGGGCTTCATCCCCCGCGATCCCTCGGTTTCCCAGGCGGTCATCCAGCAGAAACCCTTCATGTTGTCCTTTCCCGGCTCCCCGGCGGCCCGCGGCGTGGAAAAGCTGGCCAAGGCCCTGCTGGCCTCGCCCGTGGAGCGGGACAGCGGCAATATCAAGTTCTTCTGGCGCCGCCTGATGGATATGGCGTAAAATCCGGGACGTGAGGCGGCCAGCGGATAGACCGCCAAGGCCCTTCCCTGCCCCGCGCCGGCGCTGCCGCCAGGCCTGGCGGAGGGGGAGATGCGCCCGTGGGAGAACAGGTTTCTGGGAGTCGGCCCGGCAAGATGGACCCCTATAGCGAAAATCTGCTCCGGTCCTCCAAGGGCGGCTTCTCCCCCGCCCAGCGCGAGGACATGATCCTGGAGCACACCCCGCTCATCCGCTACGTGGCCGGGCGCATCGCCATGCGCCTGCCCGCCCACGTGCCCCTGGATGACCTGATGAGCGCCGGGGTTTTGGGGCTCATCGACGCGGTGGACAAGTTCGACCCGGCCCAGAACGTCAAGTTCAAGACCTACGCCGAGTTCCGCATCCGGGGCGCCATCTTGGACGAGCTGCGCTCCATGGACTGGGTGCCGCGCAGCGTGCGCCGCAAGTCCTCCAAGCTGGAGGACGCCTACAACCAGCTCCAGCACCAGTTGGGCCGGGCGGCCACCGACGAGGAGGTGGCCCTCTTTCTGAAGATGAGCATCCAGGACTTCCACCAGCTGCTGGAGGAGGTCAAGGGCATCAACCTGCTCTCCCTGGATGACGAGAACAGCCCGGTGGCCCATCTGGACGCCGAACAGGTCTTGCAGGCCATGGCCCGCAACGACGGCGAGGACCCCCTGGCCCAGTTGGGCCTTTTGGAGCTGCGCCGCCAGTTGGCCGGGGCCATCGATGGTTTGCCCGAAAAAGAAAAGCTCGTGGTATCATTGTACTACTACGACGAACTGACCATGAGGGAGATAGGCGAGGTCCTGGGCTACACCGAATCCAGGATCTCCCAGATGCACACCAAGGCCATATTGCGCCTGCGCGCCCGCCTGCGCGAGGTGGTGCTGGCCTGAACCCTTTCCCGCGGGGGAAGAGCATGTCCGTAGATACCAAAATGAAGGTCCTGGTGGTGGACGACTTCTCCACCATGAGGCGCATCGTGAAAAACATCCTGCGTCAGCTGGGTTTCGAGAACATCATCGAGGCCGATGACGGCGAGAGCGCCGTGCGCAAGCTGGAGAGCGAGCGCGTGGACTTCATCGTCAGCGACTGGAACATGCCCAAGATGAGCGGGTTGGAACTCCTGAAGTGGGTGCGCAGCCACGACGAGTTCAAGGACATGCCTTTCTTGATGGTGACGGCCGAGGCCCAGAAGGAGAACGTGCTGGAGGCGGTCAAGGCCAAGGTCAGCAACTACATCGTCAAGCCCTTCACCGCCGAGACCCTGAGCGAGAAGATCGAGAAGATCTTCAGCTAGCGCCGGCGCGGTCCGCGGGCGGCCGGCGGGGCTGGGCATGATGCGCCGGCGAAGCCGGGGCGGGGCTTTCTGGAGCAGCGGGGTACGCCATGGCCGAGTACATACCAGTGGCCAAGGGCGCCGGGGAGAAGCGCAAGGTCCTGGATGACAGCCAGGTCAGCGCCGAAGCCTTTGACGAGGGCGTGCTCACCGACATCGAGCGGCGGCTGGACAGCGCCCCGGCGGCCAAGCCCGCCGCCGCCGCGGGCGAAAAGGTCGAACTGGACAAGGCCGACCTGCCCGCCCTGGAC
>CAZLSD010000037.1:0-18696 GCA_964561775.1 uncultured Desulfarculus sp. | reverse complement strand
CCCGATGGCCGCCCGCCCTACAGCCGCCCCGGCGGTCCCGGCGGCCCCGGCGGTCCTGGTTCTCGTCCGCCCCGCCCCGGCTTCCCGCCGGCCCCCACCGAGGTTCCGCCTCCGGACAAGGCCGACGACCGCAGCCGCCGGCGCAAGAAGGGCAAGAAGGCCGGAGAGACCATACCGGACGATGAGTTCCTTCTGCGCAAGACCTTCAGCAAGCGCAAGGAGATCCTGGATAAGGCCGATCTTTACGATGACGGCCGTCCAGGCCGTGGCCGCCGGCGCGGCGGCGCGGTCAAGAGGCTCAAGAAAACCGAGCTGACCACGCCTAGGGCCATCAAGCGCCGGGTCAAGGTGGGCGAGGCCATCACCGTGGGCGAGCTGGCCAAGCGCATGGGCGTGAAATCCGCCGACGTGGTGGGGCGCTTGCTCAAGCAAGGCATGATGATCACGGTGAACCAGACCCTGGACATCGAGGACGCCTCCCTGGTGGCCGCCGAGTTCGGCTTCGAGGTGGAACGCGCCGCTTTTGAGGAGTTGGGCCTGGTCAGCCGCGCCGAGGACAATCCCGAGGATCTGATGACCCGTCCCCCGGTGGTCACCATCATGGGCCACGTGGACCACGGCAAGACCTCGCTCTTGGACACCATCCGCCGCAGCAACGTGGTGGCCCGGGAAGCCGGCGGCATCACCCAGCACATCGGCGCCTATGACGTGCATCTGCCCGATGGCGGCCAGGTGGTCTTCGTGGACACTCCCGGTCACGAGGCCTTCACCCAGATGCGCGCCCGCGGCGCCCAGGTCACTGACGTGGTGGTGCTGGTGGTGGCGGCCGACGACGGCGTCATGCAGCAGACCAAGGAGGCCATCGCTCACGCGCGGGCCGCCGAGGTGCCCATCGTGGTGGCGGTCAACAAGATCGACAAGCCCGGGGCCGACCCCGAGCGGGTGCGCCGGGAGTTGGCCGACCAGGGCCTGGTGGCCGAATCCTGGGGCGGCGACACCATCATGGTGGAAGTCTCGGCCAAGACCGGCCAGGGCGTGGACCAGCTCCTGGAGCTGTTGCAGCTGCAATCGGAGATCCTGGAGCTGCGCGCCAACCCCGCCAAGCAGGCCCGGGGCCACATCCTGGAGGCCAGGCTGGACAAGGGCCGGGGCGCGGTGGCCACCGTGCTGGTGCGCGAAGGCACCTTGAAGGCCGGCGACTACTTTGTCTGCGGCGTGCACGCGGGCAAGGTGCGCGCCCTGTTCGACGACCTGGGCCAGCGCGTGGACGAGGCCGGACCCTCCATTCCCGCGGAGGTGCAGGGCTTCGACGGCGTGCCCGAGGCCGGCGACGAGTTCGTGGTGGTGGAGAACGAGAAGGTGGCCCGTCAGGTGGCCGAGCACCGCATGCTCAAAAAGCGCGAGGTGGAGCTCAGCTCCCAGACCCGCTTGAGCCTGGAGGGCTTCTTCGAGCAGATGAAGGAAGGCGCGGTCCAGGAGCTCAAGCTGGTGGTCAAGGCCGACGTGCAGGGCTCGGTGGAGGCCATGGTGGAGGCCTTGTCCAAGCTGGGCAACGAGCAGGTCAAGGTCAACGTCATCCACTCCGGCGCGGGCGCCATCACCGAGACCGACATCATGCTGGCCTCGGCCAGCCAGGCCATCATCATCGGCTTCAACGTGCGTCCGGCCAGCAAGGTGCTGGAGATGGCCGAGGCCGAGCACGTGGACGTGCGCACCTACGACGTCATCTACCAGGTGCTGGACGACGTGACCGCGGCCCTGACCGGCCTGTTGGCTCCCCTGCTGGAGGAGGAGGTCATCGGCCGGGCCGAGGTGCGCAACACCTTCACCGTGCCCAAGGCCGGCACCATCGCGGGCTGCGGCGTGACCTCGGGCAAGATCGAGCGCAACGCCCAGGCCCGGCTCCTGCGCGACGGCGTGGTCATCGCCACCAGCCGCATCTCCTCCCTGCGCCGCTTCAAGGACGACGTCAAGGAAGTGGCCCAGGGCTTCGAGTGCGGCATCGGCCTAGAGAACTACAACGACATCAAGGTGGGCGACGAGATCGAGGTCTTCGTCACCCGCGAGGTGGCGGCGCAGCTCTAGGTCATGGTGGTGGGAGCCCTGCAAATGACCCTGCACCTGCCCATGGCCGGCGATCTGAAGGCCAAACGCAAGGTGGCGCGTTCCTTGGCCGACCGGGTGCGCGCCCGCTTCAACGCGGCGGTGGCCGAGGTGGGCTCCAACGACCTGTGGCAGCGTCTGGAATTGGGTTTCGCGGTCTGCGGCAACGAGTCGGCCTTTGTGCAGCGCCAGTTGGACGAGATAGGGCGCTTCGTGGAGCGCCAGGCCCTGGCCGAGGTCACGGACATGCGCCAGGAGATCATGAGCCTTAAAGACATGACCTGGTCGCCCCTGGTCCAGCGCGGCGGAGAGGAATAGCCCCTCATGGCCACCAGACGCACGGAAAGACTGAGCGCCCTGATCTTGGCCGAGTTAGCGGATCTGCTGCGGCGCAAGGTTCAGGACCCGCGCCTGGAGGGCGTCACCCTGACCGGGGTGGACGTGAGCCCGGACCTGAGCCTGGCCAAGATATTCTTCAGCCTGCTGGAGGGTGGCCGCCGGGGCGAGGTGGAAAAGGGCCTGCAAAAGGCCGCGCCCTTCTTGCGCAAGGAACTGGCCAGCCGCCTGCAGATCAAGACCGTGCCCCGCCTGGTGCCGGTCTATGACGCCTCGCTGATGGAAGGGGCGCACATGGAGAAGGTCATTCGCCAGGTGCGCGCCCAGGACCAGGCCGCGGCCCAGGCCCGGGGCGATGAATCCGAGCCGGAGCCGGCCTCGTGAGGCAGGCCGTGGCCCAGGCCATGGGGCAGGCGCGCCGGCTGGCGCTCCTGGCCCACCGCGACCCCGACGGCGACGCCCTGGGCTCTCTGCTGGGGCTGGCCCATCTGCTGCGGGCGGCGGGCAAGGAGGTCCACGTCTTCACGGCCGGACCCATCCCCGAGGAATACCTGTTCCTGCCTGGTCTGGAGTTGTTGCAGGGCCAATTACCCGCCCGGGATTGGCCGGATATGGCCGTGCTGCTGGATTGCCACGAGCCGGGCCGCGCGGGTCAAGAGGCCGCGTCCTGGCTGGAGGCGGCGGCGGACAGGACCGTGGTGGTGGACCACCACCTGGGCGCGGCGGCCTTTGGCCGGGCGGCCTGGGTGGACCCGGATTTCGCCGCCACCTCGGAGATGCTGACCCTGCTGGCTGGCGACCTGGGTCTGGAACTGAGCCCGGCGGCGGCCACCTGCTTCTTTACCGGGCTTAGCACCGACACCGGCCGCTTCAGCTACTCCAACACCCAGGCCCGCACCTTGAGCCTGGGGGCGCAGTTGGTGCAGGCCGGGGCCAGGCCTTGGGAGATCACCCAGCAGGCCTATTCCACCAGCCTGGCCCGTTTGCGCCTGCTGGCCTCGGTGGTGGAAGGGCTCAGCATGCTGGCTGGCGGCCGCCTGGCCCTGGCCCGGGTGAGCCAGGAAGACATGAATCGCCTGGGCGTGCTGCCCTCCGACCTGGACCGCATCGTGGAAGAGCTGCGGGCCATCCGGGGCGTGGAGGTGGCGGCGCTGCTCAAGGAACTGAAGGACGGCGGGGTCAAGGCCTCCTTGCGCGGCCGGGGCCAGGTGGACCTGGGCTCCCTGGCCATCTCCCTGGGCGGCGGCGGGCACAAGAACGCGGCCGGCGTGCGCCTGGAGGGCAGCCTGGACGATGCCGCGGAGATGCTGGCCATGCGCCTGGCCGCGGAGCTGGGAGAGGCGGCATGAAGCGTCCCCGCAATCCCCGCTGCGCCGCCGACGGCGTGCTGGTGGTGGACAAGCCGGCCGGGCTGACCAGCCACGACGTGGTGGAGCGCCTGCGCCGGCGTTTCCGGCCGGGCCGCTTGGGGCATGCCGGCACCCTGGACCCCTTCGCCACCGGCGTGCTGGTGCTGGCCTTCAACCAGGCCACCCGGCTCATGGAGTTGCTGGGCGTGGGGGCCAAGGTTTATCAGGCCAGCCTGCTGCTGGGCAGTTCCACGGACACCGGCGACCTGACCGGTCAAATGACGGGGCAGGCCCCGGCGCCGGAGTTGAGCCAGGAACAGATCCTGGCGGCCCTGGCCGGCTTGGTGGGGCCGCGCATGCAGGCCCCGCCGGCCTTCTCGGCGGCCAAGCACGAGGGCCGCGCCCTTTACAGCTACGCCCGCCAGGGGCAGGTGGTGGAAAAACCAGCGCGCCCCATAACCGTGTACGAGGCGCGCCTGGACGCCCTGGAGGCGGGGCGGATCGTTTTTACCCTCAAGGTGTCGCGTGGCGCCTATCTGCGCTCCCTGGGAGAGGACCTGGCCGCCGCCCTGGGCACGCTGGGGCATCTGGACGCGCTTAGCCGCCAGGCTTCCGAGCCCTTCAGCCTGGCCGAGGCGGTCAGCCTGGAGCAGGCCCTGGCCTGGGACGACCTTGAGCTGGAAACCAACCTGCTCTCGGCCTCCCAGGCCCTGGAACGCTGCGGCGTGCCCCAGGTCAGCCTGGACGACGAGCTGGCCTGGCAGGTGCGCCAGGGGCAGCAGCTATCCGCGCCGCTCTTGTGGGGAGAAAGCCGCGAGCCCGCGCCCGGCCCCCTGCGCGTGCTGGACCAGGCCGGAGAGCTGGTGGCGGTGCTGCGCTGGCTGGACGGGCGCACCACCAGTTCGGGGCGCCCCTACGAGACGATAAGAGTTTTTCCGGAGCCCGGCAACCCCGGCTTCGGTCGCAACGCATCTGCGTCGGCCCTGGGGGCCGAGTAGCCCGGGGGCCGGGCCGGATGGGCCGGCCTGCCGCCTGGGTCGCAGACAAGGGGCTTAACCAAGCCCTGGCCAAGACTAAGGAGGATTAGCAAGTGGTCTTAACCCCGGATGACAAAAGCGTTCTCATCAACAAATTCCAACGCAAGCCGGGCGACACGGGCTCGCCGGAGGTGCAGATCGCTCTGTTGAGCGAGCGCATCCGCTACCTCACCGAGCATTTCAAGATTCACATGAAGGATCATCACAGCCGACGCGGCCTCTTGAAGCTGGTCGGTCAGCGGCGCCGCCTGCTCAACTATCTCAAGCGCAAGGACATCGAGCGCTATCGGGCGGTGATCAAGGAGCTGGGCATCCGCAAATAAGCCCCGTCCGCAAACGAGAGCAAGGTATGTATAAGAAAGTATCGACCGAAATCAACGGGCAGCCGTTCGCCATCGAGACCGGCAAAGTGGCCAAGCAGGCCAGCGGGGCCGCCTGGGTCACCGTGGGCGACACCGTGGTGCTGGTCACCGCGGTGGCCGACCAGTCCATGCGTGAGGGCATAGATTTTCTGCCGCTGACCGTGGACTACCAGGAACCCGCCTATGCCGCCGGGCGCATTCCCGGCAACTTCTTCCGCCGCGAGATGGGGCGTCCCGGCGAGCGCGAGACCCTGACCAGCCGGCTCATCGACCGCCCCTTGCGTCCCCGCGTGGCCAAGGGCTGGGCCTATGAGACCCAGGTCATCGCCAACGCCTATTCCGTGGACAAGGTCAACGACCCGGACATGTTGGCCCTGACCGGGGCCTCGGCGGCCATGTGCATGAGCGTGGTGCCCTTCGACGGCCCCATCGCCGGAGTGCGCGTGGGCCGGGTGGACGGCAAGTTCGTGTTGAACCCCACCACCGAGCAGCGCGCCAAATCGGACATGGAACTCATCGTGGCCGGCAGCCGCGACGCGGTGGTCATGGTGGAGGGCGGGGCCCAGTTGGTCTCGGAGACCGATCTGCTGGAGGCCATCTGGTTCGGCCACGCCGGCTTGCAGCCCCTGATCGACATACAGATCGAGCTGATGGAAGCCTGCGGTAAGCCCAAGCGGGCCTTCAAGCCTCCCGTCAAGGACGAGGAGCTGGAGGCCAAGGTGCGCGAGTTGGGCGCTGTCGGCATCCAGGAGGTGCTGGCCACCGGGGACAAGATGGCCCGCTACGCCAAGGTGCGCGAGAACAAGGCCAAGGTCATCGAGTCCCTGGGCGAGCAAGGCCTGCTCAAGGCTGGCCAGATAAAGGGCATCCTGGATCACCTGCAAGCCGACGCCATGCGGGCCATGATCCTTGGCGAGGGCAGGCGGGTGGACGGCCGCGACACCGTGACCGTGCGTCCCATCACCTGCGAGGTGGGCGTGCTGCCGCGCACCCACGGCTCGGCGCTGTTCACCCGCGGCGAGACCCAGGCCCTGGTCACGGCCACCCTGGGCACCAGCGGCGACGAACAGCGCATCGAGAGCACCACCGAGGGCGACGTGTTCCGTCGCTTCATGCTGCACTACAACTTCCCGCCGTTCTCGGTCAACGAGGCCAAGCGCTTGGCTGGACCGGGCCGGCGCGAGATCGGTCACGGGGCCTTGGCCCGGCGCACGGTGGAAGCCGTGCTGCCCGACAAGGAGACCTTCCCCTATTCGGTGCGCGTGGTCAGCGAGATACTGGAGTCCAACGGCTCCTCCTCCATGGCCTCGGTCTGCGGCGCTTCCTTGTCCTTGATGGACGCGGGCGTGCCGGTCAAGGACTCCGTGGCCGGCGTGGCCATGGGCCTCATCATGGAAGGCGATTCCCGCGCGATCCTGACCGACATCCTGGGCGACGAGGACCATCTGGGCGACATGGACTTCAAGGTGGCCGGCACCGCCACCGGGGTGGCCGCCGTGCAGATGGACATCAAGATCAGCGGCATCACCAAGGAGATCATGGGCCAGGCCCTGGAGCAGGCCCGTCAGGGGCGGGTGCACATCCTGGGCGAGATGGCCAAGGCCATCGCCAAGGCCCGCGGCGACATCAGCCTCTATGCCCCCCGCATCACCACGGTCAAGATTCCCGTCGAGAAGATCAAGGATCTGATCGGACCGGGCGGCAAGGTGATCCGCGGCATCCAGATGGAGACCGGCGTCAAGATCGACGTGGACGACGACGGCACCGTGCGGGTGGCCGCCGTGGACGGCGAGGCCGGGCTCACCGCCCTGCGCATGATCCGGGACCTTACCCAGGAGCCCGAGGACGGCGCGGTCTACGAAGGCAAGGTGGTGCGCATCATGGACTTCGGCGCCTTCGTGGAGATCATGCCCGGACGCGACGGCCTGGTGCACATCAGCGAGCTGGACCACACCCGCGTGCGCGCCGTGACCGACGTGCTCAAGGAAGGCGACATCGTCAAGGTCAAGGTGCTGGGCGTGGACGACCGGGGCAAGGTGCGGCTTAGCCGCAAGGCCCTGCTGCCGCCTCCCCCGCCCGGCGAGGGACCGCCTCCCGGCGAAGGCGACGACAACCACTCGCCCCGGCCGCCGCGCTCCGACTACGGAGAGCGCCGGGACCGCGGCGAGGGCAGGGGCGACCGCGACCGCCGGCCCAGGCGCTAGCCCAGGTGGTAAACAAAACCGTTCTTCCCAACGGCGTTCGCTTGATCAGCGAAAGCCAGCCCCACGCCTTTTCCGTGACCGTGGGCATGTGGATGGAGGTGGGCTCTCGTGACGAGAGCCCCCTCCTTAGCGGCATCAGCCACTTCATCGAGCACATGGCCTTCAAGGGCACCGCCCGGCGCAGCGCCCTGGAGATCGCCCGCGAGATAGACCGCCTGGGCGGGCTGGCCAACGCCTTCACCAGCAAGGAGAACACCTGCTTCCACGCCCGGGGCCTGGCCACCCACTTAAGCGAGATCTGCGACCTGCTTGGCGACCTGCTCCTGCGCCCAGCCCTGGACGGCCAGGAGCTGGAGCGCGAGCGGGGCGTGATCCTGCAAGAGATCAGCGCGGTGGAGGACACCCCGGACGAACTGGTGCACGTGCTTTTCGGCGAGCAGTTCTGGCCCGACCATCCCCTGGGAAGGCCGGTGCTGGGCACCGAGGAGAGCGTGGGCGCCCTAAACCGCCAGGCCATCCTGGACTATATGCAAGCCTACTATCTGCCCCAGGCGGCGGTGATCTCGGCGGTGGGCAACCTGGAGCACCAGCAGTTGGTGGACCTGGTGGCCGAGCCGCTCTCCCAACTGGCCGCGCGCCCATCGGCGGTGGAGCGCGGCAAACCCGCGACCAAGCCCGGCTTCAAGATCATCCCCCGCGAGGGCGAGCAGGCCCACGTGGCCATGGGCCTGGACGCGCCGGCGGCCACCAGTCCCCAGCGTTTCGTGGCCGCCCTGCTCAACCTCATCCTGGGCGGCAACATGAGTTCCCGCCTGTTCCAGGAGGTGCGCGAGCGCCGGGGCCTGGCCTATTCCGTGTATTCCTATTTGAGCACCTACGCCGACACTGGCATGCTGGGCATCTATCTGGGCGTGGCCCCGGAGCGGGCGGCCGAGGCCGTGCGCGTGGTGCGCGCCGAGATGGCCCGCCTGGCCAGCGAGCCCTTGCCCGAGCAGGAGCTCTCCGACGCCAAGGAAAACCTCAAGGGCTCCATCCTGCTCTCCGCCGAGAACCCTGAATCGCGCATGGGCCGCTTGGCCCGCAACGAATACGTATTTGGCCGCGACGTGCCCCTGGCCGAGGTGGTGGCCAAGGTGGAGGCGGTGAGCGCCCAGGAGATCACGACCCTGGCCGCCCAGATGCTGGCTCCCGGCCAGCTGGGGGCTTGCCTGCTGGGCCCCCTGGACGCCAAGGCCCTGGAGAAGGAGTTGATGGGGTGAACGCGCCGCGCCTGGAAGTGATGCGGCTGCCTCACGCGGCAGGCCTGCCCCTGCCGGTCTATATGACCGAGCAGGCCGCCGGGATGGACCTGGCCGCCGCCCTGGACGCGCCTTTGGAGATCGCCCCCGGAGAGATCGTCCTCATCCCCACCGGTCTGACCATGGCCATACCCCCTGGCTTCGAGGGCCAGGTGCGCCCGCGCTCGGGCCTGGCCGTCCGCCACGGGCTGACCGTGGTCAACGCCCCCGGCACCATCGACGCCGACTACCGGGGCGAGGTCAAGGTGGCGCTCATCAACCTGGGGCGCGCGCCGGTCAGCATCGCCCGGGGCGATCGCGTGGCCCAGCTGGTCATCGCCCCCGTGGCCAGGGCCGAGCTGGCCGAGGTGGACGAGCTGCCGCAGAGCGGACGGGGCCAGGGCGGGTTCGGACACACGGGCTAGCCCATGGCGCTCACCTTCTGCGTGCTGGCCAGCGGTTCCAAGGGCAACGCCACCTATGTGGAAGGCCAGAGCGGCGCGCTGCTGGTGGATTGCGGGCTGTCGGCCCGCGAGCTGATGAAGCGCCTGGCCCTGGCCGGCCTGGAGGCCGGCCGCCTCAAGGCCATCATTCTCACCCATGAACACCGCGACCACGTGGCCGGAGCGCGGGTGCTGGCCAAGCAGCTCAAGCTGCCGGTGCTGGGCACCCGGGACACCCTGGCCGGGGCCGGAGCCCTGCCCGGCGTCAAGCGCCAGGCCTTCGCCGCCGGCGAGGAGTTCAGCCTGGCCGGCCTGTGCCTGCACCCCTTCAGCATCCCCCACGACGCCAGCGATCCCGTGGGTCTGGTCATCAGCCAAGGCGCGGCCCGCCTGGGCGTCTGCACCGACCTGGGCCAGGCCGGGGTGCTGGTGCGCGCCCGGCTGGCCGGCTGCCAGGCCCTGTTGCTGGAGGCCAACCACGACCCGGAGATGCTGGCCGCCGGCCCTTATCCCCCCTGGCTCAAGCAGCGCGTGCGCTCCAGCCACGGGCATCTCTCCAACCAGCAGGGCGCGGAGCTTTTGGCCCACCTGAGCCACGCCGAATTGCGCCAGGTGGTGCTGGGGCATCTGTCGGAAAAGAACAACCGGCCGGAGTTGGCCTTGGCGGCGGCGGGAGAGGCCCTGGCCGGCCAGGAGACCGCCACGCGGGTGCAGGCGGCCAGCCAAGGCCAAGCCACCCAGGTATTCGAGGTGTAGGAACGCATATGCCCCTGTATGACTACCAATGCAACAACTGCGAGCACGTCTACGAGGTTTTTCACGCCCTGGACGGCCAGCCCCCTCCCTGCCCCATCTGCACCTGCCCCCAGGTCACCCGGCTGATCAGCGCGGTGGCCTTTTCCACCAAGGGCGACGGCGCCGCCGCGCGGGTGGAATCGGAGATCAAGAAGCGCCTGGGTCAGGGCCGGGCCAAGGACGCGCTCACCCTGGCCAACAAGGCCGTGCATCTGGCCGGCAAACGGCCGGGCATGGACAAGGTCAAGGCCGCGCGCGACAAACTGGCCTCCAAGCTGAAGAAGGACTAGCCCCCCTGGCGTTGCCGCCGGTTTTGCTTGGCTGTTTCCAGTTCATTGTTGGTATGGCATAATTTATTGAAACTGATTATAGAGGATGCTCTTGAATACTCCCGCTCGCATCCTGGTGGTGGACGATCAGGAACTCAACCTGCGCGTGATACAAGCCATGCTGGCGCCTTTGGGCTATCAGGTGCTGCTGGCCCGCGACGGACAGGAGGGGCTGGACCTGGTGGGCGAGCTCCCGCCGGACCTCATCCTCATGGACGTGATGATGCCGGTGATGGACGGCTTCACCGCCACCCGCCGCCTCAAGGCTGATCCCCTGACCAAATCCATACCCGTGGTGGTGGTCACCGCCTTGTCCGAGGTGGAAGACCGGGTTCGCGCCCTGGAGGCCGGGGCGGACGACTTTCTCTCCAAGCCGGTGGACAAGAGCGAACTGCGCGCGCGGGTGCGTTCGCTCTTGCAGGTCAAGGCCTACCACGACCACATGCTCAACTACCAGCACGAGCTGGAAACCGAGGTGGAGCGCCGGACCAAGGACCTGCACGAAGCCTACACCCGCCTGCGCGGGGCCTATCTGGACACCATCATGCGGCTTTCCAGGGCGGCCGAGTACAAGGACGAGGACACCGGCACCCACATCTCCCGCATGAGCCACATCGCCGCTCGCCTGGCCCGCCAGCTCAAGCTGGGGGAAAAGACCGTGGAGCACATCCTCTACGCCTCCCCCATGCACGACATAGGCAAGATAGGCATCCCCGACTCCATCCTGCTCAAGCCCGGCCCCCTGACCCCCGAGGAGTGGGAGGTCATGAAGCAGCACACCGTCATAGGCGCGCGCATACTGGCCGGGGCGGATAGCGGGTTCATGCGCCTGGCCGAGGTCATCGCCCTGACCCACCATGAGAAGTGGGACGGCAACGGCTATCCGCGCGGTTTGGCCGGACGCGGCATCCCTCTGGCCGGGCGCATATGCGCGGTTTCCGACGTCTTTGACGCCCTCACCTCGGTGCGCCCCTACAAGAAGGCCTTTCCCTTGTCCCAGGCGCTCCAGATTATCCAAGACGGGGCGGGCAACCATTTCGACCCCAAGGTGGTGGAGGCCTTCTTCCAGATCATCGACGAGGTGCAGGAAATCATGCAGCGGTTCCCCAGCGACGTGGAGCACGAGGTGCGTCACGAAGACTCGCTGTGGGGAGACTGAGCCCGGGCCGCCCTGCCGGGCCAGCGCCGCCTGGACCGGGGGGCGGTTGCATTTGGCCTTGACAAACGGCCCCGGCCGTGGGAAAAGTTGTATACAAAATACCGGAGCGCCTGACGCGCCCGGATGCGCGGGAAAGAAAATGATGGCCGCACCCAGCTCCATAACCCATGTCACCCGGCAGATCAGCCCCTTCCTGGGCTGGTGGTGGCGCTCATCCCTGGTGGTGAGCCCATGGGAGCAGGGTACCGGCTGAGTCAAGCTGTTACCGGTTCAACGGCCCACCGCCAGATTAAAGGCGGTGGGCCGTATCTTTTTTTGGGAGGCGTTTCATGATCCAATTGCATGCCGTCACCAAGACCCTGCTGGCCGACCTGGACACCCCGGTCTCGGCCTACTTGCGGCTGTGCCAGGGCGAGAGCCAGTCCTTTCTTTTCGAGAGCAGCGAGACGGTGGAGGGGCTGGGGCGCTTCTCGGTCATCGCCTGGGCGCCCTTGGCCACGCTGCGCCTGACCAGCTTGGGCGCGGAGCTGGACCGGGGAGACGGGGTGAGGATGCTGGCTCCTAAGGAATTCATCGCCCAGGCCCGCATCCTGCTGGCCGAGTTCAAGGCCCCGGAACTGCCCTATCTGCCCTTCGTGGGCTCGCTGGTGGGCTACATGGGCCATGACTTGGTGCGCCTGGTGGAGCGCCTGCCCCCCGGCCCCCAGGGCGACCTGCCCGTGGCCGACCTGTGCTATCCGTCATGCTTCGCGGTATTCGACCACCAGGCCCGCAGGTTCTTCCTGGTGGCGCTCTCCACCAGCCGCGATGAGGCCCAGGCCCGGGTGTCCGACATGGAACGCCGCCTGGCGCTGCCCCTGCCGGCCATGACCCGCGGCAAGAATCTCAACGTCAGCGAACCGCCGCGCGACCGCTATATCGGCGCGGTGAGACAGGCCAAGGAGTACATAGCCGCCGGGGACATCTTCCAGGTGGTGCTCTCGGACCAGTTCCGCGGCCCCGCCGAACTGGACCCCTTGGCCGCCTATCGCTGGCTGAGGGTGCGCTCGCCATCACCCTACATGTTCTTCCTCAAGTACCCCTACCTGACCCTGGCGGGCTCCTCGCCCGAGACCCTGGTCAAGGTGGAGGATGGCCGTCTGCTCCTGCGCCCCATCGCCGGCACCCGCCGCCGCTCGGCGGATCGCGAGCGCGACCGCGCCCTGGAAAAGGAGATGCTGGACAGCGCCAAGGAGCGGGCCGAACACCTGATGCTGGTGGACCTGGCCCGCAACGACGCGGGCCGCGTCTGCCAGTACGGCAGCATCAAGGTGGACCCCTTCATGCAGGTGGAGCGCTTCAGCCATGTCATGCACCTGACCAGCGAAGTGACCGGACGCCTGCGCCCGGAGCTGGACAACCTGGACGCGCTTCTGGCCTGCTTTCCGGCGGGCACGGTGAGCGGGGCCCCCAAGGTGCGCGCCCTGGAGATCATCAACGAGCTGGAGACCGCCCCGCGCGGGGCCTATGGCGGGGCCGTGGGCTTCATCGGCGCGGGAGGCTCCATGGACACCTGCCTGGCCATCCGCATGATGCAGTTCGCCCAAGGCGAGGTGACGCTGCAAGCCGGGGCCGGCATCGTGGCCGACTCGGTGCCGGAGATGGAATACCAGGAGATTCAACACAAGGCCGCCCAGGGCTTGGCCGCCCTGGCCGCGGCGGCGGGGGAGGCGGCATGATTCTGCTAATCGACAACTACGATTCCTTCACCTACAACATCGCCCAGGCCTTGGGCAGCCTGGGCCAGGAGGTGAAGGTGGCGCGCAACGACGCCATCAGCCTGGCGGGCATCCAGTCCCTCGAACCCCAGGCCCTGGTCTTCAGCCCCGGGCCGGGGCGGCCGGAGAAGGCGGGTGTGACCTGCGCGGCCATCGAGCGCTTCGCCGGGGCCATCCCCATGTTGGGGGTCTGCCTGGGGCACCAGGCCATGGGCCTGGTGCTGGGCGCCCGGGTGGTGCGCGCCGCCCAGCCGGTGCACGGCAAGACCTGGCCCATCCTGCACGACGGCCAGGGCCTGTTCGCCGGCCTGCCCTCGCCGCTGGTCGCCTCGCGCTATCACTCCCTGGTGGTGGAATGCGCCGGTTCCCCGCCGCCCTTCGCCATCAGCGCGCGCAGCGCCGAGGGCGAGATCATGGGCCTGCGCGTGGCCTCCATGAAGCTGGAAGGCTTGCAGTTTCACCCGGAATCCATGGGCACGCCCCTGGGCCTGACCATGTTCGTCAACTTCCTGACCATGGCTGGCTGCCGGCCCCAGGAGTTGTCCTTGGAATCAGCGGCCTGATCTGGCCACTGGCGTTCCAGGCCGGCTTGTGGTAAGCGGCTAACTTGAAGAAACAGGCGTCATGCTTGCGCCGCGCTCCATGGCCATATGGTGGGGAAAATGCCTCTCATCGGAAACTTCACCCCTCCGGGGGACAAATCCATATCGCACCGGGTGGGGCTCTTGGCCTTGCTGGCCCAGGGCGCCTGCCTGGTGGACAACTACTCGCCCTGCGCCGACTGCGCCTCCACCTTGCAGGCGGCGCGGCTCTTGGGCGTGGATGCGCGGCAAACCGCCCAAGGCTTGCTTCTGCAAGGGGCGGGCGGCCGCCTGCTGCCCCAGGCCCAGGTGGACTGCGGCAACTCGGGCACCACCATGCGCCTTTTGATGGGCATCCTGGCCGGCCGGCCGGGGGAGTATGTCCTGGACGGCGACGAATCCCTGCGCCGGCGGCCCATGGAGCGGGTGGCCCAGCCCCTGCGCCAGATGGGGGCCGTGGTGGAATGCGCTCAGGGCAAGCCGCCCGTGCGGGTCAAGGGCGGAGCGCTGAAGGGGCTGGAGTACCGTCTGCCCGTGGCCAGCGCCCAGCTAAAAAGCGCCGTGCTCTTGGCCGGCATCCAGGCCGAGGGCCAGACCACGGTCTGGGAGCCGGTGGCCAGCCGCGACCACAGCGAGCGCATGCTGGAGCAATACGGCGCGCGTATCGAACGCCTTGAAGGCGGCTGGCGGGTGGAGCAATCCAGCCTGCGCCAGCCGGAAAAACTGCGCGTGCCCGGCGACGCCTCCTCGGCGGCCTTTTTCCTCTGCGCGGCGGCGGTCATCCCCGGCAGCCAGGTGGTGGCCGAGGGCATGCTGCTCAACCCCACCCGCACCGGTTTCCTGCGCGTGCTGGAGCGCATGGGGGCCGCCTTGGAGATCGAGCGGCAGGGAACCCAGCCCGAGCCATGGGGCCGGGTCTCGGTCAGCTATCGTGGCGCGCTCTCCGGCTGCGAGGTGAGCGCGCAAGAGATACCGCTTCTGGTGGACGAGGTGCCCATCCTGGCCCTGGCCGCCAGCCAGGCCCAGGGAACCACCGTGTTCCGCCAGGTGGAGGAATTGCGCATCAAGGAGACCGACCGCGTGGCGGCGGTCATAGATCAGCTGGGCAAGCTGGGGGTCAAGGCCTCCGCGCCGGGGCGCGACCTGGTGGTGGAAGGCCCCACCCCCCTCAAGCTGGCCGGGGAACTGGATTCCCTGGGCGACCACCGCATCGCCATGACCCTGCGCCTGGCCCTGTGCCTGAGCGGCGACCAGGCGAAGATCGCCGACGAGCAGTGCGCCTCGGTTTCCTACCCCACCTTCCACCAGGATTTGACGGGGCTATGGCGATGCTGAGGCTGGGGCTATTCGGCGACCAGCGGGTGGTGAAATCGCTCTCGCCGCGTATGCACAACGCCGTGCTGGCCAGGCACGGCCTGGAAGGCGGCTATCAGGCTTGGGCCGTGGAGCCCGCCGATCTAGAAGATGCCCTGGCCCGCCTTAAAAGCGAAGGCTTGAGCGGAGCCAACGTGACCGTGCCCCACAAGGAGGCCGTGGCCCCTCTGCTGGACAGCCTGTCCAGTCAGGCCCGCACCATGGGCGCGGTGAACACCATCGTGCGCCGGGGCCTGGAGCTGGTGGGGCACAACACCGACGTGGACGGCTTCGCCGCGGCCCTGGCCCGCCCCGACTTCAAGACCCAGGGCTGCCGCGCCCTGGTGCTGGGGGCGGGCGGCGCGGCGCGGGCGGTGGTGCTGGCCTTGATGCGCCTGGGCGCGGCCGAGGTATTGGTGGCCAGCCGCACCCAGGCCCGGGTGCGGCGGCTGGCCGACGACCTGGCCGCCCGCGCGGTGGGTTTGGACCAGGCCCACCTGCACGCGGGCATGGCCGACTTGGTGGTCAACGCCACCAGCGCCTCGGCGGCCGAGGAATCCCCCGAGCTAGCCGCGCTGGCCGGCCGCCTGCGCCTGTCCCAGTGCCGCCTGCTGGTGGACGTCAACTACGGCCGGCCGGTGAATTTCTGGCAGCAGGCCGCCCAGCGCGCCGGCGCGCCCTTCCTGGACGGCCTCATCATGCTGGCCCACCAGGCCCGGCTCTCCTTCCGCCTCTGGACCGGAGTGGACGCGCCGGTGAGCGAGTTCTTGGAGGCCCTGGAGGGGGCGGCATGAACGACAACCTTTACCTGACCGGCTTCATGGGCGCGGGCAAGTCCAGCGTGGGCCGGGCCTTGGCCCTGCTCCTGCGCCGCCGCTTCCTGGACTTAGACGATCTGCTGGTCCAGCGCCTGGGCATGCCCATAACGGAGGCCTTCGCCAGCCTGGGCGAAGATGCCTTCCGCCGGGCCGAGTCGGCCGAGCTGGGCAAACTGGCCTCGCGCAGCCGCCTGGTGGTGGCCACGGGCGGAGGCGCTCCCCTGGACCCGGCCAACCGCCAACGCATGCGCGGCAGCGGCCGCATCCTGCACCTGGCCGCCAGCCTGGAGACCTGCCGCGCCCGCCTGGGCGAGGGCCAGGTGGCCAGCCGCCCGCTCTGGCGCGACGCCCAGGCCGTGGCCAGCCTCTATGAGGCCAGGCAGGCGGCCTATGCCGACTGCGACCTGCGCCAGGACAGCGAGGGCCTGGACCCCCAGGCCGCCGCCGAGGCCCTGGCCGGCCGGCTTCTGGGCCAAGAAACCATCCAGGCCAGCCTGGGCGAGAAGTCCTCGCCGGTGATCAGTTCATTTCGCGCCCCGGAAGCTTTGGCCGCCCTGGCGGGCTCGCGCAAGGTGGCCATCATCTGCGACCACCACCTGGCCCACCTGCACCTGGCGCGCTACCGCGCCGCCCTGGAGCCCGCGGTGGAGCTGGTGGTGGCCCCCGGCGAGGGCAGCAAGACCCTGGCCGGGGCGCGGCGGCTGTATCAAGGCCTGCTGGACGCCCACATGGAGCGCGGCGATCTGGTGGTGGCCTTGGGCGGCGGCGTGGTGACTGATTTGGGGGCCTTCGTGGCCTCGACTTATAAGCGCGGCCTGGATTTCATCCTGGTGGCCACCTCCCTGGTGGCCTGCGTGGACGCGGCCATCGGCGGCAAGACCGCCCTCAACCTGGGCGAGGCCAAGAACATGGTGGGCACCTTTGCCGCGCCCCAGGGCGTGGTCATGGACCTGCGCGCCCTGGCCACCCTGCCGCGCCCCCAGGTGGCCGAAGGCCTGGTGGAGGCCTACAAGACCGGCCTGGTGGCCGACCCCGAGTTGGCTTGGCTGGTGGAAAACGATCTGCCCGCCCTCAAGCAGGGCGACGTGCCCGGCCTGGCTCGGGTGGCCCGGCTCTCGGCGGCGGCCAAGGCCAGGGTGGTGGCCCAGGATTTCCGCGAATCGGGCTTGCGCCGCGTCCTCAACCTGGGCCACACCTATGGCCACGCCCTGGAGAGCCACAACCGTTTCCGCACCAGCCATGGCCAGGCCGTGGCCGCCGGCCTGATGGTGGCGGCGGAAATATCCGTCCAGCGCGGCCTGCTCGCCCCGGAGCTGGCCGGCCGGGTCATCGCCACCGCCGGCCAGTTGCTGCGCTCCCGCCCCTCCTGGCCCGACGCCGCCAGCGCCTGGCGGGTCATGGCCCTGGACAAGAAAAACGAGGGCGGCCAGGTGGTATTCGTGCTGCTGAATGAACTTGGGCGGGCTTCTTGGGTGCGCGACCTGAGCGAGGCGGAATTGGGGCGGGCCTTGGCCGCCCTGGGGAAGGCGTGACATGGGCAGCTTCCTGGGGCGCATCCTGCGCGTGGCCACCTTTGGCGAATCCCACGGTCCAGCCCTGGGCGTGGTGATTGATGGCCTGCCCGCCGGGCTGCTTTTAAGCGCGCAAGACATCCAGGCCGACCTGGACCGCCGCCGCCCCGGCCAGAGCGAGTTCAGCTCGGCCCGCCAGGAGAGCGACCAGGTGGAGATTCTCTCCGGCCTGGCCCAGGGGCGCACCCTGGGCTCGCCCTTGGCCATGCTCATCCGCAACCGCGACGCCCGCTCCGGAGACTATCGCGCCCTGGCCCAGGTGTTCCGCCCCGGCCACGCCGACTATGCCTATTTCAAGAAATACGGCCTGCCCCCCCAACCGGGCGGCGGGCGCTCTTCGGGGCGGGAGACCGCGGCCCGGGTGGCGGCCGGGGCGGTGGCCCGCCTGATGCTCGCGCCCCTGGGGGTGAACATCCAGGCCTACACCGTGCAGGTGGGGCAGGTGCGCGTCGCACAGGTCGACCCCGCCTTCGCCTTTGACCACCCCCTGCGCTGCGCCGATCCCCAGGCCGCGGAAGCCATGGCCGATCAGGTGCGCGCGGCCCGCGCCGCCGGCGATTCGGTGGGCGGGGTGGTGGAGCTCATAGCCACGGGCGTGGCCCCGGGCTGGGGCGAGCCGGTCTTCGGCAAGCTGGACGCCCTCCTGGGCGCGGCCATGCTCTCCCTGGGCGGGGTCAAGGGAGTGGAGATCGGCGACGGCTTCGCCGTGGCCTGTCGCCGGGGCTCCCAGAACAACGACCAGATGGACGGCCAAGGTTTTTTGAGCAACCACGCGGGCGGCATCCTGGGCGGCATCTCCACGGGCCAGCCCATCGTGCTGCGCCTGGCCATAAAGCCCACGCCCTCCATCAGCCTGCCCCAGACCAGCCAGGATTTAGAGGGCCGGCCCGCCGCCGTGGAGGTGAGGGGCCGGCACGATCCCTGTCTCTGTCCCCGGGTGGCGGCGGTGGCCGAGGCCATGGCCGCCCTGGTGCTGGCCGATGCCTGGCTCTTGCAGCGGGCGCGGGAAGGAGTTGCCTCATGAAGGTGAAGGTCATCAACGGACCCAACATGAACCTGCTGGGCCAGCGCGAGCCCGGGCTCTACGGCAGCCTGACCCTGGAGCAGGTCAACGAAAAGCTCTCCGCCCTGGGCCAGGAGCTGGGCCTGGAACTAAGCTTTTTCCAGAGCAACCACGAGGGCGCCCTGGTGGAGGCCATCCAGGAGGCGGGCAGGGCGGGGG
>CAZLSD010000036.1:0-21764 GCA_964561775.1 uncultured Desulfarculus sp. | reverse complement strand
GGGCGGAAGCTCTCCACCGCCCCCACCAGAGCGCCGTCGCGGTCGCGCACCACGGAGCAGTTGACCAGGATGCCCAGGCGCGCCCCCTTCTTGTCCAGGATGCGCACGTCCTGGTCCATGCGGGTGACTCCGCTCTCCAGGGTGGTGCGCAGGGGGCAACTGGCCTGGCACAGGTCGGAGCGGAATATCTCCCAGCAGTGGCGTCCCAGCACCTCCTGGCGCTGATAGCCGGTGATATGTTCGGCGGTCTGGTTGAAGGAGGTGATGCGCCAGCGGGTGTTGATGGTGAAGATGCCCTCGGCCAGGCTCTCGAAGAGGCTCTTGTAGCCCAGGTAGGGCATGGCGGGAACCATCTCCTCGATGCCGCTCCTCTCGCCCAGGGGCGAGAACTCCAGATCCCGGAAGCTGAATATGACTCCGTTGATCTGATTGCCGGGGCCATAGAGGGGGTTGGCCGAATACAGGCAGGAGAAGGCCTGGCCCAGGCGGTCCAGGGCCTGACAGGTGCGGCCCTGGGCCGGATCGCCGCTCAAGGCGGCGTCCAGGGCGCTTTGCACCTCGGCCAGGCAGGGCCCGGCGAAGTGACGGTCCAGCACCAGGCGGGAGCCCGGCTCCACCCCCTCGCCCAGGAGGTGCACGGCGGCCTGGTTGCGTCCCATCACCCGGCCCACGCGGTCCAGGACCACCACGCCCTCTCCCCCCAAGGCGGGCGGGGCCTCTCCCTCCAGTTCATGTTCCATGGGCGGCGGGGTGTCGTTCATGAGGGAAAACTCACCGTACCTGCTAGACATGTTTTTTTTATTTTACCAGGTTAGGGCCGGGGTTGGCGTGTGCTAATCCCCTGTTCCGGCAAAACGGCGGCAGGCGGGGGCCAGCGGCATCCAGGCATGGGCTCGCCTGGGCAACACAAGACCCCCTCGGCCCGGACCTACCGCGCCGACCGGGGCTTGCCTGGGCCAGGGCTCAGAGCCCGCCCAAGATGCGCTCGGCGTCCTCGTCCTTCAAGAACGAGGAGATGTTCCAGCTATGGGCGCGCAGTTCCTTTTCGTTCAAGCCGGGCAACAAGAGCACCCCAGCGCCCTCGTAGCCGCGCGACTTGACCATCTCGGTAATTTCGCGCAAGGCTGACATGAACTGCGCATGGCCGTTTTGGTGGGCTTTTTGATAGGCGTTGCAGAGCATGTTCACCCTGGCCACGGAGCAGCGCTTGCACGTACGATCCGGCTCCATCCAGTACTCCTTGCTGATGACTGGGAAGCGGCGGCGCTTCCGGCTCAGGCGCAGGGCGCATGCTAACATAATTGGCAAAAATATTTCAATTAATTTCCCACCTATTAACTGGCTAGTTTATTTATCTTCTCCCAGCCATCTTGCCAACCATTGGTTATAAGCTATTTTTTCTGGCTTGTCCCACCTTGGCCCCAGCCATTGAACGCCTTTTACCACGCCACTGGTGGGAAAATTTGCTATGATGACGGCAGTGGACAAGGAACCCAGGCGGGGTGCCGCCAACCGGCCGGGGGCCTTGCTGGTCAGCCACTTGCTCTCCGCCAGGTTTGCGCGCGGTTGCCTGGCCAGGCCTCTGAAGGCCCCGGCCGCCCGGCGGGGCTTGAAGTACGACAACCCACTCGGTGACGGGCTTCCTTGAAGCGCCCCGGGCCAAAACCATGCCGGCCCAGGATTGCCACCGGGCCAGCGCCACCCTGGCGGAGGGGCACAGGAACCTGCCATGGGCGAGGCCAAATCACAAGCCGGGCCCTTCAAGCTGCCCCGCCGGCTAACCTTCAAGCTCACCGCCGGGGTGGGGGTCTGCCTCCTGGCCTTGGTGGGCGTGGTGGCCTATCTGGCCATCCATTCCCAGGAGAACCACGCCCTGGCCCGCGCCCTGCACAGCGGCCACTGGTTCGCCGACGCCGTCTCCCGGGCCACCCGCCACGCCATGCTAAAGGACCAGCGCGACAGCGAGCACGCCATCATCTCGGCCATGGGGCAACAGGAGGGAGTGGAGGCCATCCGGGTCTATAACAAGCAGGGACGGCTCATGTTCTCCTCCCGGCCCGGCGAGGCGGGCCGGCAGGTGGGACAGGACTCCCACGTCTGCCAGGCCTGCCACCAGCAGGAGCGGCCCTTGACCCAACTGCCCGCCGCGCAGAGCAGCCGCATCTTCACCGCCGACCCGGCGGGCGGAGGGCCCGCCCACCGGGTGCTGGGGGTCATCAGCCCCATCTTCACCGAGCCCTCTTGTTTCACCGACCCCTGTCATGTACACGATTCCCGCCAGACCGTGCTGGGAGTCCTGGATGTCAGCCTCTCCCTGGCCGAGGCCGACCAGGAAGTGGCCGAGACCAAGCGGCAACTCATCTTCTTCGCCTTGAGCCTGCTGGCCGTCATCAGCGCCATCCTGATTACCTTCACCCTGCTCTTCGTCAACCGGCCCCTGTCCTCCTTGCTAAAGGCCACCCGCCAGATCGCCTCCGGCGACTATGAGCACCAAATCATCCCCCAGACCGACGACGAGGTCGGTGATTTGGCCCAGTCCTTCGACGCCATGCGGCGCAGCATCAAGGAAAAGACCGACCTGCTGGAGGAGACCCGCCGCCAGTACCAGGAGCTTTTCGAACAGGTGCCCTGCCATGTCACCGTGCAGGACAGCTCCCTGCGCCTGGTGGCCTTCAACAAGAAGTTCGAGCAGGACTTCGGCGGCCGGCTGGGCCAGTTCTGCTACCAGGCCTACAAGGGTCGCGAGAGCAAGTGCCCCAACTGCTCGGTGGAAAAGACCTTCCAAGACGGGCTCATCCATTCCTCGGAGGAGACCACCCTGGGCAAGGACGGCCAGCCCATCCACATCCTCAACCTGGCCGCGCCGCTGCGCGGCAAGGATGGCAGGATCAAGGCGGTGATGGAGATGGCCACCGACATCACCCCCGTGCGCCTGCTGGAGGACGAGCTGCGCAAGAGCGAGGAGAAGTACCGCCTGTTCTTCAACAACGACCCCATTCCCGTGCTGGTCTTCGAGCAGGAGAGCCTGACCATCTTGGACGCCAACGAACGGGCCAGCGTGGAGTATCTCTATCCCAAGCGCGAGCTCATCGGCCGCTCCTTCCTGGACCTGACCAGCCCGGCCGAGCAGGGGCGGCTCCGGCAGTTCTTCGCCGCCAAGGAGAGCGTCCTGCAGCGGGTGTCCCAGCGCCGCGCCGACGGCAAACCCTTCTTCGTCAACCTGCGCGCCTCCTATGGCGAGCACCTGGGACGCCAGGCGGTCATCGCCACCACCGCCGACATCAGCGCCATCGTGGAGACCGAGCAGAACCTGATCCAGGCCGCCAAGATGGCCACCCTGGGCGAGATGAGCGCCGGGGTGGCCCACGAGCTTAACCAGCCCCTGTCGGTCATGGCCACGGCCGGCGGCTACCTGGCCAAGATGGCCGCCCGCAACAAGCCCCCGGACATCGACCTGCTCAGCGAGGTGGCCTCGGAGATTTTGGCCCAGGTGGAGAGGGCCCAGCGCATCATCGACCACCTGCGCCAGTTCGGGCGCAAGGCCCAGGTGGAGCGCAGCCGCATCAACCTGGCCGAGCCCATCCAGGGCGTGTCCCAGCTGCTGGGGCAGCAACTGCGCGTGCACGACATCGCCCTGATTTGCGAGCTGCCCCCGGAGCTGCCCGCGGTATGGGGCGACGTCAACCGTCTGGAGCAGGTCTTCATAAACCTGGTGCTCAACGCCCTGGACGCCATCGAGATAAGAAGGCAAAACCGGCCCCTGCCCCCGGGAGCCATCACCATCAAGGCCTGGAGCCAGGACCAGGCGGTCATGGTCAGCGTCAGCGACAACGGCGCCGGCATACCCCGACAGGACATGGAACGCATCTTCGAGCCCTTCTTCACCACCAAGGAGGTGGGCAAGGGCACCGGCCTGGGGCTGTCCATCTCCTATGGCATAGTGCGCGACTACGGCGGCGGCATAGAGGTTTCCAGCCGGGAGGGCGAGGGCGCCACCTTCCTGCTCAGCTTCCCCCAGGCCCGGGAGGAAAAGGCCTGATGGACCACGGACGTCTGCTGATCATCGACGACGAGCCGGGCATCCGGCGCATGATGGCCCTGGATCTCAGGGCCGACGGCTATGAGGTCATGACCGCCGAGGACGGCGAGAGCGGCCTGGCCATCTATGACCAGGAGCGCCCCGACATCGTGCTCACCGATCTCAAGATGCCGGGCATGGACGGCATAGAGGTCTTGAGGCGGGTCAAGGAGCGCGGACGCCCCAGCGAGGTCATCGTCATCACCGGCCACGGCGACCTGGAGCTGGCCATCCAATGCCTGCGCCTGGACGCCTCGGACTTCGTCACCAAGCCTATCAGCGACCAGGCCCTGGCCGTGGCGCTGAAGCGGGCGCGCGAGCGGTTGCGCATGAAGAACGCCATCCGGGAATACACCCAGGAGTTGGAACGCAAGGTGAGCGAGGCCACCAACCGGGTGCTGGCCGCCGAGCGCCTGGCCGCCGTGGGGCAGACCGTGGCCACCCTGGTCCACTCGCTCAAGAACATGCTCTCCGGCTTGCAGGGCGGGACCTACCTGGTGCGCCAGGGGCTGGAAACGGAAGACCGTCCCATGGCCGGCCAGGGCCTGGCCATGGTGCAGCGCAATCTGCAACGGGTGGGAAGGCTGGTGCGCGATCTGCTTACCCTGTCCAAGCCCCGTCAGCCCGAGAAGGAGCCCACCCAGGTCAACGAGCTCTGCCAGGAGGCGGTGCAGATGTTGCAGGCCGAGGCCAGGGAAAAGGGGGTGGACCTGGTCTGCCTGCCCGCCCCGGAGCCCCTCGCGGCCAGCCTGGAGCAGAAGGCCGTGCTGGACGCCCTGCTCAACCTGCTGGGCAACGCCCTGGACGCGGCGGCCCAGGTGGAGGGCGGCCAGGTGCGGCTGAGCGCCAGCCGGCGCGGCGAATTGGCCTGCCTGGAGGTGGCCGACAACGGCCCCGGCCTGGAGCCGGAAGCGGCCCAGCGCATCTTCCAGGGGTTTTTCAGCAGCAAGGGGGCGGCGGGCACCGGCCTGGGCCTGATGGTCTGCCAGAAGATCGCCGCCGAGCACGGGGGCAGGGTCGAGTTCGCAAGCGTCCCGGGGCAAGGGGCCGTTTTCCGGCTATTGCTGCCCGGCCTGCTTAAAGACCAGGAGCGCGACACATCCAACTGACACGCCCAAGCCAGCCGGCAGAGGCTTCGCACAGCCGCCTCGCCGCAGAAGGGAGTCCAGGCCGCCATGAGCAACTACGAGAACATACTTTTTTGCACGGACTATTCGGAGGACGCCGAGATCGCCCTGGTCCACGCCCTGGACCTGGCCCAGCGCCACGGAGCCAGGCTGCACGTGCTGCACGTGCTGCAATCCAACCTGCGCTACTCCCCCACCGAGACCAGCGAGACCGCGCCTCCGGGCGAAGTCACCTTCGCCTCGCCCGAGGTGGTGGCCAAGGCCGCCGAACAGCTAAAGGCCCGCTACCAAGATCGCCTGCGAGGCCTGGAGAACGTGGCCTGGGTGGTCAGGCCCGGCACCGCCTACGTGGAGATATTGCGCTACGTGCGCGAGCACCCCATGGACCTGATCGTGATGGGGACCGCCGGCGCCTCGGCCCATGAACAGACCCACTACGGCAGCACCCTGGAGCAGGTGGCCAAACGCGCGCCCTGCCACATCATGGCCATCAAGAACCCCGAACGCGCCTACACCCTCTAGCCGGAAAAGGAGCCGACCGTGCCCAAGAGAATCCTGGTGGTAGACGACGAAATGGACCTGCGCACCTTCATCTCCACCCTGCTGGAGTCCAACGGCTACAAGGTCGCCGTGGCCGAGAACGGCGAGCAGGGCATGCTCAAGGCCCGCGAGAAAAAGCCGGACCTCATCACCTTGGATGTGATGATGCCCAAGGAAAGCGGCATCAAGATGTACCGCGACCTCAAGACCAATGATGAGCTGAAAGGCGTGCCGGTGCTGATCATCTCGGGCCTGGCCCGCAAGACCTTCCTGCACTCCCAGCGGGTGCTGGACCAGTTCAGGAACCAGAGCGTGCCCGAGCCCGAGGGCTATATCGAAAAACCCCCCGAGCCGGAGGAGCTTTTGGCCGACGTGCGCCGCCTGCTGGGAGAATAGGGAAGCCCGGGCGGGGCTGCCCCAATCCATGCGCGCAAGCGGAGCCGGGCGGACCAAGGGGGCGGCGGCGGCGCATGGACGGTGTTCAGCCGGAGCTGGCCGCCGCTGGCGGCCGGCCCAGATTTCTGGCGAGGTTGCGGGCTGTTCGCCGGGCGAAATTAGCACGCCTAATTACTACTATTGATATAGCAATAATGTATTAACCGGCGTTAACAAAAATTGAAACACCGTTTTACGCGGTAAAGGCGCTTTTGATCGCCGTTTTATCAATCCTGGATTAATCTATATTTCCCTAGTCGTCGTTTTGCACAATTTTTCCCAAAATAAAGCTTTACACCACCCGGGGATAGTAGTATGGGATAGCATATTTTGGGTTTGCACACTATGCGGACTACTCTAGCATTTTGGGGCCATGCAGGCTATTAGTTTGTTTTTACTTGTTTTATTGTTATTTACCTGGCCAGGCCTCCGTCTGTGTGATCGCTTGGGCGTCTTTGCCCAAGCAACGTGGTTTACCACATATGTGTGGGTTATCACTTACGGTGATGTCGATAACCAGGACCTAATACGCTCCTAGGGGGCGTTTCATTAGAAGTTCAAGTGGTGGTTGGTATTATTTCCAGACGTATCAAGGAGTTTGAAACATCTTTGAAGGATGAAGACCGTTTGATGTCGATCGTGTCGATTGGTGCTGACCAGGCCGAGCAGTACTAACTCGGGGCAAGGCTCCGCGTCGAACTTGAGGAAGGAAAGCAGATGGCCTTCGCGGACAAACTAAGGAACAAGAAATTCGTCCTCCTGGCTGAGATGGAGACGCCCAAGGGAGTCAACCTATCGGCTTTCGTGGAGAATGGGCGTCACCTCAAGGGCCGGGTGGACGCGGCCGTGGTGCCGGATCAGAGCCACGCGGTGATGCGCCTGTCGGCCTTGGCCGGTGGCGTGGTGCTCAAGGATTTGGGCCTGGACGTGCTTGTGCAGTTCTCCTGCCGCGACCGCAACCGGTTGGCCTTGCAGGGCGATCTCCTGGCCGCCCACGTGCTGGGTCTGGGCAATGTCATGGCCACGGCTGGCGAGCCCATCGAACAAGGCGATCAGCCCCAGGCCCAGGCCGTGGGCGACCTGTCGCCGGAAGGCTTTCTGGAGGCGGCCGCGGGGCTGGCCCAGGGCCAGGACCTGGGCGGCCGCGAACTCAACGGCAAGCCCGGCTTCTGTCTGGGCGCGGCCATCGCCCCCTGGGGCGACCAGGCCGAGGCGGCCCAGCGGGTGGCCGAGGCCAAGGCCGCGGTGGAAAAGGGCGCCGCCTTCCTGGTGGCCCCGCCGGTCTTCGATCTGCCGGCTTTCGCCGCCTTCGCCGCCCAGCTCAAGGATGTCAAGGCCACGCTCATCGCCAGCGTGCTTCTGCTCAAGTCGGTGGGCATGGCCCGCTACTTGAACCAGAACATGCCCGGCGTGAACATCGACGAGGCGTCCATCAAGCGCATCCGCACGGCCAGCGACCGGCCGGCCGAGTGCGTCAAGATCGCCGCCGAAACCGTGCAGGGTCTCAAAGGCGTTTGCGGGGGCGCGCTCCTGGTCACCGCCGGCTGGGAAGACCGTCTGCCCCAGATTCTCGATTCAATCCCTCAGTAGGGCCACTCGCAGGGCCACGGAGCCTCCGCGCGAGGAGAGGCTCCAAGCAAGAAAGGCCGAACCAAAATGACCAAAACTAACGACCAGCGCGCCAGCAACTCCGTGCTGGTGCTGGGCAGCGGCATAGCGGGCATAAAAGCCTCCTATGACTTGGCCGAGGCTGGACGGCAGGTGTATCTGGCGGAGAAAAAATCGTCCCTGGGCGGATTCCTTCCCCTGTTGGACCGGCAGTTCCCCACCAACGATTGCAACATCTGCCACCTGGCCCCCGAATCCACCAACTCCGGCGGCGCCCGCAACGTGCAGGCCATGCCGCTGACCCGGCTGGTGAGCCTGGAAGGCGAGGCGGGCAACTTCACCGCCCGCCTCTTGACCAGCCCCCGCTACCTGGACACCAGCCGCTGCACCGCCTGCGGCGATTGTCTCCAGGTCTGTCCCCAGAACGCGGTGATCTTCACCCCGGGGCTGGACACCAGCTCGCCCACCTGCCTGCGCTATCCCCAGGCCACTCCCCTGGCCTTCGCCATCGACATGGACAAGTGCAACCGCTGCGGCGAGTGCGTCAAGGTCTGCGCCGTCCAGGCCGTGGACCTGGACCAGCAGCCCGTCGAGCAGGAGCTTGAGGTGGGCTCGGTGGTGGTGGCCAGCGGGGCCCAGGCCTGGGACCCCACCCCCATGGAGGAATGGTACGGCTACCACCAGTTCGCCGACGTGGTGACCAACCTGGAGTTCGAGCAGCTGATGTCGGCGGCCGGCCCCACCGGCGGCCTTTTCCAGCGCCCCAGCGACGGACGCCGGCCCAAGCGCATCGGCTGGATCCAGTGCGCGGGCAGCCGCACCACCTTGGCCGGGGCCAATCCCTACTGTTCGTCCATCTGCTGCATGATTTCCATGAAGGAGGCCATCTGGGCCCTGGAGCATTTTGACCAGAACCTCCAGGCCAAGGTCTTCTTCATGGACATGCGCCCCATGGGCAAGGATTACGAACTCTACTACCAGCGGGCCAAGAACCAGCTGGGGGTGGAGTTCGTGCGCTGCCGCCCCCACACCGTGACCCGCGACGAGGCCAGCGGCGATCTTCTGCTGAGCTACGTGGACGACCGGGGGCAGCAGGTGGCGGCCCACCTGGACCTGGTGGTCCTGGCCACCGGCTTCTGCGCCGCCTCCGACGCCCAGGAGCAAGCCGCGGTGTTGGGCATCGACCTGGACCCCTACCGCTTCGTGGCCTCGGCCGACTTCCAGCCGGTGGGCACCTCCCGCCCCGGCGTCTACGCCTGCGGCATGGCCTTGGGTCCCCAGGACATCCCCGGCTCCCTGACCCAGGCCTCGGCCGCGGCCTGCCTGGCCAGCGCCAACCTGGTCTCGGCCCAGAGCATCGACTCCGGCGACTCCCTGCCCAGGGAGCGCGACACCGCCCAGCAGGAGGCGCGCATCGGCGTCTTCTTCGTGGACTTCGGCCGGGTGGTGCGCGAGGTGGTGGACGTGGCCGCGGTCAAGCAGGCCACCCTGCAACTGCCCGGCGTGGCCCACGCGGCCGAACTGGAGCTGGGCTTCGGCCAGGACGGCCTGGCCGAGTTGGTCAAGGCCGTGACCGATCAGCGCATCAACCGGGTGGTGGTGGCCGGCTACAGCCCCCGCACCCACGGCCGGGTCTTCGCCGAGGCCATCCGCCGGGCCGGGCTCAACCGGGCCTATCTGGAGATGGCCAACATCCGCGACCAGGCCGCCCTGGTGCACCGGGACAATCCCGCCGCGGCCACGGCCAAGGCGGTGGACCTGGTGCGGGCGGCGGTGGCCGGCGTGCTGCGGGCCAAACCGGCCAAGCCCGTCACCCTGCCCTTCAACCCCGACGCCTTGGTGGTGGGCGGCGGCGTGGCCGGCCTGAGCGCGGCCCTGGCCCTGGCCAGCCAGGAGATCAAGGTCTACCTGGTCGAGCGCGAACGTAAGCTGGGCGGCCTGGCCAGCCAACTCTCCCGCACCCTGACCGGCGCGCCCGTGGCCCCGGAGCTTGAGAGCCTGATCGGCCAGGTGGAGGCCAACCCCAACATCCAGGTGCTCACCGACACCCTGGTGGTGGACCACAAGGGCCAGTTGGGCGGCTTCAGCACCGGCGTGCAAACCGGACCCGGCCTGTTCTACCGCCAGATCGAGCACGGGGTCACCATCGTGGCCACCGGGGCCAAGGCCTATGAGCCCAAGGAATTCCTCTACGGCCAGAACCCCAAGGTCATGACCCAGCTGGAGCTGGAGAAAAAGCTCAGCCAAGCCCAGGCCGGCGACCCCAGCCTGGAGACCGTGGTCATGATCCAGTGCGTGGGCAGCCGCAACGACGACAACCCCACCTGCGGCCGCATCTGCTGCCGCAGCGCGGTCAAGAACGCGCTGTGGATAAAGCAGCTCAAGCCCGAGGCCCAGGTCTTCGTGCTCTACCGCGACATGCGCATGCCCTTCTCCTCCGAGGACGCCTATCGCCAGGCCCGCGAGGAGGGGGTGCTCTTCGTGCGCTACTCCCCCGACAATCCGCCCCAGGTGACTAAACAGGGCGACGCCCTGCAAGTGGTCTTCACCGACCACATCCTGGGCCGGCCCTTGGCGGTGGAGCCCACCTGCCTGGCGCTTTCCACGCCCCAGGTGGCCGACGACGAGAACACCGAGGAGCTTTGCGGCATCTTCAGCCTCCAGCAAGGGCCCGGAGGCTTCCTGCTGGAGGAGCATCCCAAGGTGCTGCCCGTGGACACCCCGGCCCCCGGCGTCTTCGCCGCCGGGTCGGTGCTGGCCCCGGCCTCCCTGGCCGAGGCGCGCACCCAGGGTCTGGCCGCCGCCGGCCGCGCGCTCACCCTGCTCTCCAAGAAGACCCTGGTGCTGGACACCCCGGTGGCCAAGGTCAACGGCGACCGCTGCGCGGCCTGCCTGGTCTGCGTGCGCGCCTGCCCCTATGGTATTCCCTACATCAACGCCGACGGCTATTCGGAGATCGACCCGGCCCAGTGCCTGGGCTGCGGCGTCTGCGCGGCCGAGTGCCCGGCCCAGGCCATCCAGCTGCCCGGCTACGAGGACGACCGCATGCTGGGCCGCACCGAGGCCCTTTTACAGGGGGTGATGTGATGAAAGACTTTGAACCGGTGGTGGTGGTCTTCGCCTGCGACTACTGCGCCTACACCGCCGCCGACGTGGCCGGACGCATGAAGCTCTCCTATCCCGCGGGGGTCAAGATACTGCGGGTGCCCTGCACCGGCAAGGTGGAGCCGCTCTACATGATGCACGCCCTGCAAAACGGGGCCGACGGGGTGCTGGTGGCCGGCTGTCTGGAGGGGGACTGCCACTTCAAGAGCGGCAACCTGCGCGCGGCGGCCCGGGTGCGCAAGGTGCAGGCCCTGCTGGACGAGATAGGCATAGGCGGCCGGCGGGTGGCCATGGCCCACATGAGCGCGGGCCAAGGCGCGGCCTTCGCCCAGACCGCCACAGAGTTCAGCCAACAGATAGCCGAGATGGGCCCCAACCCCATCAAGCTAGCCGCCTCCAAGGCGGCCTGAAGGGAAAGACCATGATCACCGCCCAACGCAAACCCATGGAGGAGATTCTGCGAAGCGTGGAGCGCTTCGGCAAGATACTGCTGCTGGGATGCAATGAATGCGTCACGGTGTGCAACGCCGGCGGGCGCAAGGAAGTGGCCATGCTGGCCTCGGCCCTGCGCATGGCCCGGCTAAGCCAGGGCTCGCCCTTGACCGTGGACGAGCTGACCCTGGAACGCCAGTGCGACCCCGAATACGCCGAGGAACTGGCGCTGACCATCGACAAGTACGACGCGGTCTGCTCCATGGCCTGCGGCTGCGGGGTGCAGACCGTGGCCGAGCGCTACAAGGGCCTGCCGGTCATGCCCATGGTCAACACCGCCTTCATGGGCTCCAGCGAGCGCCAGGGCGTCTGGGCCGAGCGCTGCGCCGGCTGCGGCGACTGCGTGCTGGGCCTTACCGGCGGCGTCTGCCCGGTGGCCCGCTGCTCCAAGCGCATCTTCAACGGACCCTGCGGCGGCTCCTCCAAGGGCAAGTGCGAGATAAGCCCCGATGTGGACTGCGCCTGGCAGCTCATCTGGGATCGCCTCAAGCAACTGGGACAGACCGAGCTCTATAGCCAAATCATGGAGCCCAAGGACTGGCGCAGCGCCCGGGATGGGGGACCGCGGCGCATAGTTAGAGAGGACATGGCCTAATGAAAAGCAGCAGCAATCTGGAGAAGGTTCTGGCGGCTGGACACTTTGCCGTGACCGGCGAGCTTGGCCCGCCCCGGGGGGCCAACCTGGAGGCCATCAAGGAGAAGGCGTCCCATCTAAAGGGCATGGTGGACGCCGTCAACGTCACCGACAACCAGACCGCGGTGGTGCGCATGGCCTCCTGGGCCGTGAGCTTCCTCATCAAGGAGATGGGCCTGGAGCCCAACTACCAGATGGTCTGCCGCGACCGCAACCGCCTGGCCATGCAGTCCGACATCCTGGGAGCCTACGGCCTGGGCATCAACACCATGCTCTGCCTTTCCGGCGACCACCCCAGCTTCGGCGACCATCCCCAGGCGGCCAACGTCCACGACATCGACTCCATCCAGCTCATCAAGATGGTCAACACCATGTGTGAGCAGGGGCGTTTCCTGGGCGGGGCCGAGATCGACACCCCGCCCAAGATGTTCGTGGGCGCGGCGGCCAACCCCTTCGGCGATCCCTTCGAGCTGCGCGTGCTGCGCCTGGGCAAGAAGGTGGCCGCCGGGGCCGACTTCATCCAAACCCAGTGCATCTACGACTTCCCGCGCTTCACCGAGTTCATGCGCCAGGCCCACGACATGGGGCTGACCGAAAAGACCAAGATCCTGGCCGGCGTCACCCCCTTGAAAAGCGGTGGCATGGCCAAGTACATGGCCAACAAGGTGCCGGGCATGAGCGTGCCCGACGAGGTGGTCAAGCGCATCGCCTCCCAGCCCAAGGACAAACAGGCAGAGGAAGGCATCAAGCTGCTCTGCGAACAGATCGAGCAACTAAAAACAATTCCCGGGGTAGCCGGAATCCACCTGATGGCTATAGAATGGGAGCACCGTGTGCCTGAGATAGTCGAGCGGGCAGGTCTGCTGCCCAGACCGCAACCCTAAGACACGCAGAGCCCCCTGGGGCGAGTACCCGCCGAGAGGAGCATTTACATGGGCAAATACGTTTTGGTGGTGGACGACGATCCCGATCTGGTGGAATCCGTGGCGCTCAATCTGGCCTCCAAGGGCTTCGAGATTGGCAAGGCCTATGACGGGGTGGAAGGCCTGGAGAGCATCAAGCAGCGCAGGCCCGACGTGGTGGTGCTGGACGTGATGATGCCGCGCAAGGACGGCTACGAGCTGTGCGCCCAACTCAAGGCCGACGCCAACTTCCAGTCCATCCCGGTGATCCTCCTGACGGCGGTGGGCTCGGCGGTGCCCTCGACCTCCTACACCCACCGGGACGGCATGACCACCGAGGCTGACGAGTACCTGGCCAAGCCGGTCAACCTGGATCAGTTGGCCAAGCTGGTGGCCGAACTGGCCTAGGAGGCCAAGCAAAAAACCGGGGCCGGCCATGCCGCGGCCGCGCATATCTGGTTGCAAACATCGCCGTGATTTGGCCCTCCTTGCCTTGCGGGATTGGCCATGCGGCGGTATCCACGCCCTGGCCCAGGCCCTGAGTCTGGCCTGCATCAACCTGCCCTTTTTGCTGGTGCAGGCCGGACCGGGCGGGACCGGGGCGGGGCTGTGCGTGGAGCGCGACCGCAGGCCCGAGGCCGAGGACAGGGCTTTGGCCATGGCGGGGTGGTGGCATTGGACGCCGCCGCGGATAAATGATCCCGTGGCCGCGCTGACTCTCTATCCTCTGGACGGAGGTATGACCCTGGTGGCCCAGACCATGCTCTGCCTGGCCGAGGCCGGCCTGGGCTTTCTGGCCATGGGCACCTCGCCCTCCGCTCTGACCGTGGTTTTGCCCGAGGAACTGCTGGATCCGGCCATGCAGGCCCTGGGCGCCCGCTTCCAGCTGCCACCGGGCAGCTCCCCTCCGGAGGAGCGCGTCAAGGTGGTGCAAAGCTCTGTTTGGCGCAGGCGCTGACTCTATGGAAACCGTGGCGGTCTACCTGGAAGACCCTGTGCGCGTCTACGCGCTCAAGGTTGGCGATGTCTGCGCCCTGCTGGATTTGGATGGCTCGCCTGGGCAACTGGCCCAACTGACGGCGGGCCTGGAGGATATGCAGCCTCCCCTGGCCCTGGTCTTCTTGGGCGCCCTGTGGTGGGAGGACGCGCTCCGCTTGCAGGTCTGTCTGCCCTTGGACCAGGCCGATTGCCTGGAGCGGGCGGCGGCGCGGGCCGGGGCCCAGGTGCGCGGCCGGCGGGAGGCAAGCGTCATCAACCTGCAAGGCCCCCACTTCGGGGACCGCTGGGGTTTGGCCAAGGATGTCCTGGCCGGGTTGGAGAACGCCCAGGTCGAGCCCCTGTCCCTGCTGGGAGTGACCCACACCCTGCAGACGGCCATCAGGCCCCAGGACAGCCAAGCCGCCCTGGCCGCCCTGGCCAAACGCTTCAAGGCGCCCGAGGGAAGTCATGGTTAGACCCTGGCCGCGCCCGGACCTCAGTTCCCCGGAGCTGAGCGACAAGCAGTTCCGCAACATATTTCACTCCCTGCCCATACCAACCCTGTTCCTGGGCCTGGACAAGAGGGTGCTGGCGGTCAGCCAGAGCTTTCTGGATCATTTCGGGCTCAAACCGGAGGAGGCCCTGGGCCAGCGTTGTTTCGAGGTGTTCCGCCTGGGCAAGGAGCCCTGCCCGGCCGATATCTGCGGTTTCCCCGCCGCCATGTCCGGACACAAGGGAGTCTTCAACATCCACGAGTATCAGGACTCCCGGGGCAACTTGGTGGTGGAGGAAGTGCATCTCAGCCTGTTCAGCGACGAAGATGGCAACCCCCTGGGGGTGATCGAGTCGGTACGCGACGTCTCGGAGGCCAAGCTGCTGGAAACCAGCTTGACCCAGACCAACGAACTGCTCAACTGCCTGCTCAACTCCATGGTGGGGGTGGTGGTGGCCGCCGACTTGCAGGACCATGTCCTGTTCGTCAACCGCAACGCCCAGCCCGTGACAGGCTATTCGCCCGAGGAACTGGCGGGCAAGAGCCTGCGCGAGTTGAGCTCCGGCGAGGAGATCGACCGCCTGCGCGGCATCCTGGAGGAAAGCCACGGACCGGTGCGCGGACTGCGCTCCACCATCGTCAAGAAGGACGGCGAGGAAATCCCGGTCATGGTCAACCTCAATTACATCTACCGCGACGGCGCGCCCATCGGCACCTTGAGCATCATAAGCGACATACGCGACCGCATGAAGATGGAGCGGCACCTCAACTCGGCCCGCATGCAGGTGGTGCAGTCGGACAAGCTGGCGGTGCTGGGACGCATGGCCGCCGGGGTGGCCCACGAGCTGAACAACCCCCTGACCGGCATCTCCATCTATGGCGAGCTGGCCCGCGAGAGCCTGCCCCCCGACCATCCCGTACAGGCCGACTTGAAGCGCATCGTGGACGACGTGGACCGCTGCCGGGACATCGTGCGCGATCTCTTGGACTACAGCCGCCAGAGCAACAGCAAGATCGAGGCCCTGGACCTAAGCCTGGTGGTGCAGGAGGCCCTTTCGCTCATGCCCCAGGACAGCGCCAGCCTGCACGTGCAGGTCATGACCGATTTCGCGCCAGAGCCGCTCATCGTGGAAAGCGACCGCAAGCTGCTGCGCCAGGTCTTCATCAACCTCATCGGCAACGCCTTCGACGCCATGGACGGCCGGGGCTGGCTGACGGTGCGCACCTACCAGGATGAGCAGGGCATGCGCTGCGCCGAGATCAGCGACTCGGGCGGCGGCATCTCTCCCGAGCACATGGATAAGGTATTCGACCCCTTCTTCACCACCAAACCGCCAGGCAAGGGCACCGGCCTGGGGCTCAGCGTGGTGTACGGCGTGATATCGCGGCACGATGGCAAAATCATGGTCAAGGAGACCAGCCCCCAGGGCACCACCTTCCTGGTGCAACTGCCGGCGCGGGCCTCCAAGAACCTGCTTGAATATTCGGACCGCCTGCTTCAAGAGGATTCAGACAGCGAGGATATCGGGTGACTCAGCAAGTTTCCGGCCGCATTTTGGTAGTCGATGACGAGGAACGCATCCGTCAGGCGGTGCAGCGTGTTCTGGTTGAGGCCGGCTATGAGGTGTTCTTGGCCAATGACGGAGCCCAGGGTCTGGCCCAGGTGGAAGAACACGCCCCGGACCTGGTGCTGGTGGACCTGATGATGCCGGTGATGGACGGCATGGAATTCTTGGAGCAGGCCAGGCGCCGCTATCCCGATCTGACCTCGGTGGTCATCACCGGCTTCGCCACGGTGGAGAAGGCCGTGGAGGCCATGAAGCAGGGGGCGGACGATTTCCTGGCCAAGCCCTTCAAACCCCATGACCTGCGCCTGGTGGTTAGCCGGGCCCGGGCGCGGGCTTTGACCCTACAATATCTCTCCATAGAAAAAAGCCGCCTCCGGGCCATGGTGGCGGCCATGAACAATGGCGTGCTGGTGGTGGACTCCCTGGGGCAGACCGCCCTGGCCAACCCCGGCCTGGCCAAGGCGCTGGGCGTGGATTCCGAGTCCCTGCAGGGCCGGCCCTGCCGCGAGGTGCTTCCCTGGCCCCAGGTCTGCGATTGCCTGGAAAGGGCCGTGCGGGGCGAACTGCCCAGCGGCGAGGAGAGCCGCCGGCAGGTCAGCCTGGGCCAGGGCGAGCAGACCGTATATTTGCAGGTCAACTGCGCGCCCTTCCACGACAACCGGGGAAGGGCCATGGGGGCGGTGGCGGTCTTTGACGACGTCACCGCCTATAACCGGCTCAACCAGCTCAAGAACGAATTCGTCTCCACCGTGGCCCACGAGATCGTCAGCCCCCTGTCCGCCGTGCTCAGCCAGTTGCAGAATCTGGGGCAGGGGCTGCTGGGCCCCTTGGAAGAGCCGCAGAAGGAGCTGGTGAGCCGGGCTGGCCAGCGCCTGCAGGCCATAGCCGACCTGAGCCGGGATCTGCTGGATTTATCCAAGATCGAGGCCGGGGCCATGGGCCAGACCAGCCGGGTGGAGATGGCGTCCCTGCTCAACGAGGCCGTGGACATGCTCCAAGACAAGGCCAGGGAGAAGAATCAGCGGCTTACCTTGGACCTCCAGGGAGAACTTCCGCCGGTCAAGGGGGTGGCCCAGGAGCTTCAGCGCATGCTGATCAACCTGGTGAGCAACGGGATCAAGTACACCCCGGCCGGCGGCAGCATCGCGGTCACGGCCCGGGCCGAGACGGACGGGGTGGCCGTCAGCGTGGCCGACAACGGCCTGGGCATCGCCCCCGAGGATCAGGAGGCCATCTTCCAACGCTTCTACCGCGTCAAGAACGCCGACACCCGTCACATCCCCGGCACCGGCCTGGGCCTGGCCATCGTGACCCGGGTGGTGCAGAGTCACGGCGGCAGCCTGGAACTGGTCAGCCAGCCTGGCCAGGGCAGCACCTTCACCGTGCGCCTGCCCGCCGATTCACGTTAGCCGGGCGGCCGGTCCGGCCAATCCCAGTACGAGGCCAACAATAGAGAGGGGCGGGAATCAAATCCCGCCCCTCGCATGTTTGGTTTGGCAGCCAGCCGGCAACTAGTTGGCGGGAGGTTGGGCCTCCGCCTTCTTGGGCTCGGGAGCGGCCGGGGCGGGCGTCCTGGGCGAGAGGAAATTGCGCAGATAGCCAGCCCGGGGGCGGTTTTCGTCCAGACCCAGCTCCACGGTGGGCAGCCCCAGGGCCATGCCCAGCAGTTGGGGATAGAGGACTATGCCCCTTAGCTGCTTGGCGCTGCCGGGCCACAACTGGTCAAAGCCCCAGGCGAATTGCATCAAGGTGTGGGAGCAGTCCACGTTGAGCACGTCGGCGCCCGACGCTTGGCACTCGGCGAAGCGCTGGCCGATTATGGCCAGGGACAGCTCGGGGTTGACCTCGCGCTGGGGCGCGCCGCAGCACTTTAGCTTGCCATCCCAGCTCACGCAGGTGGCCCCGGTCACTTCCAGCAGGTCTTCGATGAGACTGGGAGCGTAGGGGTTGGCGTCGAAGCCGGTCACCCGGCTGGGGCGCAGGGCGTGACATCCATAGAGGGTGGCCACGCGCAGGCCGGAGAGTTGGCGCACCGAGGCCTCGCGCAGCTTGTCCAGCCCCACGTCGTCGTGCAGCACCGTTTGCAGATGCCGGACCTGGACGCGGCCTTGATACTGTAGGCCCTCCTCGGCCAGTTCCTGCTGGACTTCGTTCAACAAATCAGGCCGGGCCGCCAAAAAGCTCTGGGCGTGCTTCAAGGTGCCCAGACAGCACTTGCACAGGGTCAGGATGTTGATACCCCTGGCCTCGGCCAGGGCCATGTTCCTGGCCGCGGCCAGCAGATAGGAATTGAAGTGCTGGTGGCGCAGGGGATAGCCGCAGCAGTTGAACTCCACCGCCGTCAGATCCACCCCCAGTTTTTTGAGCACCAACCGGGAAGCCTTTTCATACTGGGGCGCCTGGCTGGGGACTTGGCAGCCCGTGAACAGGGCGTAACGCATCTCTAAGCCTCCGGGCCGCTGGCCGCCTTGGCCGCCAGGTAACGAAGCTCGTAAAGTATGTCGGTGACCTTCACGCTGTTGGGGCAGGCCTCCTGACACTGGTAGCAGGTCAGGCATTTCCAGACCATGCGCGCGCCCATGGCCTCCTCCTTGAGACCCAGCTTGAGCGAGTACATGATCTCATGGGGCAGCAGGTCCAGTTCATCCTTGGGCTGCTCGGACATGAAGACCAGGGGGCAGGCGTTGGTGCACTGCCTACAGGTATAACAGGCGTTGAAGGTGCTGGCCTGGGCGGCCAGGCTGAGCCCGTGCTGGAAGCCGCCAGTCACCACCTTGACCGCGCTTTGCTCCCGGCTGGGCTCGGCCGCCTTTTGGGCCTGCTGGGCGACCTCGCGCAGGGGGTGGCCATAGCCGGCCAGGGCCAGGTTCTTTTTCAGCGCCGCCCAGAGATCGTTGAGGTTGATGCCCAAGGGGCAGAGCCTGGTGCAGCGGTAGCAGTCGGTGCAGATGTAGGCGCCCTCGCGGATTTCGGCCAGTTGCTGAGCGGTGCAGCATTCGCCATGCACCATGCCCGCCAGCGAGGCCAGCTTCTCCGAGGGCAGGATGTGCTTGTTGTTGATGCGGTGCAAGGTGACGGAGACCGAGCAGTGCACCGTGCAGGTGCCGCAGTGGGCGCAGGCGTCCATCTCCAAGGCGCGCAGGGCGGCGCGGGCCGCCGGATTCATGGTCTTGCGGTCCACCACCGCGTTGGTGGCCAGCAGTATGGGCCCGGAGAAAAGGTGGAGGAACTTGGTGAAGGGAAGCAGGGCCAGCCCCAGGAAACAGGTCAGGAAGTGGATGTAGTAGAGGATGTCGGCGGCGCCCATCTTGTCCAGGGCCAGGGCCACCGGACGCGCCAGCAGGGAAAGGCCATAGGAGGCGAAGGCGTTCTGGGCGGGGGAGTGGCAGTCCAGGCAGTTGTCCTGGTTTAGCTGCTTGCCCAGGGCCAGGACCTGGGGATCCTGGCTGGTCTGGCCGGGAGCGAAGATCACCCCGTATTCGGCGGCCCACACCGAGCGCAGGGCCAGCTTCTCCTCGTCAGAACCCAGGCCGGCGTACTCGGTCACCATGCGCTCGTAGGCGGCCGAGGAGGTGATCTTGACGGCCTGCAAGGCGAAGCCGGAGAGCAGGATCACCGCCAGGAAAACGATGGCCAGGCGGTCCATGCCTCCGGTGATGAGGCGCAGGCCAGGCAAGGTGGCGCGGCGGTAGATTACCAGGCCCACGCCCACGAGAACCATGAGGCCCATGAAATCGCGCAGGAACAGCCAGGGGTCCAGGGTGGAGTAATAGCCGCTGAACAGGTTGGCGGTTATCACGTCTCCCAGGGCGTGCAACAGCAGCAGGCCCATGAAGCCGGTGAACATGGAAAAGTGGGCCAGCCAGGCCAGATGGCTGTGGGCCAGGGAGCGCTTTTGCAGCAGCCCGTCCAGGACGATGGCCTTGAGCATGGTCCCCAAACGCCGGCTGAAGACGATCCGGCCCATTTCCGTCAGCGAGGCGCGCAAACGCTCCCCCGGCGAGAAACGCTCGTCCTCTTTTTCGATTGAGACGGTGAGCCAGGACCATATCTTGTAGGCCAGGCCGGCCAAACAAGCGGCTATGGCAAGGTAAAGGCTTATTCTGAAAAACATTTGAACCACTTCCCCGAACTGCGTTTTTGGTGGAGGCTGCCGGCCCGCGCCAGGGGGGCCAGGGCTGACAACTGGTTCCGATAGGTCGAGGTCACTGCTGATGGCTTCCTATATAATGCATCATAGTTCATAGCCCGGTATGTTTGTCGCGCCAAATTTGCGCTAGGTTTCGGCCTTGGGCCAGGCTTTTCCCCAGCCCTGCGGGTTCACGTCTTCTTGGTTTGGCCGGGGATTGACGATGAGCAGCCTGGTCACCGTGCGCCCATTGTCAGCCGCTGGCCCTGCTGCTTGCGCCTCCGCCTCCGCCAGGGTCGAGGCCAGGGCATCAGTACAGGTTCCCCGGCAATTCCCAGGCTGGTCAGCCGAGGATAAGGCAGGGGGAGCATAACCCGCCCGGCATGCGCTTTCCGCGCCGACCCGTACGCGGCGGTCAGGATCAAGGCTGGTTATTTGTTTCAGCAATTCCTTTGCGTCCATATACGGCTAAACTTAACGCCGATTATCAGAGGCGTTCACAGCCTGCACCTATGCAAAAAGCACCCGAAAAAGCGCTGTGAGTGTTTTCACTAGTTATCTCAACAGTTAAGAATCAACAAGACGACAGGCGGGATAAAAGCCCTGTTTTCTGGATAGTTATACATACGCACAATAACCTTTCCTCCCCCGGCAGTCAGCATGGCACAGCAGATATGGGGGGAATGATTGCCGGCAATACATTGCACAATTTTATGTCTCCTGTCCAGTTTTTCTTCGGCTCCCCATGATATTTTAACGGCGCTTATTTTCCCGATTATAACGACGTTTTTAGTTATGATTGCATTTATGCGCCCCTAGTGCATAGCACCGCACAATTCCTGATGAAAGCCATATCAAATTCTGGGGAGCGTTGTTAATCCACCCCGTCATGGCCGGACGAGACGCAGATGCGGCTCGCGCGTGACGAGCCTGGCCAGTGAAGGCCTGGGGCAAGGCCGGCCAGCCTGGCCTTGTCAGCAAGCCCGATTTTTGGGAACCAGCGCCTGCCAGTCGTACCTCATCCAACGGCTCGGCCACTATTTTGCCAATATTTGCATAGTCAAACATTATTAATTGCACATTTCGTCTATATATCCCGGCGAGGAGATGATAATTAATTATGAACCTAGGTGCAATACGCCTTGACATCCCGGCCCCGCGACTTATTATGAAAGTGTGTTCAATATCCCGAGAGGAGCCGCATGCCCAGACCCCGAAAGTGCCGCCTGGTGGGAGAAGGCCCCAAGGCTGTCTACTTCAAGCCCCAGGGCATCCCCCTTTCCCGCCTGCAAGAGGTGGTTCTGCCCGTGGAGGGCCTGGAAGCCCTGCGCCTGGCCGAGGTCCTGCAACTGGACCAAGACGCGGCGGCCCAGCTCATGGGCGTGTCGCGCCCCACCTTCTCGCGGGTGCTGGCCCAGGCCCGGCGGCAGGTGAGCCTGGCCCTGGTCCATGGCTGGGCCGTGCGCATAGACGGCGGAGACTATGCCCTGGCTTCTCCGGAGCAACCGGGCAGCCAGGAAGTCGTCCTTCAAGGCGAGGAGAACGCCCAGCAAATCGTGGGCGATGACGGCAACCAGACAAGGAGGCAAATCATGCCGGCAAGAGACGGAACTGGCCCTGACGGCCAGGGGCCGCGGGGACGCGGTCAGGGGCCCTGCCAAGGGCGGGGCCAAGG
>CAZLSD010000035.1:17884-21911 GCA_964561775.1 uncultured Desulfarculus sp. | reverse complement strand
GGCCAAAGGCCTGCTCGATGCCCGGGGTGGGCAGGGCGTGGGGCCCGGTGAAGAAGAGCGAGCCGCCGGGCAACTCCTGGGGGGTGATCATGCGCCCGGCCTGGGGCACGCCCTGGCCGCTGGTCAGGGCCATGAGCAGCACCAGGCCGGTCTGGTAGCCCAGGCGGCGGGCGGGGTCGTCCAACTGGGTGATGGCGCGGGCCGCGGGGTCGATGGCGTAATCCCTGCCCAGCAGGGTCAGCAGGAAGCGGGAGTCCTGGCGGCGCGCTCCGCAGTGGATAGCGGCCCGGGCGGGATCAAGGGCGGCCAGGTCGTCCCAAAGCGCCGCCGGCAGATCATCGGCCCAGCGGAAGAGACGGATTTCCTCGGGATCAATCGGCGTCATCTTCCGGCCCGGGCAGGCGCTTGTCGCTGGCCAACCTGCGTAGATAGGGTTTGGGGCCGTTCTTTTTCTTGGGCTGGGGCGCGCGGGTGCGGGCGTAGAGCTCCAGGTACTTGACCAAGGCGCGGCGCATCTGCTGGCGGGAGGCCACTTCCTGGATGCCGCGTATCTCGCCGTAGTAGTCGGGGTTGTCGAAGGTCTGCGCCGACAGCTCCAGCAGGGAGTCGGAGCGCACGGCGTCTTCTTGGACCTCGAAGCCGCGCGCCTTCATGACCCGGGGGCCGGTGAAGATGACCATGGCCCCCTGCTCGGCCAGGCAGACGTCGCCCAGGGCGGCATAGGAGGCGATGGCCCCGCCGGTGCTGGGGTCGGCCAGGATGGAGAGGAAGGGCAGGCCGCCCTGCTTGAGGCGCTCCACGGCGGCCACGGTCTTGTACATCTGCATCAAGGCCACGATGCCCTCGTAGAGGCGCGCCCCGCCCGAGCAGCAAACGCTGACCAGGGGCCAGCCCTTGCGTAGGGCGTAATCCACGGCCAGGCGGAACTTCTCGCCAAAGACCACGCCCATGGAGCCGCCGGCGAAGGCGAACTCGCTGATGGCCAGCACCACGGGATAGCCATAGATGGTGGCCTGGGCGGTGACCAGGGATTCGTTGAAGGAGGTGCGCTTCTTCTGCTTGGCCAAAAAGTCGCGGTAGTAGTTGTGGATGTCCTCCTCGGGCAGCAGGTCGGCCACGGTCATGTTGCGGAACAGCTCGTGGAAGGTGCCGTGGTCGGCCAGGGCGCTGATCCAGCCCGCGGCGTCCAGCACGTGGCGGCGTCCGCAGTTGGGGCAGATCTGGAAATTCTTGAGGTAGTCCTCCAGGGAGATGACCGTCCCGCAGCCCGCGCCGGTGGCCTCGCCGCCCTCGCGCTCCTCGCCGCAGCGCACATAGGGCTGCCCCGGGTCCAGCACCACCCCGTCGCCATAGGAGTCGTCCACGTGGATGGCCCCGGAGGGGGCGCTGATGACCTTGATGTCCGGCGGGGCCTTGTAGAAGTGCTTCAAGGGCTTTTCGATGAAGCGCTTGAGCTCGTAGAAGCGGCCCCGGCGCATGACGCCCAGTTCCTTGGACAGCTCCAGGCGGCGCTCCAGGAGCTTGTCCAGGCCGCGCCTAAACAGCTCCTTGCCGGTCTTTTCCAGGTACTCCTCGATGTTCTTGGCCAGGGTGTCGGCGTCGGCCACCTTCTTGGTCTGGTCTATGACCGTCTCCACCACGTTGAAGTGCCTCAAGTCCTTGGCCGTGGACTTGCTGATCATCAGGGCGTCCTCGATGCGGGCGGGGTCGCGGAAGATGATGGCGGCCAGGGACTCGGGCGGCGCGGTGGCGTACATGGCGTCTTCCACCGTGGCCCTGCGGTCGGCCACCTGCAAGGCCAGGGCCCCGCCCGAGCCGCCCTCGCCCAGCACGATGCTGACGGTGCGGATGGGCACGGTGATATAGGCGCGGATCAGGTGGGCGATGAAGAAGGCCTGCAAACGCAGGGCGCTGTACATGCTGATATCGGCGCCGTAGGTGTCCACGATGGAGAGCAGCAGGGCGTCGTTGTGGGGGCCGGTCCTGCTCAGGCGGCGCAGCAGCGAGAGCGCCTGGGAGTGCTCGTCGGCGTTCAACATGCCCCAGTTCAGCTTGCCCACCGCCTCGGGGGAGTTGAACTGCTCGGGCTTGGGTTTTTGCTGGGCCACCACATAGACCTTGCGGCCGTGCAGGTGCCCCTCGCCCATGATGAGGGCCTCGCCCACCTGGTCATAGGTGCGGAAATCGGCGAAGAGGCGGCGGATGATATCGGAGGAGCGCGGCCGATAGGGGTGGCGGGTGCGGGTCTTGAATACTTCCAGCAGTTTCACGGGCAGCCCCGTTTAGGGTTCGTTTCTTCACTGGTCTACAAACCAGCGCGCGGGCCGCTGTCAAGCAGCCCGCGTGGGTGTCCTAATCCTAATGGCAGGTTTGGGGGGTGTCAAGGCGGCCCCGCCACAATCTCTATTTATTTTCTGGTGATTGTTCGCGGGCGGCCTTCTGGTAGGCGGCCAGGGCCTGGCTGGCCAGGGGCTCCCTTTCCTGGCGCACCTGCAAACCCGCGCCCGGCTGGCCGTCTGAACGCAGGATGACCAGATCGCGGGCGATGAGCACCTCGAAGAGGTCCTCCACCCCGTGGCGGCCGGCCTCGGGCATGACCTTCAGGGTCTGGGCCATGATGCGGCCAAAGGAGCGCTGGCCGTCGATGAGGCTGAGCACGTGGTGGGCCAGGCTGCGGGCCAGATAGGACTTGCCGCGGCGGGCGTCGTCCAGGCGGTGGCGCAGGCGGCCCTCGCGCTCCACGGGGGTCAGGGTGAGCCCGGGGGCCAGGGAGGGGACCAGCTGGCTCCAGGCGCGCGCGCCCTGGTCGCTCTCGCCCCGGGGCACGGTGAGGCACAGCTCGCGGGCCGCCCCCCGGCGCACCAGGGTCACGCCGGTGGCGTAGCGCCTGAGCAGTTGCAGGCCCAGGCCCTGGGGCGGGCTGCCCTCCAGCACCTGGCCCAGGGGATAGACCGGCTCCACCTGGGGGTCGAAGCTTAAGTGATCGGCGGTGAAGCAGAGGACCAGCCCGTCCGGGCTGATGGTCAGGTCCAGGCGGCAATCCCCTGCCCCGCCGGCCTGGGCGCATTCGGCGGCCACGTGGGAGAACACCTCCTGGGCCAGCAGGCGCGCCCGTCCGGCGGCATGGGGACCCAGGCCGGCCAGGCCGGCCACCGCCTCTGCGGCGCGGCCCAGGATGTCCTGATAGCCCAGGGCGGCGGGCAGGGTCAGGCTGACCCGCTCGCCATCGGCTCCGGCCGGGCAGTTCTGGCTGGGTTCCTCCACTCTCCTCCTCGGGCGGGGCGCGCCTGTTTAAAGCCTGCGCCAATCCCGGCGGCCCGCCGGCTAGTTGATGAAGATGCGCTTGACCTCCAGGGTGAGCGGCGGGCGTCCCGGGGGGTTGCGGTAGAGATAGCGCAGGCGCACCTCGCGCAGGCGGTAGATGTCCCCGCCCAGAAATAGCCCGCTGAAATAGGTGCGGGCGCTGAAGGCCTCGCCGGTGGGGGAATAGACCAGCCAGCTCTGGGCCAGGCGCGCGCTGCCGTGCTGGGCTTGGGCCGCCACCTCGCGCTTGTCCAGGGCCCATTCGGCGGTATCCACCCCGGCGCGCAGATTGAAGAAGTGGGGTATGTCCTGGTCGTCGGTGGCCACCAGTTGGGCCACGGCCTCGCCCTGGGGAACCTGGACCCCGTTGGTCAGCATGCTGACCACGAACAGGCGCTGCACCCCGGTCAGCCAGTTGGGCGGGACCAGCTCCAGCTCGGGATTGTCGGGGCTCAAGCTGACCGGCGCGGAGAGCAACTCGGCGCGCGGCCTTTCCAGGAGCTGGGCCGGCGGGGCCGGCGGCTGGGGGGCGCGCACCAGGAGCAGGGGCGCCAAAGAGGCCAAGAGGGCCAGGGCGCTCATGACGATGCCCAGCACCTTGCGTTGGCGGCCCGGGCTCAATATCTCCGCCCGGGTGATGAGCGGCAGGGAGTATTCGGCAAGGAGCCCCAGGCAGGCCACCAAAAAGGCCCCCAGCCCCACCGCGCGCAGCCACAGGCTCTGC
>CAZLSD010000035.1:0-17784 GCA_964561775.1 uncultured Desulfarculus sp. | reverse complement strand
GGCCAAAAACAGCAGCCAGGCTCCCCGCTGGCTGCCGCCCCACAGGCGCAAGGCCAAGGGCGCGGTTCCGGCCACGCCTCCCCAGAGCAGGCAGGTGGCCAGGGGCCGGGCCAGCCCGCCCAGGGGGGGCGGCCAGGCCGCGCACAGCTCCGGCCGCACCCAGGGCAAGAGCAGCAGGCAGCCCAGGCCGGCCACCCCGCCGGTGCGCAGCAGCCAGCCCAGGCCGGGCCAGGCCGGGGAGTCCAGGCCGGAGCTGCGCCAGAGGATCAGCCCGGCTAGGCGCAGGGTCAGCCCGCACAGATAGGTCAGCCCCAGCCAGAGCTTGTAGTTGCCCAACTGGGGCGCGCAGAGCAGGAGGGCCAAAAACAGGCCGGCCAGGCCCCAGGGGCCCAGGTCGAAGAGCAAGGGGGGGATGACGTGATCATCCTGGGGCAGGGCGCGGGTCTGGGCGCGGACGGGCCAGGCCAGGATGGCCAGCCAGCCCAGGGCGAACCAGATTTCCTCGTGGCCAAGCTTGGGCAGGCTTAAGCGCCCCCACAGCCACCAGACCGCGCCGGCGGTCAGCAGGGCCGTCAGGGGCGCGAGCAACTCGCGCTTAAGCGACTCAGTGGCGGCCAGCCCGTTCAGAGGCCACCTCCTCGTAGAGGGCCAGAGTGGCTTGGGCCGCCCGCTGCCAGGAGAAGAGGGCGGCCTGCCGGAAACCTTTTTCCCGCAGCTCGGCTCCCAACTCGGGCAGCCGGCCCAGCGCCTCCAGGGCCTGGGCCAGGGCCTGGGCGTCGCCGGGCGGCACCAGTATACCAGCTTGCCCCACCACCTCGGGGATGGAAGATGCCCGGCTGGCCACCACCGGAGCCCCGCAGGCCATGGCCTCCAGGGGGGGCAGGCCGAAGCCCTCGTAGAGCGAGGGGAAGACAAAGGCCGTGGCCGCCGCGAAGAGGGCGGGCAGATCGGCGTCGGCCACGAAACCCAGCTCGCGCACGCTTGGGGCCAGGCCCATCTGCTCCACGGCCTGGCGCAGGGCGGGATATTGCTTGTCCTGGTCTATGCGCCCGGCCAGGACCAGGTCGTGGGGCCGGCCGTCCCGGCGCAGGCTGGCCAGGGCCGTGAGCAGGGTGGAGAGCCCCTTGCGCTGGTCGATGCCGCCCAGATAAAGGAAGAAGGGGCGCTCCGGCGAAAGCCCCAGGCGGGCCAGCACGGCCTGGATCAGCGCCGGGTCGCTCACCGGGGCCAGGCCGGGGTCGGCGGCCTCGGGGATGACCCGGATGCGCGCCGGCTCTATGCCATAGAGCTCCACCAGGTCGTCCTTGGTCTGCTGGCTGGGGGTGATGATCCGGCGGGCCTGGTAGAGGCAGCGGGTCTCCAGGGCGCGCTCCAGGCGGAAGCGCCAACTCCCCTTGCCCGCCCGGTAGAGCTTCTCCAGGCGCTGGGCGATGAGATCGTGCACCGTGAGCACGGATGCCGGGTTGATAAAGGCCGGGGCGTCCAGGTGGGAGAGAAAGTGGGCCACCGCGCCCTGCCGCCAGGCGGGGGCCAGGGCGGCGCGGGCCAGCAGGTGGTGGCTCAAGATGCGCTTGCCTATGGGCAGCCAAGCCGGGGCATAGGGGGCCGGCAGGCGCTCCAGTCCGGGGGGCAGCTCGGGGTCGGGCAGGTTGGCCTGGATGAGCACCCGCACCCGGGCGGGGTCCACCAGGGGCAGCATGGCGGCCAGCAGATTCTTGGCGTAGCGGCCTATGCCCCGCTCCTTGTGGGCCTTGAAGCCGGGTTGCAGGCCGCGGCCATCCCAGACCAGAGGCGGCATCACGGCTCAAGCCCCAGACCAAGGCGGCTGGCCAGCACTTGGCGCAGGCGGGCTTCCACCGCCAGCGGGCGGAAGGCCTCCAGGCGGGAGCGGGCGGCCTGGGAAAGCTGCCCGCGCAAGCTCTCGTCGCCCAGCACCCGGGCGATAAGCTCGGCGGTGAGCACATGGTCCTTCTTGGGCAGCAGCACCCCGCCTGGTCCCAGGGTGCCGGTGACGCCGCTGCTCTGATAGGCCACGATGGGCAGACTGAAGTGCATGGCCTCCACCAGGGGCACGCAGAAGCCCTCGTGCTCGCTTAAGCACAGGTACAGGCTGGCGGCCTGGTAGGCGGCCAGCAACTGGCCGTCGCTGACGTGCCCCAGGAAATGCACGCCGGGCACCTTCAACTCCTGGGCCAGTTGGCGCAGGCCCAGGCCATAGGGCTCCAAATGCCCGCCGCCCACCAGCAGCAGCCGGGCCTGGGGGATGAGCCGGGTCAGCCAGTGGTGGGTCTTGATCAGGTCCTCTATGGCCTTGTTGGGCACCAGGCGGCTGACTTGCAGAATGTTGGGGCGGCCGTCGCCGAAGCGGGCCAGCAGGTCGGCATCGGCCGGGGCGGAGAGCTTGCCCAGGTCCAGCAGGATGGGGACCTCCTCCACCGCCGGATAGCCGGCCTCGGTCAGCTCGGCGCAGTTGTAGGCGCTCACCCCCAGAGCCAGCTCCACCGCCTTGGCCAGGCGCAGGAGCTGCTCGCGCCCCAGGCGGCAGCGCTGGGCCGCGGCGGGATAGGCCTCTTCCAGGAAATGGGCCGGGGTGATGTTGTGGTAGCGCATCAGCTTGCGCCCGGGCAGGCGGGGCAGCTCGTCGGCCAGGGCGTGGCCGATGGAAAAATGGAAGAGCAGCAGATCCTCCGGCCCAGCCTCCAGGGCGTATTCGCGCACCGGGCGGGCCTGTGCGCGCAGCTTCTCGTGAACGTTGTGGGCGAAGATATCCGAGCGCAGGCCCCAGGCGCGCAAGGCCTTCTGGATGGCCAGCACGTCGTTGCCGATGGCGTCGCCATAGGAGAAGTCGGGCAGCATCTGGTGCAGGGCCGGACCCCGGCGCTGGGCGGCCCGAGGAGCCAGGCCCGCGCCCGCGCCGCGCGGAGGCGGAGTTTCCTCGGCGCTGATGCGCTCGATAAGCGCCACGAAGCGGGCGGTCACTTCAGGCCAGGCGAAGTTCTTGAGCACGTATTCGCGCCCGGCCCGGCCCAGGGCCGCGCGCAGGTCCTCGCGCCCCAGCAGCAAATCCAGCCCTTCCGCGAAGTGGGGGTAGTCGCCGAAGTGCAGGCCGGCGTTGCTCACCTCCACGTGCTCGCGGGTCACGGCGCAGCCCGAATGAACCATCACCGGAGTCTGGGCCAGCCAGGCCTCCATGATCACGATGGAGAAGCTCTCCAAGAGCGAGGGCTGCACGAAGACCTCGGCCGCGGCGTAGGCGTCGTATTTTTCCTGGCGCTCCACGAAACCCAGGTCGATGACCAGGTCCTGCCGCCCTGGCGGGATGGGGGCGGGCAGGTTGCCGATGAGCACCAGCTTGAGGCCGTCCGCCCCGCCGCGCTCCTCCACGTAGCGCAGGAAGTACTGCACCAGCAGAGGCGTGTTCTTGCCCGCGTCCTTGCGCCCGGCATAGAGGATGAACCTGTCCTTGATGCCGAATTTTTGCCGGAAGCGGGCGGCGTCGCACGACCACTCGGTGTCCATGCCCTCGCCCAGCACCAGGGGCTCGCCGCGGGATAGATCATAGATGCGGGCGGCCAGGTCGCGCTCGGCCGGCACGTGGAAGGCTATGGCCCGGGCGCTCTCGAAGGCCCGGCGCACGCTAGTCATGCGGGCATAGCCCTCGTCGTGCAGGCAGGGGATGAGCACGCTCTTGGCCGGGTGGACCAGCGGCCCCCAGACCGAAGTGGTGAACAGATAGGGGATGAAGAAGAAAGGCCCCTGCTCGGGATGGCGGGCCAGGTGCTCCAAGAGCGCCGGGCTGTGGACCATGTTGGCGTAGAAGTCGTGCTCCTCGCCCTCGCTCAAGCGCTCGCCGGCCATGACCCGCACGTTCAGGGAGTCGAAGAGAGGGCCGTTGCGTTTGGCGGTGGGGAAGCGCAACACCCGCACGCCCTCTTCCACTGACTCCCCGGCGGGCAGCTGGTCGTGGTCCCAGTCCGCGCCCAGGCCGGCCAGGCAGGTGGTCAGCACCTGGGCGTCGATGCCGGCGGCGGCCAGGTTCTGCACCGTGCGCCGGGCCTCGGCCTCGGCCCCGCCCGGGATGCCCTGGCCGTACCAGGGGGTGACGAAGCTGGCCTTGAGCCGCCGGTCCTTGGCAGGCTCAGCGCTCACTTGCTGCCCTTGACCGCGTAATCCAGCGGCCCGTAGAGCAACTGGTTCAGGCGGGCCACGTTGCGGTTGAAGGCCCCCAAGAGGGGCTCCTCTCCGGAGGGCAGGGGCTCCAGGCGGGCGGCCTCGGGCACCGGCGAGAGATAGAGTATCTCCACCTGGCCCAGCCCGGCCCAGCGCCACAGGAAGCGGGCCGCCTCGGGATGGATGGGTTTGACGTGGGTGAGATCCAGATAGAAGGCCCCGGCGAAGGTGCTAAGCGACTGGGGGTTGACCGTCTCGGCGATGAGCACGCCCCCGGGGCGCAAACGCGAGGCGGCCAGGGCGGTCAGCTCGGTGAGCTGGTCCAGGGTCAGGTGTTCGATGACCTGGGACATGAGGATGCCGCCCAGGCTCTCGGGAGCCAGGGAGCGCAGGTGGGCCAGGCCGTCGGCGGCCTGCACATCCAGGCCCTGCTCGCGGCAGAAGGCGGCCATCTCGGGGTTCATGTCCACGCCCCGGGCGGGCAGGCCCTGTTCGCGGCACAGCTCCAGGAACTCGCCCCGGCCGCAGCCCAGGTCCAGCAGGGGGTGCTGCTCATCCAGGGCCGGGCGGAAGTGGGGGATGTAGACCCCCTGGCGTTCCTTGATTTCCTCCCGGCTGCCCCGGTGCAGGTCCTCGAAGGCCAGGTAGGAGGCCCCCCGGCTCTGGGCGCGCAGCTCTGACACCTCCCGGGCGGCCTGGGGCGCGGCGGCTCCGGCGGCGGCCTGGCGGGTCATGAACTCTTGCAGGCGGGCCAGCAATTCCTCGTTCTGGGCCGCGCCCCGGCCGGCCTGGCGCTCCAGGGAAGAGAGCCGGGCCTCGCCCTCCTGGTTGGTCTGGGCCTGGGCGTGCAGCAGCTCGTCGTGCCTGGTGAGCCGGGACTCGTTGCGCCCCTGGGCCTGGAACAAGGACTCCAGGTCGCTCTCGCTCTGGCGCTGACGGCCGCGCAGCTCTGCGTACTGGGGCACCAGCACGTTCAAGAGCTTGACCAACTCGTCGTTGAAGGCCACTTGCTGGGCCAGGGCGATGCCCAGGTAGGGCTTGGTGATCTTGTGCAGCAGGCGCTTGGCAGAAACCAGCAGGCGGCCGGCCAGGCCCCCCCGGTGGGTGGTGACGCCGCAGACCTTGGCGTCCCACAGGCGTTGCAGATTGGCGTGGCGCAGGGCGGCCTCGGCCAGGGCCCCGTCCTGGGCGGCGGCGGCCAGGCTGACCGCGGCCTGATCCACCCGGCGCACCTCGGCGGGGTCATAGAAGCCGGAGGCCTTTTTCTCCTGCACGGAGGCCTCCACCTGGGCCAGCAGCTGGGCCACGTCCAACTCCCGGGGCGGGGCCTGATCCCGGCTCTGCTCCTCGCTCATCATTCCTCCCCGCGCGGGGCGATCTCCCAGTGGTGGGGCGGCCGGAAGACCCCCTCCTCCACCACCAGGCTGCGCATGGCAAACGACGCCGCCCGCTTGATGTAGTCATAGGCCCGGCCGTCCTTGGCGTGGGCGGCCACGTCCAGGAAATAGGTGCCCTGCACCAGGTCCAGGCGGGGCACGATGAAGCGCACCCGGCCGCGCTGGGGCGGCTGCCCCAGCTCCTCCTGGTCGTAGTGGGTGTTGGTGCCGTAGCAAAGCACGTCCTGGGCGTTGTAGATGGCCACCCCGAAGACCAGGTCCGTGAGCGGGCTCAAGGCGTGGTAGTCCACTTCCACGGTGAAGGCCTCGCCGCAGGTGAAGACCCCGCGTTTTTCCCCCACGCCGTCGGTCAGACGCACCTCCTCCAGGATGACCTGGCCGTCGCCCCAGCGGCTGCTCTCCAGCACCAGCCCCGCCTCGGCCCCGGGCTGGCGGCTCAGATCGTCCTCGCGGCTGGCCACCTTCTGGCGGTAGGCGTCCACCACCCGCCGGGCCTGGCCCCGGGCGGCGATGACCCCGCCATCCAGCCAGAGCACCTCGTCGGCGTATTTCTCCACCGCGCCCAGGTCATGGGTGACCAGGCAGATGGTCTTGCCCTCGCGCTTGAAGCGGTTGATCTGGTCCTCGCACTTGTGGGCGAAGGCCTCGTCCCCCACCGCCAGCACCTCGTCCACCAAGAGCACGTCGGGGTCCACGTTGACCGCGATGGCGAACCCTAAGCGCACGTACATGCCCGAGCTGTAGGTGCGCACCGGCGCGTCGATGAAGTCCTTTAGCCCGGAGTAGGCCACGATGTAGTCGAAACGCTGGGCTATCTCTTTTTTGCTCAGGCCCAGGATGGCCCCGTTCAGGTAGATGTTCTCCCGCCCGCTGAACTCGGGATGGAAGCCCGCCCCCAACTCGATGAGGCTGCTGACCCGGCCGCGCACCGTCACCTTGCCCGCGTCGGGCTTGTAGATGCCGGCCAGGATCTTGAGCAGGGTGGACTTGCCCGAGCCGTTCTGGCCGATGATGGCCACGGTGCGGCCGGGCTCCACGCTGAAGCTTATGCCGTCCAGCACGGTGAGCAGGCTGGCCGCCCGGGGCGAGCCCTGGAAGGGCTTGAGCAACAGCGACTTCCAGGTGCCGTAGTCGCGGGAGAGCATCTCGCGGCGGAAGCGCTTGACCAGGTCGGTGACCTCTATGGCGGCTGGCCTGCTCATATCTTCTCGGCGAAGTATTCCTTGTAGTGCTCGAAGACCGCCACCGCCACCGCCAGCAGGACCAGGCTGGAACCCGCCAGGATGGCCAGATGCCCCCAGTCGGGCCAGCGGCCAAAAAACACCAGGTCCTGGTAGGCCAGGCTGAAGAGCGCGGCAGGGTTGAAATAGGCCAGGAAGCGGAAGCGCTCGGGAATCTGCTCCAGGGGATAGATGATGGGGGTGAGGAAGAACCACAGGGTGAGCAGGTTGCCCAGGATGTGGCGGGTGTCGCGCATGAAGACGTTGGCCGCGCTAAGGAGCAGCGCGATGGCGAAGGTGAAGGCCAGGTGGATGAGCGCCACCAAGGGCCAGGCCAGCCAGGTCAGGTGCATGCCGATGCCGCTGTAGAACAAAAACGCCACCAGGATGGGCAGGCTCAACAGCAAGTTGATGAAGCAGGCCAGCACCTTGACCGCCGGCAGCACCTGCTGGGGAAACAGCACCTTGGTCACCAGGCTGCCGCCGTCGCTGATGGCGCCCGCGCCTTCGGTTATGGCTTGGGAGAAAAAGAACCAGGGCAGCAGCCCGGTGAAGACGAAGACGCTGTAGTTCTCCATCTGCACCCTAAAGTAGACGCTGAAGACCAGGGCGTAGACCAGGAGCAGCAGCAGCGGGTTCAGGAAGGTCCACAAGAAGCCCAGCACCGAGCCACGGTAGCGCCCCTTGAGTTCGCGCCCGGCCAGGGCCGCCAGCAGGGCGCGGTGTCGGGCCAGTTCGGCCATGTGGGAGACAAGCAGCATGGCGGCCCTAGTAGGCGTTGGGGTTGATCAGCCCCCGGAAGGGCGTCAGGATAAGTATCTTGAGATCAAGCTTGAGCGACCAGTTCTCGATGTAATAGAGGTCGTGCTGGATGCGCCTCTCCAGGGAGGTGTTGCCGCGCCAGCCGTTGATCTGGGCCCAGCCGGTGATGCCGGCCTTGACCTTGTGGCGCAGCATGTAGCCGGGCACCTTGCTGCGGAACTCGCGGATGAACTCCGGCCGCTCGGGCCGGGGCCCCACCAGGCTCATCTCGCCTTTGAGCACGTTGAAGAGCTGGGGCAGCTCGTCCATGCTGGTGGCCCGGATGCAGGCCCCCAGGCGGGTGCGCCGGGGGTCGTCCTTGGCTGCCCAGACCGGGCCGGTCTGGGCCTCGGCGTCCATGCGCATGGAGCGGAATTTCAGCATGTTGAAGACCCGGCCGTCCAGGCCCATGCGCTCCTGGCGGTAGAAGACCGGCCCCCTGGAGGTCAGCTTTACCCCCAGGGCGATGATGAGCATGGGCAGGCCGAACAAGGCCAGCAAAGCCAGGCTGCCCAGGATGTCCAGCCCCCGCTTGGCCGCGCTGTTTAAGCCCTCCAGGGGGCTGCCGCGCAGGCCGATGATGGGCAGGCCCTCGAACTCCTCCACCGTGCCGTGCAATGTGATGAAGCGGTAGAAGTCGGGCACGATCTTGATGTCCACCATCTCGTCGGCCACGTTGTCCATCACCTCGCGGATGTCGGCGTGGGAGGACATGGGCAGGGCGATGATGACCATCTGCACCTGCTGTTGGGCCAGGATGGCGTTGATGTCCTGACAGCGCCCCAGCACGGGCAGGTCGTCCACCTGGCTGCCCACCAGTTCGGGCCGCCGGGTCAAGAAGCCGGCCAGGGTCAGCCCCAGCTCGGGATGCTGGCGGATCTTGTGGGCCATCATGCGGCCCAGGTCCTCGATGCCCACGATGAGCACGGCGTCGCCCTGGCGCTGGTTGTGGCGGCGCGCCCAGGCGTGGCGCACCTGGGGACGGTAGACCAGCATGCAGACGGTGAGCAGCACCCAGAACTGCACGAAGACCAGGCGGCTGAAGTCGTAGGGCCGCAAGAAATAGGTAAGCGTCACCGCCACCACCACCCCGGTGGTGGAGGCGCGCAGCACGGGCCAGACCGACTGGCGGGTGCGCGCCCAGGGCCGCTGGTAGAGGCCGCTGACCGGGAAGACCACGGCGTAGACCACCAGCACCAGGATCAGCAGCAGCAGGTAGAGTACGGGATCGGGGACGCCCTTGGTGACGGGGATGACCGGGGCGTAGAAACGCAGCAGGTAGGCGGCCATCCAGCACAGGACCACCAGGGCCAGGTCCGCCAGGTAGAGGATGGAGCGGAAGAACTGGAGGCGCTTTTGAAACATGCCTATGACCGCCCGCCAGCCTTGCCGAGGGTGATAGGCCGGCTATTTGCCGCGGGCCTTCTCCATGGCCTCTTGCCGCCGCTTGCAGTCGAAGCACAGCGTGGTCACCGGGCGGGCGGTAAGACGCTCCTCGCCGATCTCCTCGCCGCAGGATTCGCAGATGCCGTAGGTGCCTTCTTCCAGCCGCCCCAGGGCCTCGTTGATCTTGGTGATCAGCTTGCGTTCCCGGTCGCGGATGCGCAAGAGGAAGTTGCGATCGGACTCCAAAGCGGCCCGATCCGTGGGATCGGGAAAATTCTCCTTGGCGTCGGTCATGCCCGCGACGGTGCGCTCAGCCTCCTTGAGAAGCTCGTCGAGCTGTTCCTGCAGGAGCTTGCGGAAGAATTCGAGCTTGCTTTCGTCCATGCGAGACCTCCCTGTGCCGGGCGGAGTCAGAAGCGGAGTCTATCACGGTCCATAGATGCTGTAAAGACTGGCCGCGATCAGGCGCGGCGATAGAGGCCGCTCTTGCCGCCGCTCTTCATGATGAGGCATACCTCTTCTATTACCGCGCCCTTGTCCACCGCCTTGACCATGTCGTAGAGGGCCAGCGCGGCCACGGACACGGCGGTCAGGGCCTCCATCTCCACCCCGGTCTGGGCGGTGGTGGCCGCCTCGGCCTCGATGACCACCTGCCCCTGGCCGGGGGTCAGATCCACCGTGACCGAGGTCAAGGGCAGGGGGTGGCACAGGGGGATCAACTCGGGCGTGCGCTTGGCGGCCATGATGCCGGCGATGCGGGCCACGGCCAGGGCGTCGCCCTTGGGCAGGCCGCCTTGGGCGATGAGCTCCAGGGTGGCCGGGGCCAGGCTGACCCGGGCGCGGGCGCGGGCCACCCGCCGGGTGGCCGGCTTTTCGCCCACGTCCACCATGCGGGCGGCGCCATGTTCATCCACGTGGGTCAGGGGCATGAGCGCACCTCGCGCTTGGAAAAGGTGAGGGAAGGCCTGGGCGGCAAGTCCGCGTCGGCTCTCAGTGCAGGCCCCAGCGGCGCTTCTTTTTCTTGGGCTGGGCGGCCTCGCCGTTCTCGCCGTTCTGGACGGCCTGGCCGGGCTCGGGCGCGGCGGCCTCCTCGCCCAGGGCGGCAAGTTGCTCCCACAGCTCGCGCTGGCGCTTGTCCAGCTTCTTGGGCGTGCGCACGATGAGTTGCACCAGCAGATCGCCGCGCTTGTTGTCACGCAGCCGGGGCAGGCCCAGGCCATAGAGGCGCACCATGTCGCCGGTCTGGGAGCCGGCGGGAACCTTCATCTCGGCGTGGCCGTCGATGAGGGTCTCCACCAGCACCGTGCGCCCCAGGGCGGCCTGGGCGGCCGATATCTCCTGGCGGCGGAAAAGGGAGTCGCCGTCGCGCTCGAAGACGGAATGGGCGGCGATGTGCACCACCACATAGAGGTCGCCCGGCTCGCCGCCCAGGGAGCCGCCCTCGCCCTCGCCGCGCATGCGCAGGCGCTGGCCGTGGCCTATGCCGGCGGGGATGCGGACGGAAAGCTCTTTTTCCTGATACAGGCGGCCCCGGCCCCGGCACTCCGGGCAGGGGTCGGTGACCACCCGGCCCTCGCCCCGGCATTCGGGGCAGGTGGTGGCCAGGCGGAAAAAGCCCTGGGTGCGCACCACCTGGCCCTGGCCGTTGCAGGCCCGGCAGATGGGGGGGACCTCGCCGCCCTTCTGCCCCCGCCCCGAGCAGGCCTCGCAGGCCAGATCGCGCCCCACCTTGAAGTTGGCCTGCTTGCCCTGGGCGGCCTCCTCCAGGCTTATCTCCAGGTCATAGCGCAGGTCGCGGCCGCGGCCGGCGGGCTCGCGCCGGGCGCCCGCCCCGGAAAAGCCGAACAGCCCCTCGAAGATGTCGCTGAAGGTGCTGAAGATGTCGCCCACGCCCCCGAAACCGTTGAAGCCGGTGCTCTTTAGGCCCTCGTGGCCATAGGCGTCATAGAGCCGGCGCTTTTCCGGGTCGTGCAGAACCTCGTAGGCCTCGGCGGCCTCCTTGAACTTCTCTTCGGCCTCGGGGTCGTCGGGGTTGCGGTCGGGGTGATATTGCAGGGCCAGCTTGCGGTAGGATTTTTTTATGACCTCCTGGTCCGCCCCGCGCTCCACGCACAACACTTCGTAATAGCAGCGTTTTACTACCGGCATCTCGGAATCATGCTTTCATGAGGGCGCGCGCCTGGGCCGCGAAGGCCAGTTTGCCCGCCGCGTCGGCGGCCTGGGCCAGGCGCTCCAGCTCGGCGGCGGCCAGGGGACGGCCCAGGGCGGCCATGGCCCGCCGCCAGAAGAACAGATCGCCGGCGGCCAGGGCCGACTGGGCCAGCTTCTCGGCCAGGGCGGGGTCGGGGGCGGCTTCCAGACACTCCAAGGCCTCGCCCCAGCGCTCCTGGGCCAGATAGGCCTGCACGGCCTCCTTGACCTGGGGCGAGGGCTGGGCCAGCAAACGGCGGCGCTCGCGCGCCTCGGGCGGATTGACGGCTCCCACGTTGCTAGGCCTCCTCTGGGGCCTCCTCGGGCATCTCGTCCTCGTCGTCGGGCAGGTCGTCCAGGCTCATGCGCTCGCGCTCGGCCTGGGCCTGGGCATGGGCCACCGCCGCGGCGATGCGCGCCCGCTCGCGTTCCTCGGCGGCCTGGCGCTCGGCCTGGGCCTCCTCGGCGCTGACCGGATAGACCTTGCCCGCGGCGATCTCGCGCAAGGAGACCACGATTTCCTTGTTCTTGACCTCCACCAGGGGGGGCGCGCCCTCGCGCAGCTGGCGCACCCGTTTGGCGGACATGTGCACCAGGATGAAGCGGTTGTCCACCTTCTCCAGGCAATCCTCTACCGTGACTCGAGCCATCAAAGCCTCTCTTTACTTCTGCTTGGCCGGAAAATCCCCAGTGTTCCCCGGCATCTTGGCCACGAAGGCGCGGGAGACCATGAAGGCCCTCGGGTCGCCGGACAGGCGGGCGGGCAACAGGCCCTCGCCCTCCAGGGGCCCCAAGGTCAGTATCGTCTCCCGGGGCTGGGCATCTGGCCCACCCACCGTAACTTTAATCACCGCGCCCGATTGTTCAAGGGGGGGGCCGGACTTGGCCGCCTCCTCCCATTTAAGCTCCAGCAGATCCCACAGGAACAGGGAGATGTCCTCGCCCTCCTTGTCGGCTCCGGCGGGCTTGACCCTGGTCAGACGCCCCTCGCGCTTCTCATAGACCAGTTCGTCCGCGCCCCGGGCAATGCTCAGGGCCTGCACCTGGTCGCGGCTGAACCGGAGCAGGCGGCGCTCCAGCAAGTCCTTGGGCGCGCGGCTTAAGCGCTCCAGGCTCTCCTGCTTGAGGGTCATGACCGGCCCGCCCTCCAGGCGGCGGGCGTAGCGCTCCTGCGCGCCGGGGACCGGGCCGCCCAGCAGCAGGCCGGTCTCGCCGCCGCCGGCCAGGCTCAGCTTTAGCTGGCCCCAGGGCTTGGCCAGGCCCATGCGCTCCAGGTTGAGCCCCACGTCCTGGAAGCTGGTGGTGATGAGCCCGCGCGCCTGATAGAGCAGGTCGTCCACCGCCCGGGGGTCGGCCTCGTCCTTGCCCTCCAGAAGCCAGGGGGCCTCCTCGCCGGCCTTGTCCAGTTTGAGTTCCCGCTCGGCCAGCTTGAGGCGCACCCCCCGCACCTGCCCCACCGCCACCTCCAGGGCCTCCTTGGCCCGCAGCTCGAAGAGGGTCTTGGCCAGGGCCGGGCGCAGCGCCCCGGGCAGGAAGAGCACCTGGTCGCTTCCGGGCAGGGCGGCGTAGACGAATTCCTTGCTGGGGCTAAGATCGCCCACCAGCGCCTCGGCCTTGGCCCCGCCCTTTTCCTGCAAAACCAGGCGCAGGCGGGGGGGCTCCAGGCCGAAATCGGCCAGACGCCCCGCCGCGGGGTGGCGCTCCTTGACCTGGGCGGCCAGCAGCTCGCTGACCATGCGCCCGGCCAGCACCGTGTCGGCGGGCCAGGCCAGGGGCTGGGTTATCTGCCAGGGCTTGTCCGGGCTGGGGCGCTCCAGGCGGATAACCTGGGGCTGCTCGCCGCCGCCGATCTCCAGGCTCAGCATGGCCGAGGGCTCGCCCAGGTTCAGCAGCCTGGACTCGGCGGCCGTGGTTTTTTCCTGGCTCTCCTGCCGGTTCTGGCTGAAGAACCAGCCCCCCAGGGCCAGGGCCAGCACCGCCAGCCAGACGAGTAGGGATTTGCCTTTCACGCCGCCCGCCTCCGCCGCCGGATCACCACCACGATGCCCAGCCCCAAGAAGAACAGGGGCAGAAGCACCACCGGAACCCAGAAGACCACCTGGGCCTGGGCCGGGGAGAGCAAAAGCGGCTGGCTGGCGCTGTCCTTGGGCCGGATGGCCAGCAGATCCTGCTCGTCGGCCAGGAAACTGACCGCGTTCAGGGCCAGGTCGCGGTTGGCGGCCTGGTTCAGGTGGCCGTTGGCGGTGAAGTCGCTGTCGCCCACCACCACCAGACGCCCCTTGGCCACGGGCTTGTCCGGGTCGGCGGGCTTGCCCTCCGCCTGGGGCGGCTCCAGGTTCAGCAGCAGGGCCAGGTTCAAGGGGCCCTTCACGTCCTGCCCCTCGTCCAGGCGGGCCTGGCCGTCCTGCAAGGCCTTCATGTCGGTCTCGGCCCAGGAGGTCTGGCTGGAGCGCACCAGGACCTGGCCGGAGACGCCCTGGGGCCTGGGCTCGGCCAGCTCCAGGGAGCGGGCGAAGGGGAAGTAGCAGAAAGCGCCCTCCAGGGAGCGGGTGATGTCGTGGTCGTTGAAGTCGGCGGCGATGGGCCAGGCCGGCGAGGCCCCGAAGAGGCGGCTCTGGGGGTCCACCACCACGTTCTTGCCCAGGGTCACGCCCCGCTGCTTGAGCCAGTCGAAGAGGCCGGCGTCGCTCTCCGGGTCGACGAGCAGCATGAGCCCGCCGCCCTTGGCCAGGTATGCCTCCAGGCTGGCCAGTTCACTCACGGCCAGGGGCTTCTTGGGACCGGCCAACACCAGCAGGGAGGCATCGGCGGGCAGGGCTTGACTGGCGGCCAGCAGCAGGGGCTTGACCTCGTAGTTCTGCTGCTCCAGGGCCTTTTTCAGCTCGCTCAGGCCCTCCTGGCCGATGTCGGTCAAGGCCCGCTCGCCATGGCCGGTGATCAGATAGACCGCCTTCTTGCCCGGGCGGGCCAGCTTGATCAGCGCGTTGGTCACGCCCTGCTCCTCGGCCACCTTGACCCGTTCCTCCCGCTCGCCCATGGTGAGCAGCACGGTGCCATAGGTGCGGATGTCATAGCGCTTGGCCAGGCCGGGGTCGCGGTCGGGGTCCACGAACTGGAAACTGAAGTTGCGGTTGGCCAGGGCGTAGCGCTGCAACAAGTCCTCGGCCTCCATGCGCCCCTGCTGGGTCTCGCGGAAGAAGGCGTAAGCCTTGACCGGGCTGGTGAAGCCCATGACCACCTTGACGCTCTGCTCGGCCAGGGTGTGGCGCTTGTCCTGGGAAAAATCCCAGCGCAGGTGATGGCGGGTGGCCAGGGAGCCCAGCACCACGGCGATGGCCAGCACCACCACCACGCCAACCCCGGCCGAGAGCCCCAGGCGGGCCGAGCGGCGGCTGAAGAATTCCTTGAGATAGGCCGCCGAGCCCACCGCCGCCGCCAGGATAAGGACCAGGCCCAGGCCCAGGCCATAGAGCCCGTATTGGGAGCCTTGCAGGCTGAAGGCATAGTGCAGGCCGCCGGCCGCCGCCGCGGCCAGTCCCAAACCGCCCAAGAGCTTGGCCCAGGGTTTCATGCCTTCCACCGCTTGGCCTCCAGGCTACGAATGGTGACGAAGATGAAGACGCCGATGAACAGCGCGAAGTAGGCCAGATCGGCCGTGTCCACCAGGCCCTTGGGGAAGCCCTCGAAGTGGCTGCCCAGGCTGACGGCCTTCAAGGCCGCGCCCAGCTCCGCGCCCACCACGCCCTGGGACCAGCCCAGCACCCACAGGAACAAAAGCCCGGCGAAGGATGTCACCGCGGCCACGATCTGGTTCTCGGTGGCCGAGGAGGTGAATATCCCCAGGGCCAGGAAGGCCCCGCCCTCCAGCAAGAGCCCCAGGTAGCCGGTGAGGATGGCCGGCCAGTGGGGGCTGCCCAGCCAGGAGAGGATGAGCCCCTGCAACAGGGTGGGGGCCAGGATCAGGGCCAGCATGCTTAAGGCGGCCAGGTATTTGCCCAGCACCACGCTGGCGTCGCCCAGGGGATAGGACAACAGCAGCTCCAGGGTGCCGGTGCGCTTTTCCTCCGAGAGCAGGCGCATGGTCAGCAGAGGGCAGATGAGCATCATGATGACGCTCTGGTTGCCCATCAGCGGGGCCACCAGCATGTCTTGCAGGTTGAGCTGGGCGAACATGGGGTTCTGCATGGCCTGCATGCTGGCCATGGTGTAGAAGGCCACCCCGGTATAGAAGAAATAGCCGGTGATGACCAGAAAACCCACCCACAGCACATAGGCGATGGGCGAGTGGAAGTAGGTCAGAAGCTCCTTGCGGTAGATGGCGCCCAAGGCTTTCATGCCGCTTCCTCCTGCTCTGGCTGGGCCTTCTCCTCGGTGGTGAGCTGCACGAAGACCTCCTCCAGGCTCAAGGAGACCGGGGACAGCTCGATGAGCCCCAGCCCGGCCTCCACCACCTGTCTGGCCAGGGCGGCGCGCACCTCGGCCCCGCCCGTGGTGTCCAGGTGGAAGACGTTCACGCCCGCCTCCTGTCCCGCGCCCTCCTCCAGGGTCAGGCCGCTGACCCCCGGCGTGCGCCCCAGCAGGGCGGCCAGGCGGGAGGCGTCGCCCTGGGCGGCCAGGCGCACCTTGCAGGACGCGCCGCCGTCGGGGCTGAGCATGGAGGGCGGACCCTGGGCCACCAGGCGGCCCTGGTTGATGATGAGCACCCGCGAGCAGGTGGCCGCCACCTCGGGCAGGATATGGCTGCTTAGGATCACGGTCTTCTGACCGGCGAATCCCTTGATCAGCGAGCGTATCTCCACGATCTGCCGGGGGTCCAGGCCGATGGTGGGCTCGTCTAAAATGAGCACCGGCGGGTCGGCCAGGATGGCCTGGGCCAGGCCCACCCGCTGGCGATAGCCCTTGGAGAGCTGCTTGATGAGTTGGCCCCGGCGGTCGGTTAGCCCCAAGGCCTCCATGACCCGCCCCACCTCGCTCATGGCCTTGGCCCCGGAAAGGCCCTTGGCCCCGGCCACGAAGCGCAGGTACTCGCCCACCCGCATGTCCACGTAGAGGGGCACGTTCTCCGGCAGATAGCCCACCGCGCGCCGGGCCTGAAGGGGGTTTTCCACCACGTCGTGGCCCCCGATGAAGGCCTGGCCGCTGGTGGGGGGGAAGAAGCCGGTCAGGATGCGCAAGGTGGTGGTCTTGCCCGCGCCGTTGGGTCCCAGGAAACCCAGGATCTCGCCCTCGGCCACCTGGAAACTCAGGCGGTCCACGGCGATGTTGGCGCCGAAGCGTTTGCTGAGATCTGCTGCCTCAATCATGCTTGGCCTGCCTGGCCGCGCCCCGTCAGGCGCGCCGATTTAGTTTTCATCGATGAAAACCGTTATTTACCAAAAGAGCGCCCCTGTGTAAAGCCTTGGCCCGTATCAAGCCGTTCCGGCCCCGCCCCTGGGTGGAGGGGCGGCCACCGCCAGGACGGGACGCGCCTGGCGCGCCGCCAGCCCGGACCAGAGGACCTTGGCCGCCAGGGTCAGGCCTGTCAACTCGGCCCCCAAAAGCCAGGCCGCGCTCCAGGGCTGGTTATGATAGAGCCACAGCCAGTGCTCCCAGTGGTTGGCGAAAAGATGTTCCGGCAGGTCGAAGACGTTGCCCAGAAAGGGCCAGAACAGGGTGTGGGGCGAGTTCCACATCGAGTCCAGCAGCAGATGCCCGGGGGTGGCCCAGGCCCAGGGCCACAAGGCCGGCAGCCAGCTCCGGCACGCCAGCAGCCACAGCCCGGAGAACAACAGGCTGTGGGCCCAGACCCTTCCCGAGGGGATGGGCGTCAGACCCAGGTAGAACAGGGGCTTGTCCACCAGGTCCGGCAGCATGCCGCAAAAGGCCAGGGCCGCCAACTGGCTCCACCCCGGCGCCAGCCTGCTCAAACGCTGGCCAGCGTAGAGGCTTGTCCCTATGTGCCCCCAAAATATCATGCCCCCATATATACCCCATCGCCCAGGCAGGGGCCAGGCCAAGAGAAAGCTTGAAGACGCGCCATGCCTGTTGCCCCGCCGCGCCGTCCGTGCTCTACTTGATGAGAATGAACCTTCGCGCAAAGGAGCCGCCATGCTCAAGGCCCGGGACATCATGACCGCCGAGGTGCTGACCCTCTCCATGGAACAGGACGTGGTCAAGGCAGCTCAAATGCTCTTGCAAGGACGCATCAACGCCGCGCCGGTGGTGGACGCCCAGCAAAGGGTCGTGGGCATACTCTGCCAGAGCGACCTCATCGCCCAGCAGAAGCGCCTGCCCCTGCCCTCCTACTTCACCCTGCTGGACGCGGTGATTCCCTTAAGCTCGCCCCAGCGCCTGGAGCAGGAGATGAGCAAGATCGCCGCCGCCAACGTGGGCCAGGCCATGACCCCCGATCCCGTCACCATAGACCCCGAAACCAGCCTGGAGGAGATAGCCCAGCTCATGGTGGAGAAGAACTTCCACACCCTGCCCGTGGTGGAGCACGGCCGCCTGGTGGGGGTGGTGGGCAAGGAGGATGTGCTGCGCACCCTGTTGCCCAAGGAGTAGCTGCGCACCCACGAATATTTTCGGGAAGAAGCCGCGCTCCGAGCCTGATCCCCTTGGCCATCGTTGCGGCAAGGCGC
>CAZLSD010000034.1:0-21938 GCA_964561775.1 uncultured Desulfarculus sp. | reverse complement strand
GGCCAAGAGCTGGTTCACCGTGGCCTGGCCCGAGCTGTGGCTCTTCTTCCTGGCCGCCCTGTTCATCGGGACCACCATGTTTTTGCCCCGGGGCCTGGTGGGCTTGAAGGACATGCTGCGGCGCGGCGGCGGCAAGCCGGGCGCGGCCGCCCCGGCCGGGGCGGAGCCGGACGCGGACAAGGAGGCGGCCTCATGAGCGCGGCGGCTTCCCCGGGGCGGCGCTTCCCCGTTCTCTTCGCGCAGGCGGTCAGCGTCAGCTTCGACGGCTTCCTGGCCTTGAACGATCTCTCCCTCAACATCATGGAGGGCGGCATCCACTGCATCATTGGCCCCAACGGGGCGGGCAAGACCACCCTGCTGGACGTCATCACCGGCAAGACCCGGGCCGACGCCGGGGCGGTCTTCTACAAGCCCCTGGGCAACATCTCCCAGATGAGCGAGGCCCAGATAGCCCGGGGCGGCATCGGGCGCAAGTTCCAGCGCCCCACGGTCTTCGAGAGCCACACCGTCTTCGAGAACCTGGAGATGGCCCTGAAGTGCGACAAGGGGCTCAAGCACTCCCTCTTCGGCCGCTTGCAGGCGGCCGAGCGGGAGCGCATCGACGAGCTCTTGCAGACCATCGGCCTGGCCGGGCAGAGCGGGCAACTGGCCGGCGGCCTGGCCCACGGCCAGAAGCAGTGGCTGGAGATCGGCATGCTCCTGGCCCAGGAGCCCCAGATGCTTCTGTTGGACGAGCCGGTGGCGGGCATGACCCCGGCCGAGATCGAGCACACCATAGGTCTGCTGCACTCCCTGGCTGGCGGGCACACCGTGGTGGTGGTGGAGCACGACATGGAGTTCGTGCACTCCATCGCCGACCGGGTCACGGTGCTGCACGAGGGGAGGGTCATCGCCGACGGCCAGATGGACGAGGTGAAGAGCGACGCCAAGGTCATCGAGGTCTACCTGGGGGAGGAATAGCCGTGCTCAAGCTGACCGACCTCAACCAGTTCTACGGCGACAGCCACATCCTGTGGGACCTCTGCCTGGAGGCCGGCCAGGGCTCTTGCCTGTGCGTGCTGGGGCGCAACGGCGTGGGCAAGACCACCCTGCTCAAGACCATCATGGGGCTTCTGCCCGCGCGCAGCGGCAAAATCGAGTTCAAGGGCCAGGACCTGACCCGCCAGCCCGCCTCGGAGCGCGCCCGCCTGGGCATAGGCTACGTGCCCCAGGGGCGCGAGATATTCCCCCTGCTCAGCGTGGAGGAGAACCTGCGCGTGGGCTTGAGCGGGCGGGCCAAGCCGCCCGAGCTGGTCTTCGAGCTGTTCCCGGTGCTGAAAAGCATGCTGCACCGCCGGGGCGGCGATCTCTCCGGCGGCCAGCAGCAGCAGCTGGCCATCGGCCGCGCCCTGGCCTTGCAGCCCAGCCTGCTCATCCTGGACGAGCCCACCGAGGGCATCCAGCCCAACATCGTGCGCGAGATAGGGGAGATCATAAGACGGCTAAACCGCGAGGCCAATATTGGCGTATTGTTGGTGGAGCAGAAGCTGGCCTTCGCCCGCCGGGTGGCGGACCGCTTCTGCCTCATGGACAAGGGCCGCATCATGGGCCAAGGCCCCATCGCCGAGCTTAGCGAGGAGATGGTGGGGCAGCACCTGAGCGTGTGAGCCCCGCGCCAAGCGGGGCGGCCAAAGGAAGAGCCTTGCGCGATACTGACGGCTGGCAAGCCAGCCTGGAGCTGGAACTGGGGCCACGCGGCGGGCGCACGGTCCTGGAGCTTAACCGCCACCAGGGTCCGCTCATGGTGCAGCGCCCCTTCCATCCCCAGGGCGATGAGAGCTGCCATCTCTACATCCTGCACCCGCCGGGCGGGGTGGTGGCCGGCGATCAACTGAGCATCCGCGTGCGGGTCAAGCCCCAGGCCCGGGCCCTCATCACCACCCCGGCGGCGGGCAAGCTCTACCGCAGCCCCGGCCCCTGGGCCGGACTGGAGCAGCGGCTTAGCCTGGAGCCGGGGGCGGTCCTGGAGTGGCTGCCCCTGGAGACCATCGTCTATGACCAGGCCCGCGCCCGCCTGCGCACGCGGGTGGAGCTGAGCGGCGACGCGGCTTTCGTGGGCTGGGAGATAATCTGCCTGGGGCTGGCCGCCTCGGGAAAGCCCTTTGCCTCTGGCCAGCTGCGCCAGGACCTGGAGGTCTGGCGCGAAGGCCGCCCCCTGGTCCTGGAGCGGGGGCGTTATGAGGGCGGCGGCCCGCTGCTGCGAGAGCCCTGGGGCCTGGGGGGATGGCCGGTGGCCGGGACCATGCTGGCCAGCGGCGGCGACGGCCAACTGCTGGCGGCGGTGCGAAGCGCGGCGGCGGAGCTGGACCTGCCCGGGCGTTTCGCCGCCACCCTGGTCAGCGGCGTCCTGGTCTGCCGCTATCTGGGGCCGGAGGCCGAGGCGGCCCGCGCCTTTTTCCTGCGCGCCTGGCAGGTCATCCGCCCGGCGCTCTTGGGCGCGGAGGCCTGCCCGCCGCGCATCTGGAGCTTGTGACCCCCCGGTGGGGGATAAGGAGGCTAGCCATGGAACTGACGCCCAGGGAAAAGGACAAGCTGCTATTGTTCACGGCGGCGCTTCTGGCCGAGCGGCGCAAGGCTCGGGGACTCAAGCTCAACTATCCCGAGGCCGTGGCCTACATCTCGGCGGGCATCCTGGAGGGCGCGCGCGACGGCCAGAGCGTGGCCCAGCTCATGTCATACGGGGCCAGCCTGCTCACGGCCGAAGACGTGATGGAGGGCGTGGCCGAGATGATCCACGAGGTGCAGGTGGAGGCCACCTTTGCCGACGGCACCAAGCTGGTGACCGTGCACAACCCCATCCGCTGAGGGATAAGCCATGCGACCAGGAGAGATCATCACCGCCCCAGGCGAGGTCGAGCTTAACCAGGACCAGCCCACCCTGAGCCTGAGCGTGGCCAACACCGGCGACCGCCCCATCCAGGTGGGCTCCCACTATCACTTTTACGAGACCAACCAGGCTCTGGAGTTCGACCGCGCCGCGTCCTTGGGTTATCGCCTCAACCTGCCCGCGGGCACGGCCATGCGCTTCGAGCCGGGCCAGCGCCGCCAGGTGGAGCTAATCCCCCTGCGCGGGGCGCGCCAGGTCTGGGGCTTCCGGGGCCTGGTCATGGGGGGCTTGCCCCGCCAGGAGGCCACGTCATGAAGATCAGCCGTCAAGCCTATGCCGAGATGTACGGCCCCACCGTGGGGGACCGGGTGCGCCTGGCCGACACCGAGCTGTTCATCGAGGTGGAGGCCGACCGCGCCATCTATGGCGAGGAGGTCAAGTTCGGCGGGGGCAAGGTCATCCGCGACGGCATGGGCCAGGGCCAGGCCACCAACGAGCTGGCCGTGGACACGGTCATCACCAACGCCCTGGTGCTGGATTACTGGGGCGTGGTCAAGGCCGACATAGGCATCAAGAACGGGCGCATCGCGGCCATCGGCAAGGCCGGCAACCCCGACGTGCAGCCGGGGGTGGAGATCGTCATCGGGGCCGGCACCGAGATCATCGCCGGCGAAGGCCTCATCGCCACCCCCGGCGGCATCGACTCCCACATCCACTTCATCTGCCCCCAGCAGGTGGAGGAGGCCCTCATGTCGGGAGTCACCACCATGATCGGCGGAGGCACCGGCCCGGCCGCCGGCACCAACGCCACCACCTGCACCCCCGGGCCATGGCATCTGGCGCGCATGCTGCAAGCGGCCGAGGGCCTGCCCGTGAACCTGGGCTTTCTGGGCAAGGGCAACGCCAGCCGCCCCGCGCCGCTGGTGGAGCAGATCGAGGCCGGGGCCATGGGGTTAAAGCTGCACGAGGACTGGGGCACCACCCCGGCGGCCATCGACAACTGCCTGAGCGTGGCCGAGCAATACGACGTGCAGGTGGCCATCCACACCGACACGCTGAACGAGTCGGGTTTCGTGGAGGACACTTTTGCCGCCTTCAAGGGACGGGCCATCCACGCCTATCACACCGAGGGCGCGGGCGGCGGCCACGCCCCGGACATCATCAAGGCCTGCGGGCAGGAGAACGTGCTGCCCAGCTCCACCAACCCCACCCGCCCCTACACGGTCAACACCGTGGACGAGCACCTGGACATGCTCATGGTCTGCCACCACCTGGACCCCGGCATCGCCGAGGACGTGGCCTTCGCCGAGAGCCGCATCCGGCGCGAGACCATCGCCGCCGAGGACATCCTGCACGACCTGGGGGCCTTCAGCATGATCTCGTCGGACTCCCAGGCCATGGGCCGGGTGGGCGAGGTCATCATCCGCACCTGGCAGACCGCCCACAAGATGAAGGTCCAGCGCGGCCCCTTGCCCGTGGACCACGGCCAGGCCGACAATTTCCGGGTCAAGCGCTACCTGGCCAAGTACACCATCAACCCCGCCCTGACCCACGGCATCGCCTCCCAGGTGGGCTCCCTGGAGCCGGGCAAGCTGGCCGACATCGTGCTGTGGAACCCGGCCTTCTTCGGGGTCAAGCCGGCGCTCATCATCAAGGGCGGCATGATCGCCGCCGCGCCCATGGGCGACGCCAACGCCTCCATACCCACGCCCCAGCCCGTGCACTACCGCCCCATGTTCGGGGCCTATGGCGGGGCCTTGGCCGCCACCTGCCTGACCTTCGTCTCTCAAGCCGCCCTGGCCGCGGGCATCGGCGATAGGCTGGGGCTCAAGCGCGGCCTGGCCGCGGTGAGCGGGACGCGCGCCTTGCGCAAGCGCGACCTCATCCACAACGACTACCTGCCCCGCATAGAGGTGGACCCCCAGACCTATCAGGTGCGGGCGGACGGGCAACTCCTGACCTGCGAGCCAGCGGCGGTGCTGCCCCTGGCCCAGCGCTACTTCCTGTTTTAGAGAGGTCAAGCATGCTTGAGCTGGTGCGGCGCTTGGAGCGGGACGACACGGTCAAGGTGGAGGCAGCCTTGAGCCTGACCTGGGAGGCCCGCCAGCGCAGCCGCCAGTTGGTCCGGTTGGATGACGGCCGGGAGGCGGCCCTGCTGCTGCCCCGGGGCGTGGGATTGAAGCACGGCGACCTGCTCCAGGCCGCCTCGGGCCAGCTGGTGCGCGTGGCCGCCCTGGCCGAGGACCTGTCCCTGGCCCTGTGCGCGGACCCGGTGGGCCTGGCCCGGGCCTGCTATCACCTGGGCAACCGTCACGTGCCGGTGCAGATCCAGCCGGGGCGGCTGCTCTATCAGCGCGACCACGTGCTGGACGAGATGCTGCGCGGCCTGGGCCTGGAGCCTGAGGCCGTGCGCGCTCCCTTCGAGCCCGAGTCCGGGGCCTATCACGGCCACCAGCACGCCGGGCATGGCGGGCACGGCGAAAGCGGCGCATGAGCGGTGATGCCATAAACGACCTGGCCCCTGGCCTGCGCCTCTTGCGCCTGTGCAGCCCCGCCCTGCCCGTGGGGGCCTACAGCTATTCCCAGGGCCTGGAGTGGGCCGTGGAGGCGGGCTGGGTGGGCGATGAGGAACAGGCCGGCCAGTGGCTCATGGGCCTGCTGACCCATCCCTGGACCTGGCTGGAAGCGCCGCTCATGGCCCGCCTGCACCAGGCCTGGCGCGATGATGATCACCCGGCGCTGGCGCGCTGGAACGGTTTTTTGCTGGCCAGCCGCGAATCGGCCGAGATGCAGTCCGCCGAGACCGGCATGGGCCAGGCCCTGCGCCGGCTGCTGGCGGGCGAGGGGTTGGCCCAAGCCCGCGATTGGAACGCCCCGGAGCCTCCCGGTTTCGCGGCCATGTTCGCCCTGGCCGCCTGGGCCTGGGGCATCGGCTGCCGCCAGGCCTGCGCGGGCTACCTCTGGACCCTGGCCGAGGGGCAGGTGGCGGCGGGCATGAAGCTCATACCCCTGGGCCAAAGCGCCGGGCAGCGCCTGCTGTCCCTGTCCCTGGAGCGGATTCCCCAGGCGGTGGAGAGCGGCCTGGCCCTGGAAGACGACGACATAGGCGGCCTGGCCCCGGGCCTGGCCCTGGCCAGCGCCCTGCACGAGACCCAGCCCACCCGGCTGTTCCGTTCTTGAGCCGGGCGCGGGGACAAGGAGACGAAGCCATGAAGCCAAACGCGCCCCTGCGTCTGGGCGTGGGCGGGCCGGTGGGCTCGGGCAAGACCGCCCTCATCGAGGCCCTGTGTTTGAAGTTGCGCGAGAAACTGGAGCTGGCCGTGGTGACCAACGACATCTACACCCGCGAGGACGCCCAGTTCCTCACCCGCCGCCAGGCCTTGGCCCAGGAGCGCATCGTGGGCGTGGAGACGGGGGGCTGCCCCCACACCGCCATCCGCGAGGACGCCTCCATGAACCTGGCCGCGGTGGAGGAACTGGGCGCCCGTTTCCCCGGCCTGGACCTGGTCATCATCGAGAGCGGCGGCGACAACCTAAGCGCCACCTTCAGCCCCGAACTGGCCGACCTGGCCATCTACGTCATCGACGTGGCCGCCGGCGACAAGATTCCCCGCAAGGGGGGCCCTGGCATCACCAAGTCGGATCTGTTGGTCATCAACAAGATCGACCTGGCCCCCCTGGTGGGGGCCTCCCTGGAGGTCATGGAGCAGGACGCCAAACGCATGCGCGGGGCGCGCCCCTTTGTTTTCACCAACCTCAAGACCGGCCAGGGCCTGGACCAGGTGCTGGAATTCATCCTCCGCCAAGGCATGCTGACCCCGGCCTGACCCGGGCGCGCGGCCCTTTTCCCTGACCCCGCGCGCCCGGAGGCGCCGGGCCCGCGCGAGGGCCAAACCTCCTTTTTCTTTATGCGGCACCGCCGGTGTTTCACGCGGGGCCAGCCACGGCGCGGGGCTGGCCCGGGCAGGGAGGCGGGCCCGCGCGCTGGAGCAGCCCTGGCCATCCCGCCAGCCCGTCCGGTCCTTTCTCGGCAACACCCTGAATATAAGCGTAAATAACTATTGGCATCACGAGCGCCCTACGTCCGTTCCGGCTGCTTGGGCCGGGCAGGGCGGGGGCGCGGATGGGGTTTTGGGGCGTTTCTGCTGTGAAAAGCGGCGCAAACAGGGCTTGTGAAACATATCGCCTTGACACCGCGTTGTGCGGTTTTTTATGCTCCTAACATAAATCGAGCGCTCGCTCTATGAAGACGCGCCCAGAAACCAGGAGCCAAGATCATGCCCCCCACCCGCCACGGCCAGCTGCAGGACAAGGTCGCCATAGTCACCGGGGCCAGCCGGGGCATTGGCAAGGCCATCGCCCTGGGCCTGGCCGCCCAGGGGGCGGCGGTGGTGGCCGCCGCGCGCAGCGAGACCCAGGTCGACCCCTGCCTGCCCGGCACCATCCACCAGACCGTGGCCGCCATCCAGGCCTCGGGCGGACGCGCCCGGGCCGCGCGCTGCGACGTGACCGACGAGGCCAGCGTCCAGGCCATGGTGGAAGAAACCGTCCAGGCCTATGGGCGGATCGACGTGCTGGTCAATAACGCGGGAGTGGCCTTTGGCCGCTCGATCCTGGAGACCTCGCTGAAACGCTGGGAGCTGGTGCTCAAGGTCAACCTGACCGGGGCCTTTCTCTGCTCCCGCGCCGTGCTGCCCCACATGGCGGCCCAGGGGCGGGGCGCCATCGTCAACATCTCCTCGCTGGCCGCCGACGAAAAGGGGCCGGGCCTGGTCAACACCGGGGTGGCCTATGCGGTGGCCAAGGCCGGGCTGGACCGTTTGACCTGGGGCCTGGCTGCCGAGGCGGGGCGTCACGGGGTGGCGGTCAACGGGCTCAAGCCGGTCAAGGTGGTGGACAGCGAGGGCATGCGCTTCTGGTCCAGCGAAGAGGAGCGCAAAGACTGGACCACCCCCGACAAGATGGTGGCCTGCGCGGTCTTTCTGGCCGGGCAGCACGCCGGCGCGGTAAGCGGGGTGGTGGCCACCGACGAGGAATATTTCGCCTGGCACGGGCTGGAGCTTTAGCCCAAAGCCGGCCAGGCGCGCTGACCCGCCTCCGGGCGGGGCCATGGGGAGACGGCGATCTCCCCCCACAACACGACCAATCCCTTGGGAGGAAAATCAAATGGCGCTTAGAACCCCTCAACAGTACGTGGAAAGCCTGCGCGACGGCCGGGTGGTCTATCTGATGGGCAAGCAGGTTCCCGACGTGACCCAGGACCCCATCCTGCAGATTTGCATGCGCTGGATGGCCATGGACTACGTCATGCAGCAGGACCCCAAGTACCAGGACCTGGTCACCGACGTGAATGAAAAGGGCGAGCGGGTCAGCTTCGTCTTCAAGGCCCAGAAGACCCGCGAAGACCTGCTGCGCCTGCGCCAGATCGTCCAGCTCTGGGGCCGGGTCTGCTTCGGCAAGCCCTCTGGCGCCAAGTTCGTGGGCAAGGACGGCTTAAACGCCGTGACCGTGGTGGCCCCCCGGGTGGACCGCGCCCTGGGCACCCACTATGCCCAGAACGTGGAGACCTACCGCAAATACCTGCAAGACACCGACGCCAGCCTGGCCCTGGCCATGACCGACGTCAAGGGCGACCGCAGCCTTAGCCCCTCCCAGCAGCAGCCCCACCAGGACTACTACGTGCGCATCGTGGAGGAGCGCAAGGACGGCATCGTGGTGCGCGGGGCCAAGGCCCACATCAGCGAGGCCCCGCTCTCCAACGAGCTTATCGTGGTGCCCTGCCGGGCCATGAAGGAGGACGACAAGGACTACGCCGTCTCCTTTGGCGTGCAGGCCAACGCCAAGGGGCTCACCTTCATCTCGGCCGAGCCGGAGATGAAGGAGCCGGGCAACTTCTTTGATTACCCGCTGTCGGCCAGCGTTTACATCAACGACGCCATGGTCATCTTCGACGACGTGTTCATCCCCAACGAGCGCATCTTCCTCAAGGGGGAGTGGAAGTTCGCCGGACACATCGCCCACATGTTCGGCAACTTCCACCGCCTGAGCGCCGAGACCTACAAGGCCGTGGAGCTGGAGCTTTTGACCGGGGCGGCGGCGCTCATGGCCGAGTACAACAACGTGGAGAAGGTAGCCCACGTGCGCGAGAAGCTGACCTGGCTGACCTGGTACACCGAGGCCACCGAGATTTTAGGGCGCGCGGCCTGCGAGCACTGCGCCTTCGAGCCCGAATCCGGCCTGGTCTATCCCAACCCCATGATCGCCAACATCGCCAAGCTGCACTTCGCCGACAACTGGCACCAGGGCATCAAGTACCTGCAGGACATCGCCGGCGGCATCGTGGCCACCGCGCCCTCGGCCGCCGACTGGAACAACCCGGCCACCCACGCCATGATCGAAAAGTACCTGGGCGGCAAGGCCGGCGTGCCCACCGAGCACCGCCTGCGCCTTATCAAGTTCATCCGCGACCTGGGTTCCTCCTACGAGGACGTGATAACCCTGCACGCCGAGGGCTCCCTTGCCGCCCAGCGCCTTTCCATCCACGCCCTGGCCGAGTTCGACCGCTACAAGGCCGCGGTCAAGCGCGCCGCCCGCATAAACGACGGCAGCACCGACCCCATCTACAGCGATCTGCCCACCTTCCCTCCGGCGATATAAGGCCGCGTCATGAGCACCGTGAAGAAAGCAGCGCCCGGGGGGGCCAAGGGGCGCAGGGCCAAGCCGCCGGAACTGGAGCCCATGGCCAACCCCGCAGACATGGAGGAGGTGCCCAGCACCGCTCGCGACCAGGATCTCATTGACCGCAAGCAGCGCCAGATCGTGGAGGGCGCCTGCCAGGTGATGTTCCAGAAGGGCTATCACGGAACCTCGATCCGCGACATAGCCGCGGCCTGCAACATGTCCATGGGGCAGCTCTACCACTACATCGCCTCCAAGGACGACATCCTGTATCTGGTGCACCGCCACATGCAGGAGGTCTGGTTCGGGCATCTGTCAGAGGAGGGGTTGGACCAGCCCGGCGATCCCCAGGAGCGCCTGGAGAAGACCCTGCGCCTCACCCTGGACTTCATCCACCGCAACAAGGAACTCATCCTCTTCATCTACACCGAGACCAAGTACCTGGACAAAAACCACCTGCGCCAGGTGCTGGAGATCGACGACCGCAACATCGTGGGTTTCTACCGCAACCTGCTGGCCCAACTGCCCCAGACGGGCCTGGACGAGCGAGCCTCGGACACGGCGGCCAACCTGGTGGCCTTCATGATGGTCTTCTTGTCCCTGCGCGGCTGGAACCTAAAAGAAAGCGAACTGAAGGAAAACGTCGAATTCATAACCGGCTTCGTCATGCGCGGGCTTGGCCTGAAAAGCTAGGCGCGCCAGGAAAAAACGGGAGACGGCAACGGGAGGCTAGGGCGAGATGCAAGCTACGGAAAGAGTCTGGCACAAGGTTTGGCCTGATCATGTTCCCCGGGAGCTGGCGGTGGAGGTGGGCGTTGGTGAGCTTTTGCGGCGCACCGCCCAGGCCCATCCCACCAAGACGGCCATGAGCTTCTATGGCAACGATATGAGCTACGCCCAGCTCAACGAGTCCGTCGATCGCATGGCCAACGCCCTCATGGGCCTGGGCCTGGCCAAGGGCGACCGGGTGGCCATCTTCATGCAGAACGCACCCCAGTTCGTCATGGCTTTTTTCGGGGTGCTGCGGGCCGGCGGCGTGGTGGTCTGCTTGAATCCCATGTTCAAGCAGGCTGAGCTGGAGTACGAGATCAAGGACGCCGGCTGCCGCATGCTCCTGACCTCCGACAACCTCTATCCCGAGATCGCCAAGCTGCCCGGCAAGGCAGGCCTGGAAAGAATCATCGTGACCTGGCTGGGGGAATACTGCCCCAACCCGGCGGGCATCACCCCGCCGCCGGAGGTGCTGCAAAAAACACCCGTGGAGGGCGACGTTCTGGACTTGCAGACCCTGCTGGCCCATGCCTCGTCCACCCCTCCGTCCCTGGAGTTGGACCTGCACAAGGACCTGGCCCTGCTGCAATACACCGGCGGCACCACCGGCCTACCCAAGGGGGCCATGGTAACCCACCACGCCCTGGCCACCGCGGCGCAGGGCTCCAGTTCCTGGTTTGCCCACACTCCGGACGACATATTCCTGGGCGTGACGCCCTTCTTCCACATCATGGGCATGATCATGGGCATGTGCGGCGCCTTGTTGACCGGAGCGCACCTGGTGATATTGGCCCGTTTCACGCCCGAGCACGTGGCCCAGGCCATCAGCAGCTACAAGGTCACGGGCTGGGTGGGGGCCACCACCATGCTGGTGGCCCTACTCAATCTGCCCAAGCTGGAGGATTACGACTTCAGCTCCTTCCGCTACATCTGCACCGGCGGCGCGCCCATCGGCGTGGAGTTGCAGGGCCGCGTGCTGGCTCTGGCCCCCCAGGCTCTGGTCATGGAGGGCTATGGACTGACCGAGTCGGTTTGCCAGGGCGGGGCCATCACCCCCATGGGGCGCTACAAGCCGGGCTTCGTGGGCGTGCCCCACTTGAGCGACATGAAGATCGTCAACCCGGCAGACCCGGCCCAAGTCATGGGGCCCAACCAGGAAGGCGAGATCGTCATCAAGGGGCCATGCACCTTTAGCGGCTATTGGGAGCGCCCCGAGGAGAGCGCCGCGGTCATCCGCGACGGCTGGATATACACCGGCGACATGGGGCTCATGGACGAGGAAGGCTATCTGAAGCTGCTGGGCCGCCAGCGCGAACTGATCAAGTGCTCGGGCTTCAGCGTCTTCCCCGCCGAGGTGGAGGATTTGCTCTACCGCCATCCCGCCGTGGGCGAGGTGGCGGTCATCGGAGTGCCCGACGATTATCGCGGCGAAAGCCCCAAGGCCTTCGTAGTGCTCAAGCCGGCCTATCAGGGAAAGGTCAGCGAGGCGGAGATCCTGGACTGGTCCAAGGAGAACATGGCCGCCTACAAGCGGCCCCGCGAGGTGGTCTTCTGCGACGAACTGCCCAAGAGCGGGGCCGGCAAGCTCTTGCGGCGGGTGCTCAAGGAAAGGGAGGAGGCGGCGGCCTGAGTATCGATAAACCCATGGCGCATTCAAGAAAGGGAGGGGTCGAGATGATGAGCGAAGTGTTGCGGCGGGCGTGGTTGCTGGCGGTCTGTCTGGGCCTGATGCTGGGCCTGATGGCGGGACCGGCCAGCGCGGCCAAGGTCAATCTACGGCTGCAAAGCCATCTGCCACCCGAGCAGGCCAAACGCACCATCGGCAGGGTCATCGAGCAGATCAACAAGATGAGCAACGGCGAGATCACCATCGCCCTGCACCCCACCGACAGCCTGGTGCCCACCAAGCAGCTGCTGGAGGCCGTGGGCAACGGCACCCTGGACATGGCCACCGTCTCCGAGGGCTATCACCACAAGCTGATTCCGGTCAGCGAGATCGGCCAGGGCCTGCCCTTTGCCTTCGAGGACAACAGCGAGGCCTTCTTCTTCATGTACCAGCGCGGCTATCTCCAGCTCCTCAACAAGGGCTATGAGAAGCACAACATCCTGGTGGTGCCCTGGGAGCCCTTCAACGTGGGGCTGATGACCAAGAAGCCCATCAACACCGCCGAGGACCTGAAGGGCGTCAAGCTGCGCGCCTACGGCACCATGCAGAAGTGGCTCAGCAAGATGGGCGCTTCCACGACCTACGTCCCGGGCGGCGAGCTTTACACCGCCCTGTCCACCGGCGTGGTGGAAGGCGCCCACTGGGGCGACGCCTTCCCCATGTTCGAACTCAAGCTGCACGAGGTGCTCAAGAACTACATGGATCCCGAGCCCATCATGGGTTCCTGGAACACCATGTGGATCAACATCGACGTCTGGAAGAAGCTGACCCCCACCCAGCAGGCCATCATCCAAGGCGCGGCCCTGGCCGGCGGCGACGCCGAGAGCTACCACGACACCCGGGTGCGCACCAAGTTCGCGCTCCAGGAGATGAAGGCCAAGTGGGGCGTGGCGGTCAACAAGCTGCCCCCCCAGGAGCTGGCCAAGATGCGCAAGGCGGGCCAGGAGGTCTGGGCCGAGATGGCGCAGAATCCCGATCCTCTGCTGCAAGAGGCCTTCAAGCTGCTCTACGCCTATCTGGCCGAATTGGGCCGTCCGGTTAAATAACGCGATCCCCCCGGGGGGCCGGCCGCGCTGGCCGGCCCCCCGGGAGACGTGAAGAGGTTCAGGCATGGAAAAAGCCCTGGAGTGGATAGATTCCCTCAGCGAGAAGACGGGACGCCTGGTCGCCTTCCTCATCCCCTTGCTGGCGGTGGTGGAGGTCTACGAAGTGGTGGTCCGCTACATATTCAACAGCCCCACCGTCTGGGCCAGCGAGCTGTCGGCCATGCTCTTCGGCATATTCATCCTGCTGGGCGGGGCCTACACCATGCGGCAGGGCGGCCATGTCAACATGGATATCATCTACAGCCGCTTCTCCCCCAAAAACCGGGCGCTGATAGACATCTTCACCTTCCTGCTCTTCCTGATTTTCGTGGGCGTGCTGTTGTGGAAGGGCTGGGAGACGGCCTGGCGCTCCATCAAGCTTCTGGAGCACGACTCCACCGAGTGGGGACCGCCGCTCTACCCCTTCAAGCTGATGCTGCCCCTGGGCGCGGCGCTCTTGTTGTTGCAGGGCCTGGCCAAGCTGGCCCGTGACGTGCGGATACTGATGAAAGGGGGCGAGTGATGGATGCCAGCATGAACACCCTGCTGCTCTTCGGGGTGCTGGTGGCCACCTTGCTCACCGGCCTGCCCCTGGCCTTCGTGCTGGGGGCGGTGGCGGTGGTCTTCACCTATTTCTTGTGGGGACCCAACGCGCTCATGGCCATGGCCGGCAACGCCCTGGGCGTGTCGCAGAACTTCATCCTTTCAGGCATACCATTGTTCATCTTCATGGGCATGGTGTTGCAGAAGTCGGGCCTGGCCGGCGCGCTCTATGACATGGTCTACAAGTGGGTGGGCGGACTGCGCGGGGGCCTGGCCGTGGGCACGGTGGTCATATGCATGCTTTTCGCCGCCATGACCGGCACCAGCGGCGCGGCCACGGTCAGCATGGGGCTCATCGCCATGCCTTCCATGCTGGGGCACGGCTACGACAATAAAATGGTCATGGGCTCCATCGCCGCCGGCGGGGCCTTGGGCATCCTCATCCCGCCCAGCGTGCTGATGATCGTCTACAGCCTTTTCGCCGGCGAGTCGGTGGGGGCGCTTTTTGCCGGCGGCATACTGCCCGGCCTGCTGCTGGGCGGGTTATTCATCGTCTACATATTGATCCGGTGCTTGATAAATCCCAAGCTGGGGCCGGCGGTGCCCAAGGAGGATTTGCCTTCCTGGAGCGAGAAGCTGGTGGCTCTTAAGGCGGTGACCTTGCCCATCGCCCTGATCCTGGCGGTGCTGGGCACCATCTTCTGGGGCCTGGCCACCCCCACCGAGGCGGCGGCCATCGGGGCCATAGGTTCGCTGGCCTGCGCCGCCGTGGTGGGCGGCTTGAGCTGGCGGATGTTCAAGGAGACCAGCTACGAGTCCCTGCGTCTGTCCTGCATGGTCATCTGGATCATCATCGGCGGTTCCTGCTTCTCGTCCTTGTACACGGCCATCGGGGCGGTGGAGTTCATCAAGGAAGTGGTGAACGCCATGCCGGTGGGGCGCTGGGTGGTGATGATAGGCATCCAGCTCTCCTTCTTCGTGCTGGGCATGCTCCTGGACCCGGGGGCCATCATCATGGTCTGCACCCCGGTCTTCGTGCCGCTCATCAAATCCCTGGGTTTCGACCCGGTCTGGTTCGGCGTGCTCTTCATAGTCAACATGGAGATGGCCTACCTGACCCCGCCCTTTGGCTTCAACCTGTTCTACATGAAGGCCATAGCCCCGGCCGGCGTCACCATGCTGGATATCTACAAGGCCATCATCCCCTTCGTGGGGGTGCAGGCCCTGTGCCTGGCCTTGCTCATGTTGTTCCCCGAAATCGTGACCTGGCTGCCCAATCTGCTCATCAAGTAGGGGCCATCCGCCCAGGGAGAGCTGCACATGACCGGAGTAAAGAAGGTTCTGACGGCCATAGACTTTTCGGACTACTCGCTGGCCACCCTGTGCGCCGCCCTGGAGATAGCCCAGGACATGCGCGCCAGCCTGGCGGTGCTCAACGTGCTCAACCAACGCGACGTGGAGGCGGTGCGCAACGCGGTCAAGTACGGCCAGACCGGCGGCCTGGACGAGGCGGGCTTCATCGCCCGCCAGAGCCAGGAGCGCAAGGAGATGATGGCCGGCCTGCTCCGCCAGTGCGGCGGAGACCCGGCGGCGGCCGAGCTGGCGGTGCGCGTGGGCGTGCCGGCCCAGGAAATCCTGGACGCGGTGGGAGACATGAAGGCCGACCTGGTGGTGATGGGCACCAAGGGGCGCACCAATCTGGCCACGGCCCTTTTCGGCTCCACGGCCGAGCGGGTCTATCGCCGCTGCCCGGTGACGCTGGTCTCGGTGCGCGGTCCTGAGCACGCCGGCCTGGTGGGCAAACTGGCCTCCTAGCCCGCGCCCAATCAGGGGCCGTTGCCCGGCGATGGCCGAGGAGATGTAGAAGCATGTTGGCGGTGGTGTTGCAGCCGGAGCAGCGGTTGAAGCTGGAACAAGTGCCGGAACCGGTCCTGCGTGGGCCGGACGAGGTTCTGGTGCGGGTCAGCGCGGCGGCCATCTGCGCCTCGGACCTGCACGCCAAGCATGGTCTCATCCCCGGGATCAAGACGGGCACGGTGATGGGCCACGAGTTCGTGGGCGTGGTGGAGCAGGCGGGGGCGGCCGTGACCCGTTTCAAGCCGGGCGACCGGGTGGCCGCGCCGGCCGCCGTCTGGTGCGGGGTCTGCCCGGACTGCCGCCGGGGCGATGTGCAGCATTGCCGCCAAGGCGGTATCTGGGGCGCGGGCGAGATCTATGGCCCCGGCCTGGACGGTGCGCAGACTTGCCTGGTGCGCGCGCCCTTCGCCGATCAGTGCCTCTGCCCCATTCCCGACAACGTTCCCGACGAGCAGGCCGTCTTCGTGGGCGACGTGCTCTCCACCGGCTATCACGCCGCTTCCCAGGCCAACATCCGCGCCGGGGACCTGGTTGTGGTGCTGGGCTGCGGACCGGTGGGGCTGGCGGCCATCATTTGCGCCTGGCTTTTTGGCCCCCGCCAGGTGCTGGCCGTGGACACCATGGCCAACCGCCTGGAGCTGGCCCGCCGCTATGGGGCCACCCCCCTGGATGCCCGCGCCGGCGGCCTGGCCGAGCAGGTGGCCCAGGCCAGCGGCGGGGCGGGGGCCGACGCGGTCATCGAGGCCATCGGCAACCCCGACACCTTTCTCCAGGCGCTCAAGCTGGTGCGCCGGGGAGGCTCGGTCTCGGTGGTGGGCATGTTCTCCAGCAAGGTGGAGTTCCCCCTGGGTCGCATGGCCGCCCACGGCCTCAAGCTGAGCATGGGCCTGGGCTCGCTGGCGCACATGGACCGCCTGATGGATCTGCTGGCCTGTGGCCGCCTGGACCTCGCCCCCCTGGTCACCCACGTATTCAGTCTGGAGCAGGCGATCGAGGCCTACGACCTCTTCGAGAACCACAAGGACCAGTGTCTAAAGGTGCTGCTCAAACCCTGAGCGCCCTGGCCGGCGCTCCTTCAACGCGAGAGTTAACATGCAGACGGAATTCAAGACCGTGAAGCCTAAACTGAGCGACGGCGTGGCCCTTTTGGTCATGGACAACCCCCCGGTCAACCAGATGTCCGGCCATTTCGTGGCCGAGGTGCGCGCCGCCGTGGAGGCGGCCCTGGCCGATCCCCAGGCCAAGGCGGTGGTGCTCACCGGCGCGGGGCGCAACTTCCTGGCCGGGGCCGACGTGACCCAGCTGCTAGCCATCAAAGACAAGGCCCAGGCCGTGGAACTGGTGATGGGCTTGCATCAGTGGTTCGCCCAGCTGGACCAGGCCCCCAAGCCCATAATCGCGGCCATCAATGGCAACTGCTTGGGCGGCGGCCTGGAGCTGGCCATGGCCTGCCATTATCGGGTGGCGGTCCAGGGCGTCAGCCTGGGCCTGCCCGAGGTCAAGATGGGGGTTATCCCCGGCAGCGGCGGCACCCAGCGCTTGCCTCGCATCGTGGGCCTACCCACCGCCCTGGACCTGATGCTGGAAGGGCGCATGATAAAGGCCGAGAAGGCCTGGTCCCTGGGTCTGGTGGACGAGCTGGCCCCGGCGGAGCAGCTGCTGGAGACGGCCCTGGCGGCGGCGCGCAAGTTCATGGCCCATGAGCTCAGCTACAAGACCAGGGTGGCCCTGGGGCGCATAGACCGCCTGCCTTCGGCCGCCGAGAAGCCCTGGATCATAGAAGCGGCCCGGCAGAAACTGGCCCGCTCGGCCAAGGGCTATATCGCTCCCTTCAAGCTGCTGGAGGCGGTGGAAAAAGGGCTTAGCCTGAACACCCAGGCCGACCTGGCCCGCGAGGCCGACCTTTTCGCCGACTGCACAGTCTCCCCGGTCTGCAAGAATCTCATCGGCCTGTTCCTGAGCGAGCGCGCCGCTGGCAAGCTGCCCAGCCTGAAGAACCTGACCCCGGCCCGCCCCGCCGTGGCGGGCGTGCTGGGCGGCGGGGTCATGGGCTCGGGCATCGTCCATCTTCTTATTAGCGCGGGGATCAAGACCCTGCTGTGGGACATCGACCAGGCGGCCCTTGACAAGGCCAAGGCAGCCATCGCCAAGACCTTCGCCTTCCAGCTCAAGCGGGGCAAGCTCAAGCCGGCCCAGTTGGAAGCGATGCTGGAGCAGGGCCTCAGCCTGACCACCCGCCTGGAGGACCTGGCCCCGGCTGATCTGGTCATCGAGGCGGTGGTGGAAAACATGGCGGTCAAGCAGGGCATCTGGAAGAAGCTGGAGGGCGTCTGCCGGCCCGAGACCATCTTCGCCACCAACACCTCGGCCTTGCCCATCACCGAGATGGCCAGCGTGCTGGCCGACCCCGCCCGTATGCTGGGCCTGCACTTTTTCAACCCGGCCGAGCGCATGCCTCTGTTGGAGATCATCCGCGCCGGCCAGACCAGCGACCAGACCCTGGCCAGCGGGGTGGCTATCGCCCGCCAGCTCAGGAAGGTGCCGGTGGTGGTGGCCGACGGCCCCGGCTTCTACGTAACCCGCCAGCTCATCAGCCTGCCCGTGGGGGCCATCCACCTGCTGGCCGGCGGCCTGGACATGGTGGAGATCGACCGGGCCATCAGCGATTTCGGCCTGCCCATGGGGCCCTTCACCCTGGAGGACCTGACCGGCCTGGACATCGGCTATCACGTGGGGCAGACCTTTGCCCGCGCCCTGGGCTCCCGTTATCAGATCCATCCCCTGCACGAGGCCATTCACGCCCTGGGCGACTTTGGCCGCAAGACCGGGCGGGGTTTCTATGACTACTCCGGTCCCAAGCCCGCGCCCAATCCCCGGGTGATGGAGGTGGTGGAGGAGTATCGCCGCCAGCATGGCGTTGTACCGCGCCAGGCGAAGCCAGGGGAGATCGTGGACGCGCTGATGGCCCTGGCCATCAACGAGGCGGCCCTGATGATGGAGCAGGGCATCTGCGACCGGCCGGCGGACATGGACCTGGCCATGGTGCAGGGAACCGGTTTTCCGCCCTACCGGGGCGGCATCCTGCGCTACGCCGACCAGTGGGGCCTGGACAAGGTCCAGCAAGAGTTGCAGCGCCTGGAGCAGCAGTACGGTCCCCGCTTCGCGCCGGCCAAACTCATCGAAGACATGGCCGCCCGGGGCGGCGTATTCCACCAGAACTAAACGGCGGTGATTCATGGAAGCTAGATTCGTAAGCGAGCGCAACCTGAAGTTCCTGTTGCACGAAGTGCTCAAGGCCGAGGAACTGGCCCGCCTGCCCTATTACCAGGACCATGACCGCGAAGGCCTGGACATGATGCTGGGCACGGCTTTACGCATCTCCGAGGAGGTGCTTTTCCCGGCCTTCAGGGCCATGGACCAGGAGCCGCCCGTGCTGGTGGAGGGCCAGGTCAAGGTGCATCCCCTGGCCGGCCAGTTCATGCGCGCAAGCGCCGAGGGCGGCTGGATTGGGGCCACCTTCCCCTACGAGGCGGGCGGTCTGCAAATGCCCATCGTGCTGGAGACAGCCTGCCAGTTCGTCTTCATGGCCGCCAACCTGGCCGCCGCGGCCTATCCCGGCCTGACCAAGGGCGCGGCCCACCTGATCCTGTCCTATGGAACCGACCAGCTCAAGGAGACCTACGCGCCTCAGATGATCGGCGGGCTGTGGCAGGGCACCATGGCCCTGACCGAGCCCGGCGCGGGCAGCTCGCTCTCCGACATCACCACCACCGCCCAGCCCACGGAAGACGGCCACTACCTCATCTCCGGGCAGAAGATATTCATCTCCGCCGGCGACCACGACGGGGTGGAGAACGTGGTCCACCTGATGCTGGCCCGCATCAAGGGCGCTCCGGCGGGGGTCAAGGGCATCTCGCTCTTCCTGGTGCCCAAGCTGCGCCCCGGCGTGGGCGGCCTGGAGCCCAACGATCTGCTCACCGCCGGCCTGTTCCACAAGCTGGGCTACCGGGGCTGCCCCATCGTGCACCTAAGCATGGGCGAAGCGGGCGACTGCCGGGGCTGGCTCTTGGGCAAGCCCAACCAGGGCCTGGGCTACATGTTCCAGATGATGAACGAGGCCCGCATCTCGGTGGGTTTGCAGGCGGCGGCCGTGGCCTCGGGGGCCTATTACGCCTCGCTCAAGTACGCCCAGGAGCGGCCCCAGGGCCGGCCGGTGGAGGGCAAGGACCCCCTGCAACCGCCGGTGCCCATCATCGAGCATGCCGACGTCAAGCGCCTGCTCCTGTTCCAGCGCGCGGTGGTGGAAGGCGCGCTGGGGGTGCTGCTGCAAGCCTCCTACTATGCGGACATGGCCGAACACGGCCCGGAGCAGGACAGGGAGCACGCCCACCTGCTGCTGGAGCTGCTCACCCCCATCGCCAAGTCCTACCCCGCTGAAATGGGCATATTGGCCACCAGCGCCGGCTTGCAGGTGCTGGGCGGCTATGGCTACACCGACGAATTCGCCTCCGAGCAGTATTTCCGCGACATGCGCATCCACGCCATCCACGAGGGCACCACCGGCATCCAGGCCATGGACCTCTTGGGGCGCAAGGTGGTGATGCAGGGCGGCAAGGCCTTGGCGGCCTTTGTCCAGGAGCTGGAGCAAACCATGGCCCAGGCCGGGGCCGTCCAGGAGCTGGCCCCCTATGCCGCCCGCCTGGGACAGGCCCTGGAGGCCTTGCGCGGCATAACCGCCGCCAAGCTGGAACTGGCCCGCGCCGGGCGCATGGCCGTGTTCCTGGCCGACGCCACCTTGTACCTGGAGCTGTGCGGGCTGGTGGCCGTGGCCTGGCAGTGGCTCAAGCAGGGCCTGGCCGCCTGCCAAGGCCTGGCCGCCGCTCCCGGCCAGGCCGACGCGGCCTTCTATAAGGGCAAGCTGGCCACCATGCGCTTTTTCTTCCACTATGAGCTGCCCAAGAGCCAAGGCCTGGCCGCCCGCCTGGCCGAGGACGACGGCCTGACCGCCAGCCTGGGCCAGGATTGCTTCGCTGATTGACAACCTCCGCCGGAACGCGCACGGCCGCGTCCGGGCATAACCATCACCGTAGGAGACTAGACATGCAAGAAGTGGTCATCGCCGGCTATCTGCGCACGGCCCAATCCCGCTGCCGCCCCAACGACCCGGGTCGCGACTGGTTCCACGCCCTGCGCGCCGACGAGCTGCTGGCCCAGCTGGTGCATCCGCTCATCGAGCGCAGCGGCATCCGCCCCGAGGAGATCGACGACTTCATCGTGGCCTGCGCCACCGGGGTGGGGGAACAGTGGACCTTCGGCGGCCGCACGCCCCTGTTTCTGGCCAACCTGCCCGAGACCATGGCCTCCAAGTTCGTGGACCAGCAGTGCGGCTCGGCCATGGCCGCCATCCACGTGGGCTTCATGGAGATCGCCCAGGGCTTCGCCGACGTGGTGCTGGTGGGAGGCATGGAGCACATGACCCGCCTGCCCATGGTGGGCGTCACCCAGGACCGGGGCCTGGTGGCCCTGCACCAGAGCCTGTTCCTGGCCCCCGAGCACCAGCACTGGGACATGAACACCACCATGAACATGGGGCTCAACGCCGAGAAGCTGGGCGCCATCTCCGGCATCACCCGGCGGGAGATGGAAGAGTGGGCGGTGCGCTCCCACCAGCGGGCGGCCTCGGCCCAGGCCGTGGGCTTCTTCGCCGACGAGATACTGCCCATCCAGGCCCCCCAGGCCGACGGCAGCCTCATGAGCGTGGACCGGGACCAGGCCGTGCGCGGCGAGACCACCCTGGAGGAGCTGGCCAAGCTCAAGACCCCCTTCAAGAAGGACGGCCTGATCACCGCCGGGGTCAGCTCGCCCTTGAACGCCGCCAGCTCCGGCATGGTCCTGATGTCCAAGGCCCGCGCCCTGCAAAAGGGCCTCAAGCCCCTGGCCACCATCCGCTCCATAGGTTTCGTGGGAGTGGACCCCACGGTCATGGGGCAAGGCCCGGTGCCGGCCAGCCGCATGGCCCTGGACAAGATAGGCTTGAAACCCCACCAGGTGGACTTCTGGGAGATCAACGAGGCCTTCGCCGTGGTGGCCTTGAACTGCATCAAGGAGCTGGGCCTGGACCCGGAGACGGTCAACGTCATGGGCGGCGGCCTGGCCATCGGCCACCCCCTGGGGGCCACCGGCAACCGCCTGGTGGGCACCCTGGCCCGCATCCTGAACCAGAAGGGAGGCCGCTGGGGCTGCGCCAACGCCTGCGTGGGCGGCGGTCAGGGCGTGGCCACGGTCATCGAGCGGGAGGACTACTGAGCCTTGGGCGGCCGGCCTGGTCCGTCCGGGCCGGCCGCCAGGGCGACAAATCCGCGCAGGGCCGCGGCCTCGCTGGGCAGGGGCCGGGGGTTGTCCGGCCCGGCCCAGCGCGGGTCCTCCAGCAGGGCCCGCGCCGCGCCCCCGCTTGCGGCCAGCAGCCCCACCC
>CAZLSD010000033.1:6546-22581 GCA_964561775.1 uncultured Desulfarculus sp. | reverse complement strand
CGCGAGGGCGGCCGCACCGTGGGCGCCGGCGTCATCAGCGAAATCATCGAGTAAGAATGCGCGCGTAGCGGGTCCTTGTTATTCCGGACAGTTGAGCGAGCACAGGGAAGCGCAGGAGTTTCCTCATGATAGCGAACCAGAAGATACGCATCCGCTTGAAGGCCTATGATCACAAGCTGCTGGATCAGTCAGCGGCGGAGATCGTGGAGACCGCGCGGCGCACCGGAGCCAAAGTGGCGGGCCCAATTCCGCTGCCCACGGTGATCAACAAATACTGCGTGCTGCGCTCGCCGCACATCGACAAGAAGAGCCGGGAGCAGTTCGAGATACGCACCCATAAGCGGCTGCTTGACATCCTGGAGCCCACCCAGCAAACGGTGGACGCCTTGATGAAGCTGGACCTGTCCGCCGGGGTGGACGTCGAGATCAAGCTCTAGGACTTGTGAGGTAGCGGCCATGTTGAAGGGTTTGATCGGAAAAAAGGTGGGCATGACCCGCCTGTTCATGGGCGAGGGGCGCGTGGTGCCGGTGACGGTGCTGGAGATCGGCCCCTGCAAGGTGGTGCAGGTCAAGACGCTCAAGCGCGAGGCCTACACGGCCGTGCAACTGGGCTGGGGCGCCAAGAAGGCCAGCCGGGTCAACAAGCCTGTGACCGGGCACTACAAGAAGGCCGGCTGCGAGCCCCTGGCCGTGCTGCGCGAGTTCCGCGTGGACGACCCGGACTCCTTCAGCGTGGGCCAGGAGATCAAGGCGGACCTGTTCGCCGCCGGCGACCAGGTCAACGTCACGGGCAAGAGCAAGGGCCGGGGCTTCTCCGGCGTGGTCAAGCGCCACAACTTCAGTGGCGGCCGCAACACCCACGGCTGCACCACCCACGACGCCCCGGGCTCCATCGGCGCTAGCGCCGATCCCTCCCGGGTGCTCAAGGGCAAGCGCATGCCCGGCCAGTACGGCTCGGTGCGGCGGCAGGCCAGGAATCTGAAGGTGGTGGACGTGCGGCCGGAGCTGAATCTGGTCCTGGTCAAGGGCGCGGTGCCCGGGCCCAACGGCGGCATCGTTATCGTGGAGAAGGCTTAGGCCTTCAAGCCATAAAGTGAGCGTGTAGAGATGCCTACGGTTGAGGTATACGACTCCAAGCGCGAGAAGGTGGGCAGCCTGGATCTGTCCGAGGCGGTGTTCGCCGCCGAGTTGAAACCGCACCTGCTGCACGAGGTGGTGGTCTGGCAGCTGGCTTGCCGGCGTCAGGGCAACGCGGACACCAAGGTCCGCCACGAGGTGCGCGGCGGCGGGCGCAAGCCCTGGCGGCAGAAGGGCACCGGCCGGGCCCGCGCGGGCAGCCGCAGAAGCCCCCTGTGGCGCGGCGGCGGCACGGTCTTCGGTCCCCATCCCCGGGACTACAGCTACACCTTGCCCAAGAAGGTCAAGAAGGCGGCCTTACGCGTGGCGCTTTCCGACAAGCTGCGCGAGGAGAAGCTTTTGGTGCTCAAGGGCTTCGACTTGGCCGAGATCAAGACCAAGGCCTTCGTCGAGGTGCTCAAGCGCTTCGAGGCCCAAAACGTGCTCATCGTCACCCCCGGCGCCGACGCCAACCTGGAAAAAAGCGCGCGCAACGTGCCCCGGGTCAAGGTGCTGCGCTCCGAGGGCTTGAACGTCTATGACATCCTTCGCTACGACCGCTTGGTTTTGGTCGAGCAGGCCGTGGCCCGCATCGAGGAGGCCTTGTCGTGAAGGACCTAAGACAGGCGCTGAGCCGCCCCCTCATCACCGAGAAGGGCACCCTGCTCAAGGAGCAGACCAACCAACTGGTCTTCCAGGTGGACCGTCGCTCCAACAAGGTGGAGATCCGCAACGCCGTGGAGCAGCTCTTCAAGGTCAAGGTGCTTAAAGTGCGCACGGCCAATTTCGAGGGCAAGAAGAAGCGCGTGGGCCGCGTTATGGGCCGGCGCGCCGACTGGAAGAAGGCCTATGTGACCCTGGCCCCCGGCCAGAGCGTGGAGTTCTTCGAAGGGGCTTAAATGTCCCTTGGCCTAGAAGAAGCATAGAGAGGCGTCCCCATGGCCATGAAAAATTACAAGCCCACTTCTCCGGGCCGCCGCTTCGCCACCCAACTGGTGCGCGAGGAGGTGACCAAGGCCGAGCCCGAGAAGAGTCTGCTTACGCCCCTGAACAAATCGGGCGGACGCAACAGCAACGGCCGCGTGACCTCCCGCCACAAGGGCGGCGGGCACAAGCGGATGTACCGCATCATCGACTTCAAGCGCGACAAGGTGGACATCCCGGCCAAGGTGGCCTCCATCGAGTACGACCCCAACCGCAGCGCCAACATCGCCCTGTTGCACTATGCCGACGGCGAGAAGCGCTACATCCTGGCGCCCAAGGGCATCAAGGTGGGTGACGCGCTGGTCAGCTCGGCCAAGGCCGACATCCGCCCCGGCAACACCCTGCCCCTGGAGAACATCCCCTTGGGCACCCACGTGCACAACGTGGAGATGAAGATAGGCGGCGGCGGCCAGATGGTGCGTTCGGCCGGGGCCTATGCCCAGCTGATGGCCAAGGAAGCCGGTTACGCCACCTTGAAGCTGCCCAGCGGCGAGACCCGGCGGGTCAACGTGCGCTGCCGGGCCACCGTGGGCCAGGTGGGCAACGACCAGCACGAGAACGTGAGCCAGGGCAAGGCCGGGCGCAAGCGCTGGCAGGGCAAACGCCCCCAGGTGCGCGGCGTGGCCATGAACCCTGTCGACCACCCCATGGGCGGCGGCGAGGGCAAGAGCAGTGGCGGCCGGCATCCGGTCAGCCCCTGGGGTCAGCCCACCAAGGGCTTCCGCACCCGGCGCAAGAAGCCGTCCGACAGCTTCATCGTGCGTCGGCGCTACCAGAAGTAGGGGAGCATGAGAGATGGCGCGCAGCCTGCGTAAAGGACCCTTCGTGGACGGTCATGTGGGCCGGAAAGTGGACGAGGCCCAGGCCTCGGGCAGCCGCAAGGTCATCAAGACCTGGTCCCGGCGTTCCACCATCATGCCCGACTTCGTGGGCCTCACCTTTGCCGTGCACAACGGCAAAAAGTTCATCCCGGTCTTCGTGACCGAGAACATGGTGGGCCACAAACTGGGCGAGTTCGCCCCCACCCGTACCTTCTTTAGCCATGCCGGCGACAAGAAGGGCAAGGTCAAGGGCAAGAAGTAGAGGTAGCCATGGAAGCAAGAGCCCAGGCCAAATACGTGCACATCGGGGCCCGCAAGGCCCGTCTGGTGGCGGACGCCATCCGCGGGATGAAGGTGGGCGAGGCCCTGAACAAGCTACAGTTCACCCCCAAGAAAGCCGCGGGGTTGTTCATCAAGGCGCTCAACTCCGCCGTGGCCAACGCCTCGCAGAAGCCAGGGGTGGATGTGGACAAGCTGGTGGTGGCCAAGGCCTACGTGGACGAGGGACCAACCAGGAAAGGCTGGCGGGCCCGGGCCATGGGCCGTGCCTTTGGCATCCGCAAACGCTCTAGCCACATCACGGTGGTGGTGGCCGAGAAGTAGAAGGAGTAGCGGCTTGGGACAGAAGACAAACCCCATAGGCTTCAGGCTGGGCATCATCCGCACTTGGGATTCCCGCTGGTTCGCCAGCAAGGACTATGCTCCGCTCATCTTCGAGGATAACCGCATCCGCAAGTTCATCAAGAAGAAGCTGGGTCATGCCGGCATAGCCAGGGTGGAGATAGAGCGTGCGGCCGACAAGGCCAAGATCCGCATCCACACCGCCCGGCCCGGCATTGTCATCGGCAAGAAGGGCGCGGAGATCGAGGCGGTCAAGAAGGAGCTGGAGAAGCTCATCCACCGCGACGTGATGGTGGATATCCACGAGGTGCGCAAGCCCGAGATCGAGGCCCAACTGGTGGCCGAGAACGTGGTGGGGCAGTTGGAGCGGCGCATCGCCTTCAGGCGCGCCATGAAACGGGCCGTGACCAGCGCCATGAAGTTCGGGGCCCAGGGCATCCGCATCCAGTGCTCCGGCCGTTTGGGCGGGGCCGAGATGGCCCGCCGCGAGTGGTACCGCGAGGGCCGCGTGCCCCTGCACACCCTGCGCGCGGATATCGACTACGGCTTCGCCGAGGCCAAGACCACCTATGGCATCATCGGGGTGAAGGTGCTCATCTTCAAGGGCGAGGTGCTGGGCGCCAACTCCTTGCAGGCGCAGCAGTCTTAAGGCCCGTGGTCTAGAAAGGCGTTTTTTCCATGCTGGCACCCAAACGCATAAGATACCGCAAGCAGATGAAGGGCCGCATGCGCGGCAACGATCTGTCGGGCAACACCTTGAACTTCGGACAGTTCGGGCTGCAGGCCGTGGACCGCGCCTGGATGACCAACCACCAGATCGAGGCGGCTCGTATCGCCATCACCCGCCATATCAAGCGCGGCGGTCAGGTGTTCATCCGCATCTTCCCGGACAAGCCCATCACCAAGAAGCCCGCCGAGACCCGCATGGGCAAGGGCAAGGGCGCTCCCGAGGGTTGGGTGGCGGTCATCCGTCCCGGGCGCGTGATTTACGAGGTGGACGGAGTGACGCCCGAGGTGGCCAGGGAGGCCCTGCGCCTGGCCAGCCACAAGCTGCCCTTCGCCACCCGCATCCTGGAGAGGAGCTAGCCATGAAGGCCAAGGAGATCAAAGACCTGGCCCTGCCGGAGCTGGGTGGCAAGCTCAAGGACCTCAAGGAAGAGCTGTTCAACCTGAAGTTCCAGCACGCCACCGGCCAGTTGGAGAACCCCATGCGCCTGCCCGCCATCAAAAAGGACATCGCCCGGGTGATGACCGAGATGCGGGCCAAGGAGCTGGCCGCCCAGGCCCAGTAAAGATCGGGAGAAGAGGTCCCATGGCAGAGAACAAGCGCGGCAACGCCAAGACCCTGGTGGGCGTGGTGGTCAGCGACAAGATGGACAAGACGGTAGTGGTGCAGGTGGAGCGCCTGGTCAAACACGACGTCTACAAGAAGTACATCAGACGGCGCAACCGGTTCGCCGCCCACGACGAGAAGAACGACTGCCGCGTGGGCGACACCGTGCTCATCCGTCAGAGCCGCCCGCTTAGCCGCAGCAAGCGTTGGGTGGTCAGCCGGATTTTGGAGCGGGTGGCTTAAAAGGACCGCGGGGATTAAGGAGCCAAGACCATGATCCAACCGGAGACCAACCTGCTTGCCGCCGACAACTCGGGCGCCAAGCGGTTGTATTGCATAAAGGTGCTGGGCGGCAGCAAACGCCGTTACGCCAGCTTGGGCGACATCATCGTGGTCTCGGTCAAGGAGGCCCTGCCCAACTCCAAGGTCAAGAAGGGCGACGTGATGAAGGCCGTGGTGGTGCGCACCGCCAAGGAAGTGCCCCGTCCCGACGGCACCTTCATCAAGTTCGACGACAACTCGGCGGTGCTCATCAACGCGGCCCGCGAGCCCATCGGCACCCGTATCTTCGGCCCCGTGGCCCGCGAACTGCGCGGCCGCAACTTCATGAAGATCGTGTCGCTGGCGCCCGAGGTGCTGTAGAGGACGACCATGAAAGCCAAGATGAATATCAAGAAGAACGACAAGGTCATGGTCATCGCCGGCCGGGAAAAGGGCAAGATCGGCAAGGTGCTCAAGGTCATCCCCGACAAGCAAGGGGTGTTGGTCGAGAAGATCAACATGATCAAGCGCCACGCCAAGGCCACCAAGGCGGGCCAGGCCGGCATAGTGGAAAAGGAAGCGCCCCTGCACGTCTCCAACCTGATGGTGATGTGCGGCAAGTGCAGCAAGCCCGTGCGCGTGGGGCACAAGCAGCTGGAAGACGGCAGCCGCCTGCGCGTGTGCAAGAAATGCGGCGAGGAGCTGACCAGCTAGGTCGGCGTTTGTGACCGCGGGACGAGCCCCAAGGCTTTCACCCAAGGCTTCAACGGCGGAAAGGCGGGACAAGGAAGAAAATGGCGACGCCCAGGCTCAAGGAATTCTATCTCAAGGAGTGCGTGCCCCAGATGCTGGAGCAGTTCTCCTACAAGAACATCAACCAGGTGCCCAAGCTGGTCAAGGCCACCCTCAACATGGGTGTGGGCGAGGCCATCCAGAACATCAAGGTGCTGGACGCCGCCGCCGAGGAACTGACCCTCATCGCCGGGCAGAAGGCCATCATCAACCGGGCCAAGCGCTCCATCGCCGCCTTCAAGCTGCGCGAGGGCATGCCCATCGGCACCTCGGTGATACTGCGCGGCGAGCGCATGTGGTTCTTCCTGGATAAGCTGATGCACATCGCGCTGCCCCGCGTGCGCGACTTCCGCGGGGTAAGCGCCAAGGCCTTCGACGGCCGGGGCAACTACACCCTGGGCATCAAGGAGCACATAATCTTTCCCGAGATCGACTACGACAAGATCGACAAGGTCAAGGGAATGAACATAACCATCGTCACCACGGCCAGGACCGACGAGGAAGGGCGCGCCCTGCTCACGTTGCTTGGCATGCCCTTCCGGGCCTAACCGGAAACAAGGGAGGCTTTACTTTGGCCACCAAGTCCATAATGAACAAGGCCAAGGCCACGCCCAAGTTCAAGGTGCGGGCCTACAAGCGATGCCCCATCTGCGGACGTCCGCGGGCCTTCCTGCGCAAGTTCGGCATCTGCCGCATCTGCTTCCGCAACATGGCCCTGCGCGGGGAGATCCCCGGGGTTATAAAGTCCAGCTGGTAGGAGAGGCTCCATGTCCTTGAGCGATCCCATTGCCGACATGCTTGCTCGCATCCGCAACGCCCTCATGGCCCGGCACAGCGATCTGGAGATGCCCGGGTCCAAGATCAAGGCCGCCATGGCCAAGGTGCTGGTGGAAGAGGGCTATATAGTCGGTTACGAGGTTTTGGAAGACAGCAAGCAGGGTGTATTGCGCATCCGGCTGAAATACCAGGGCAACCAGCCCGTCATCGAGGGAATCAAGCGGGTGAGCAAGCCCAGCCGTCGGGTCTATGTGCCCTACGACCAGATTCCCAAGGTACTGAGCGGCCTGGGCATCAACATCCTGTCCACCAACCGCGGCATCATAAGTGATCGCGCCGCCCGCCGGCTCAAGGTGGGTGGCGAGATCCTCTGCTCGGTCTGGTAGGGGCGAGGAGGGCCAACATGAGTCGCATAGGCAAATTGCCCATCGCGTTGCCCGCGGGGGTTGAAGTCAAGATTGACGGCCAGGGCGTGGAGGTCAAGGGACCCAAGGGCGTCCTGTCCCGCCAGTTCCACCCCCTGGTGGAGATCACCCAGGACGAGGGCGCGCTCAAGGTAAACCCCCGCGAGCAAAACCAGCAGGGCAAGGCCTTGTGGGGACTGTCGCGCACCCTGCTCAACAACATGGTGGTGGGCGTCAGCGCCGGCTTCACCAAGGTGATGGAGATCTCCGGCGTGGGCTACAAGGCCGAGATGGCCGGCGCCACCTTGAAGCTGGCCCTGGGCTTCAGCCACCCGGTGAACTTCGAGCTGCCCCAAGGCATCAGCGGCAGCGTGGAGAAGAACACCATCGTGACCCTGACCGGCGTCGACAAGGAACTGTTGGGCCAGACCTGCGCCTCCATCCGCGCCTACCGGCCCCCCGAGCCCTACAAGGGCAAGGGCATCAAGTACGCGGGCGAGGTCATCCGGCGCAAGGTGGGCAAGGCCGGCGTTAAGTAGACGCGAGCCGGGTCTAGAACCCGTATTGATACGAGGTGTAAGTCATGGGTAAGACCAATCCCACCAAGGTGGCCTGGAGCAAGCGCAAGTCGCGCGTGCGCCGCAAGGTGCGGGGCACCGCCGAGCGTCCGCGGCTGACCGTGTTCCGTTCGCTCAACAACATGTACGCCCAGGTGGTGGACGACGATCTGGGCGTGACCCTGGTGGCCGTCAGCAGCCTGAGCGCCGAAATCCGCGGCCAGGAAGGCCACAAGGGCAATATCGCCGCAGCCAAGAAGGTCGGTGCGGCGGTGGCCCAGGCCTGCCAGGCCAAGGGCCTGAGCAAGGTGGTCTTCGACCGCAACGGTTATATTTATCACGGACGGGTCAAGGCCTTGGCCGAGGCGGCGCGCGAGGCCGGGCTGGACTTCTAGGCCGCAGAAGGCCCAAGTCCCACTAGCATACGAAGGAAGGGACCCTTGCTGGAACGACGCAGAAGAAGAGAAGGCATAGAGGACGAGCAGCAGCTCATCGATAAGGTCGTGCACATCAACCGCGTGGCCAAGGTGGTTAAGGGCGGACGCCGCTTCTCCTTCTCGGCCGTGGTTGTGGTGGGTGACGGTCAGGGCAGCGTGGGCGCGGGCCTGGGCAAGGCCAACGAGGTGCCCGAGGCCATCCGCAAGGGTGTTGAGAAGGCCAAACGGGACATGAAGCCCGTGGCCTTGGTCAACGGGACCATCCCGCACCAGATCGAGGGCATCTTCGGGGCGGGCAAGGTTCTCCTGCGCCCGGCTCAGCCCGGTACCGGCGTCATCGCCGGCGGCGCGGTGCGCGCGGTGCTGGAGGCGGCCGGGGTCACCGACATCCTGACCAAGTGCCTGGGCACCCACAACGCCCACAACGTGGTCAAGGCCACCCTGGAGGGCCTGCGCCACCTGAAGAGCTGGGAGTCCGTGGCCAAGAAACGCGAGCTTCCCCTAGAGGAAGTCCGGGCCTAGGGCTCTGGGCACAACGAGGATTCGTCATGAGCGATACTTTTCGCGTGCAACTGGTGAAAAGCGGCAGCGGCCACGCCCAGCGCTACAAGGACACTCTGCGCGGCCTGGGACTCACCAAGATGAATAAAACCGTGACCCTGCATGATTCGCCGGCCATCCGCGGCATGGTGAACAAGGTCATACACCTGGTCAAGGTTCTAGAGGACTAGAGGGTGCCCAGATGAAACTGAACGAGCTTTCGCCCGCTCCGGGTTCGCGCCGCAAAAAGAAGCGGATTGGCCGCGGCCAAGGCTCCGGCCAGGGCGGCACGGCCGGTCGCGGTCACAAGGGCGCTGGCGCGCGCAGCGGTTACGGAGTCAATCCCGGCTTCGAGGGCGGTCAGATGCCCTTGCAGCGCCGCTTGCCCAAGCGCGGCTTCACCAACAAGTTCGCCCTCAAGGTGGCCCAGGTCAATCTGCTCCAACTCAACCGCTTCGAGGCCGGCAGCGTGGTGGACGCCCAGGCCCTGGCCGAGGCCGGGCTCATCAAGGGCGCCTTCGACCTGGTCAAGATTCTGGGCCAGGGCGAGTTGGACCGCGCGCTCACCCTCAAGGTGGACCGCATCAGCGCCGGAGCCCGCACCAAGGTCGAGGCGGCTGGCGGCTCGGTGGAGTTGAACTGAGGTGGCGGTCGCCGGCTTCGGCAACATAGCTCGCATCCCCGAGCTCAAGAAGCGGGTTCTTTTCTGCCTGCTCATGCTGGCGGTTTACCGCGTGGGCTGCGCCATACCCACGCCGGGCATCAACGCCGACGCCCTGGCCGCTTTCTTCGCCCGCTACAAGAGCACCATGCTGGGCCTGTTCGACATGTTCAGCGGCGGCGCCCTGGAGCGGATGAGCATCTTCGCCCTGGGCATCATGCCCTACATCAGCGCCAGTATCATCCTGGAGCTTCTTACCGTGGTGGTGCCCCACCTGGCCCAGCTCAAGAAAGAGGGCCAGGCCGGGCGCAAGAAGATCACCCAGTACGCCCGCTATGGCACGGTGGTGCTCTCCCTGGTGCAGGGCCTGGGCATCGCCATCGGCCTGGAGTCCATGACCAGCCCCGGCGGGGCCCTGGTGGTTCCCGATCCGGGCTGGAGCTTCAGGCTCCTGGCCATGATCACCCTGGCCGCGGGCACCGCCTTCATCATGTGGCTGGGTGAGCAGATCACCGAGCGCGGCATCGGCAACGGCATCAGCCTCATCATCTTCGCCGGCATCGTGGCCCGCATGCCCTCGGCCATCGCCAGCACCTTCCAGATGGTGCGCCTGGGCGAGATGTCCATCTTCCTGATGGTGGCCCTGGTGGTCTTCATGGTGGGGGTAATCTGGGCCATCTGCTTCGTGGAGCAAGGCCAGCGCCGGCTCAAGGTGCAGTACGCCAAGCGCGTGGTGGGACGGCGCATGTATGGGGGGCAGACCACCCATCTGCCGCTCAAGATCAACGCCAGCGGCGTGATCCCGCCCATCTTCGCCAGCTCCATCATCATGTTCCCGGCCACCATCGCCCAGTTCGTCCAGGTGGAGTGGGTGCAGGAGGCGGCCAAGGCCATGACCCCGGGCGGCTGGGCCTACAGCCTGCTCTACGTGGTCTTCATCTTCTTCTTCGCCTACTTCTACACCGCGGTCACCTTCAACCCCACGGACGTGGCCGAGAACATGAAGAAGTACGGGGGCTTCATCCCCGGCATCCGTCCGGGCAAACGCACGGCCGACTATATCGACCGGGTGCTGACCCGCATCACCCTGGGCGGCGCTATCTATCTCTCGGCGGTCTGCGTGCTGCCCACGGTGCTGATGAGCGAATTCAACGTGCCCTTCTACTTTGGCGGCACGGCGTTGCTCATCGTGGTGGGCGTGGCCATGGACACCATGTCCCAGTTGGAAAGCCACATGCTGCAACGCCATTACGAGGGCTTCATGAAGAAGGGCGTCATGAAGTCCCGTTCCGGCTGATAACAAGTTCAAACGGCAATACTTTTAGGGATTAATATTCTTTTTCGGGAAGGGAGCTGGGTATGAACCTGATTTTGTTGGGCCCTCCGGGGGCTGGCAAGGGCACGCAGGCCAAGATGCTCATCGACACCTATGGCATCCCCCAGATCTCCACGGGCGACATGCTGCGCGCGGCCCTCAAAGCTCAGACCCCCCTGGGTCTGGAGGCCAAGAAATTCATGGACGCCGGCCAGTTGGTGCCCGACGCCGTGGTCATCGGTCTGGTCAAGGAGCGCCTGGCCCAGCCTGACTGCGCCAAGGGCTTCATGCTGGACGGCTTCCCCCGCACGGTGCCCCAGGCCGAGGAGCTGGACAAGGTCCTGGCTGGCCTGAGCAAGACCATCGACCACGTGGTGAGCATCGAGGTGCCCAGTTCCGAACTGCTGGGCCGGCTCACCGGCCGGCGCACCTGCCGGGCCTGCGGCCAGGGCTTCCACGTCATGTTCGACCCGCCCAAGGCCGAGGGCAAGTGCGACAAGTGCGGCGGCGAGCTGTATCAGCGTGACGACGACAACGAGGCCACGGTCAGCAACCGCCTGAAGGTGTACGAAGGCCAGACCATGCCCCTGATCCAGTACTATCAGGGCAAGGGCCTGTTGCGCCCCATCGATGGTCTGGGCGCCATCAGCGACATCTTCGGCCGCATCAAGGCGGTGCTGGGCTAGAGAGGCGATAGGGCCCCACCATGGTAGTGCTCAAAAGTCCGGCCGAGATCGAGCTTATGCGCCGGGCCGGGCAGGTGGTGGCCCAGGTGTTGCGCGAAGTCGGCCAGGCCGTGGCCCCTGGAGTGACCACGGCCTGGCTGGACAACAAGGCCGAGCAGATGTGCCGCGCACTGGGAGCGGTGCCGGCCTTCAAGGGATACCGCGGTTATCCCTACTCCTTGTGTTGCTCGGTCAACGAGCAGGTGGTGCATGGATTCCCCGGCGCGCGCGGCCTCCGGGAAGGCGACATCCTCTCCATGGATTTCGGCGTCATCCTGGATGGCTATTATGGAGACGCCGCCACCACGGTGCCCGTTGGCCCAGTGGCCCCGGAGACGGCCAGGCTGCTGAAGGCCACCGAGGAGTCGCTCTGGGCGGGCATAGAGCAGATGCGCCCGGGCACGCGCCTGGGGGATGTATCCCACGCCGTGCAGCAGGTGGTGGAGGCGGCGGGTTTCTCGGTGGTGCGCCAGTTCGTGGGGCACGGCATAGGGCGCGCCCTGCACGAGGAACCGCAAGTGCCCAACTTCGGCGCGGCGGGCCGGGGCATGAAGTTGAAGCCGGGGTTGGTCTTGGCCATCGAGCCCATGGTCAACGCCGGCGGGTGGGAAGTGCGGGTTCTGGAAGACGGCTGGACGGCCGTGACCGTAGACGGTAAACTTTCCGCTCATTTCGAGCACACGGTGGCGGTCACCGAGGACGGCCCCCAGGTACTTAGTTTGCCATAGGCCGCTTTTAGAGGCGGCAGCCGCGTGGCATTGGCCAGCGGCCTATTGGTTGCGCGTGGCGCCCCGCCAAGGGGCGGCGCGAAAAAAGGTGGGACCATGAAGGTACGGGCATCGGTCAAGGCGATCTGCAAGGATTGCAAGATTATCAAGCGCAAGGGCGTGGTACGGGTTATTTGCAAGAAGAATCCGCGCCACAAGCAGCGCCAGGGTTAGGAGGGCTTTAAGGGTGGCACGCATCGCCGGCATCGACTTACCGCGCAACAAGCGCATCGAGGTCGCGCTGACCTACATCTTTGGCATCGGCAACAGCTCGGCCCAGAAGATCCTGGCCGTGGCGGGTGTGGACCCCGGCACTCGCAGCGACCGCCTGACCGAGGAAGAGGTCAACCGCATCCGCCAGGTCATCGACACCAATTACAAGGTGGAGGGCGATCTGCGGCGCGAGGTCTCCATGAGCATCAAGCGCCTCATGGACCTGGGCTGCTATCGCGGCCTGCGTCATCGCCGCGGCCTGCCGGTGCGGGGACAGCGCACGCGCACCAACTCGCGCACGCGCAAGGGCCCGCGCCGCTCCGTGATGGGCAAGAGGAAGAAGTAAATGGCCGCCAAAGTCCAAAAGAAGGTCACCCGCAAGCGGCGGGAGCGCAAGAACATCCCCAGCGGGGTGGTGCACATCCAGTCCACTTTCAACAACACCATCATCAGCATCACCGACGCGGTGGGCAACGTGGTGGCCTGGTCCTCGGCCGGGGTGCAGGGCTTCAAGGGCTCGCGCAAATCCACCCCCTTCGCCGCCCAGTTGGCCGCCGAGGACGCGGTCAAGAAGGCCATGGAGCACGGCATGCGCTCGGTGGAGGTCACGGTCAAGGGTCCGGGGGCGGGCCGCGAAGCCGCTCTGCGCGCCTTGGGCAACGCCGGTCTGAACGTAAGCATCATCCGCGACGTCACCCCGGTTCCCCACAACGGCTGCCGGCCGCCCAAGCGGCGCCGCGTTTAAAGCCACCCCCACCGGGGATTTTTCGGAGGAACGACCTTGGCCAGATATAGAGGTTCCGTCTGCCGGCTTTGCCGCCGCGAGACCCAGAAGTTATTCTTGAAGGGCGACCGCTGCTTCAGCGACAAATGCGCCGTGGAGCGCCGCACCTATCCCCCCGGCCAGCACGGCCAGGGGCGCTCCAAGACCAGCGACTATGGCCTGCAGCTGCGCGAGAAGCAGAAGGTCAAGCGCATGTACGGCCTGGCCGAGAAGCAGTTCAAACTGACCTACAAGCGGGCGGCCCGCCTGCGCGGGGTCAGCGGCCACAACCTGCTCATGCTGCTGGAGACCAGGCTGGACAACGTGGTCTATCGCCTGGGCTTCGCCAACTCGCGCAGCCAGGCCCGCCATTGGGTGCGCCATGGCCACTTCATGCTCAACGGACGCCGGGTCAACATCCCTTCCCTGCGCCTCAAGGCCGGGGACGCGGTCTCCGTGCGCGAGAAGAGCCGTGAGGTGCCCGAGTTGAAGGCCGCCATGGAGGCCGTGGCCCGGCGCCAGATTCCAGCCTGGCTGGAGGTGGACGCCGCCGCCTTCCAAGGCTCCTTGAAGGCCCTGCCCGCCCGCGAGGACCTGACCATGCCCATGCAGGAGCAGCTCATCGTGGAGCTCTACTCCCGATAGGCAGCCTATACAGGAGCAGGGAGATTTTCATGGAGAGAAACTGGCGAGAGCTGATCAAGCCCGGCCGGCTGGAGATCGACGAGGAGAGCCTTAGCACCACCTATGGCAAATTCTCCTGCGAGCCTCTGGAGCGGGGCTTCGGCCATACCATCGGCAATGCCTTGCGGCGCATTCTCATCTCCTCCCTGCAAGGCGCCGCCATCACCAACGTGCGCATCGAAGGCGTCTTGCACGAGTTCTCCACCATCCCCGGGGTGCTGGAGGACGTGAGCGACATCATTCTGAACCTCAAGGGAGTGCGCCTGCGCTTCCTGGGGCAGGACTCCACCGTCTTGCGCATCAGCGCCAACGGCGAGGGCGCCTTCACCGCCGGCAGCATCATCTGCCCCCCCGATGTGACCGTGCTCAATCCCGAGCACCACATCGCCACCCTGGGTCCGGAGGCCCGCCTGGAAGCGGAGCTTTCCGTGCACACGGGCAAGGGCTACATCACCGCCGACCGCAACAAGAATCCCGAGGACCCCATCGGGGTAATCGCCCTGGATGCGGCGTTCTCGCCCATCACCAAGGTCAACTACGTGGTGACCCAGGCCCGCGTGGGCCAGATCACCGACTATGACAAGCTGACCCTGGAGGTCTACACCAACGGGGCGGTGCGCCCCGAGGACGCGGTGGCCTACTCGGCCAAGATCTTGAAAGAGCAGCTCGCCATCTTCATCAACTTCGCCGAGGACGCCGAACCGGCCGAGTCGGTGAGCGACGAGCCGCCCAGCCTGAACGACAACCTTTTCCGCACCGTGGACGAGTTGGAGCTCTCCGTGCGCTCGGCCAACTGCCTCAAGAACGCCGATATCAAATACATCGGCGAACTGGTGCAGCGCTCCGAGGCCGAGATGCTCAAGACCAAGAATTTCGGGCGCAAATCGTTGAACGAAATCAAAGAGATGCTCACCGAGATGGGCTTGAGCCTGGGCATGGGCCTGGAAGGGTTCCCCAGCCGCGAGGAGCTGGAGTCAAGGGGTAAGGAGAAATGAGACACCAGAGAGTAACCGTCCGGCTTTCCCGCACCACCGCCCATCGCGCGGCCATGTTGCGCAACATGGTGACCTCGCTCTTTTTACATGAGAAGATCGAGACCACGGCGGTCAAGGCCAAGGTATTGCAGCCCCTGGCGGAAAAAGTCATCGGTCTGGCCAAGCGCGGAGACCTGCACGCCCGGCGGCAGGCCGAGTATTACATCCGCAGCCACACCGTCTGCAAGAAGCTCTTCGACGAGGCCAAGACCCGCTACACCGACCGCATGGGCGGCTACGTGCGGGTGACCGCCACCCGGGTGCGCCGGGGCGACGCCGCCCCCATGGCCATGGTGGAGCTGATCACGCCGGCCCAGGAAAAGAAAAAGTAAGCCCCGCCACGGGCGGCAAGCTCATGAACAGGGCGCGGACCTGAGAGGGTCCGCGCCCTGGTTTTTGGGCGCTTCATACGCGCGCGGTCGGGGGGCTGGCGGCAAAAAGACGGACGGGGCCTGGCCCCGTCCGTCTTGATCATCTGGCGCGCCCGCCCAAACAGAGGCCGGGCGGCGGTGGGGCAGGCCTGCCTAGCCCCGGGGCGCGGAGCCTTCGGCCGCCACGGCCTTCAAGAAGCGCTGGCGCCGGTCGTCGGGCAGTTCGCTGGCCGAGCCGAAGCTCAAGCACTGGGTCAGGCACTTGGTGACGCAGGCCGGTTTTAGCCCGGCGTCCAGGCGGTCCTTGCAGTAGTCGCACTTGACCGCGGTCTTGTTCTCGGGGTTCCACTGCACGGCCCCCCAAGGGCAGGCCAGGATGCAGCTCTTGCAGCCGATGCACAGCTTGGGGTCGATGAAGACGATGCCGTCGCTGGAGCGCTTTTGCACCGCGCCGGTGGGGCAGACGCTCAAGCACCAGGGTTCTTCGCAGTGGAAGCAGGGCATGAAGACGAAACGCACCCGGGGCAGGCCGCCCTGGGAGGTGAACTCGGTGGCCATGTTCTTGCACAGGGAGGGTCCGGGGCCCAGGTTCTTGTTGCTCTTGCAACTGACCTCGCAGGCCAGGCAGCCTATGCACTTGGAGCTGTCTTGCAGCAGATAGTAGTCGCTCATGCTCGTGACCCTTCCCTTCAGGCCTTTTTCACCGAGACCACGCACTCGGTAAGGTTGTTGCCGCCTCCCGCCGGATCATAGGAGGTCAGAAGCCCCGCCATCAGGCGCTGATCGGCCATGCCGCGACCAAAAGCCCTGCTCTGGAGGGGCACGGTGCGCCCAAAGCCGTGCAGCATGAAGACCGCCT
>CAZLSD010000033.1:0-6446 GCA_964561775.1 uncultured Desulfarculus sp. | reverse complement strand
GCCCTGCTCTGGAGGGGCACGGTGCGCCCAAAGCCGTGCAGCATGAAGACCGCCTCGGGGTGGATCCAGGGAGTGATCTTCACCGGACCCTGGGTGGTGAAATCACCAGAGGAGACCTCCACCGTATCGCCGTCGGCCAGCCCCAGCTTCTTGGCCGGGGTGGGGTGCATCCACAGGTTGTTGCTGGGCAGCAGTTCGTGCAGCAGGGGGTTGTTCATGGTGTGGGCGTGGTTGTGCACGGCGGCCCGGCCGAAGAGCAGGCGGAACTGGCCGTCCTTAAGCTCGGGAGGGGCCACGTAGGGGGCCAGGCTGTCCAGCCCCATGTCGGTCAGCACCTGGCTGATGATCTCCACCTTGCCCGAGGGGGTCTTGAACTTGAGACCGTTGTCGCGGTCCCACATGATGGGCTTGTCGGCCAGCGAGAGCACGCCCTTGGCCTTGAGCTTGGCCAGGTCGACGCCGGTGCCTTCCACCTGGTGGGCCCAGATATCCTCCATGCTCTGGAAGGGGAAAAGCTCGCCCTTGCCCACCCGGTTCAGGATTTCCTTGACGATCCACCACAGGGGGCGGCTGTCCATGCGGGGGGCGATGGCCTGGTCGCGCACGGTGAGCCCGGGCTTGGGGCCGTTTTTCTCCCCGATGAGGGAGGCCCGCTCGAAGAAGGTGGCCTCGGGCAGGATAACGTCCGAATACCAGCCGGTCTCGCTGTAGTTGACATCGATGGAGACCAGCAGCTTGAGCTTGCTGAAGGCCCTGATCTGGGCCTCCGGGTCGGGCAGGGAGGTGAGGGGGTCGTGGCGATAGACAAAGTAGGCCCCCACCTGATAGGGGTCGCCAGACTCCAGGGCGGGATAGAGCAGGTGCAGCAGGCCCGGACCTGGATCCCAGTGCTTGTGCTTCCAGCCGATGCCGTCAACCCGCTTGGCCTCGGGCTTGGGCAGCTTGGAGCCCAGGCTGTTCAGGGGTTTGGCTCCGGCTTCCTTGGCGTTCTTGGCCACGACCAGCCCGCCCGGGGTCTCGATGGCCCCCAGCAGGGTGTTCAGGATGAAGGCGGTGCGGCTGGTGTGGAAGGACTGGTTGTGGCGGGCCACCATCCAGCCGGGGTGGAAGATGACCTTGGGCGCGTCCTCGGCCAGCTCGCGCACGAAGGCCAGTATCTCCGCGGCCGCTATGCCGGTCTCCTGGGCGGCCCACTCGGGGGTGTAGGGCTTGACGAACTGCCTGAGCTCCTCCAGGCCATCCACCCACTTGCTCACGAAGGCCTTGTCGTAGATTTCCTGCTTGAGCACCTCGTGGATGAGGGCCAGGTTGAGGGCGTATTCGGTGTTGGGCCGGATCTGGAGAAAACGGGTGGCCTTGGTGGCGGTGAGGGTGGCGCGAGGGTCGATATAGGTGCAGTGCGCGCCCTTGCCCAGGGCCTCGATGAACTCCTTGGCCTCCTTGACCTGCAAGGCCTCTATCATGTTGCGGCCATAGAGGATGAGGTGGCGGGTGTTCTTGATGTCCAAGGCCGCGCCCTTGCGCCCCCAGCCAAAGAGGGTGCGGGCGGCGTGGTGGGCGTTGCGGCCGCAGGTGCAGTCATGATTGAAGTAGTTGGGCGAACCCAGGGCCTTCAGGAAGGTCTTGGTCAGGTCGTTGAAGGGGCCGCCGCGGTCGGAGAGGACCACGCCCTGGCCGCCGTACTGGGTTATGACATCCTGAAGCTTCTCGGCTATGTAGTCCAGGGCCTCGTCCCAGGTGGCCGTGCGCCACTTGCCGCTGCCCCGGGGGCCGCTGCGGATGAGAGGCTGCTGGGGGCGCTCGTCGTCATGCTCGAACGCGATGCCGGCCGCTCCCTTGGCGCACAGGCTGGCGCCCATGGCCTTGTCGTTGGGGTTGCCCTGCACCCAGGTGACGCGGCCATCAACCACCTCCACCTGTATGGGGCAGCGGACGGCGCACATGCCGCACATGCTGGACACCACCCGCCGGCCGGGACTCTCCACTCCGGCAACATTGGGCGCTTTGTTGCTCTCCATCGCCTGACTCCTTTTTCCGGGTGCTTGTCGTAAAACAGGGAAAGGTTACTATAAAATTGCCCAATCTTCCAGAGCTGATTGGCGAAAACGCGCGCCAAGTCAGGCAGATAAAATAGGAGCCCGCTTGGAGATGAGCAGACGCGCAAACACCCCTGCGCGCCCCGGTTGACGGAAAACGGCGGCGGGTGGACAATTCCCCGGCGCGAAAACCTTATCCGCGCGCGGAGGGATGGCCGAGTGGTTTAAGGCGGCGGTCTTGAAAACCGCTGACCGCAAGGTCCGTGGGTTCGAATCCTACTCCCTCCGCCAACTTGACAACCGACGCTGACGGTTGTCTCCCAGCCTTTTCGTTTCCAGGCCAAGGGCTTTTCCCCCGCCGGCCGCAAATCCCGGCTCAGGCACAAGGGTACAGATGACAGCCCGGCATGGGGTCTGCCCCTGGCGGCTGCTGGCCGCGCCCGCGCGGCCAGCAGCGGATATCTGGGCCTGGGGGCGCGTGGGCATACATGGGGCGGAGAAGGCCGCTTGACCAGGAGCATGCTTCTTCTCCAGGGCCCATCGCCGGGGCGTGGCCTGCCTTTCAGGCAAAACCAGCCACAAATGCGCAAAAAACGGCTCTCGCGGGGGCGGAGCGTCCCGGCCATATCCAGGCAGGGGGTGTTGGAACGGCTTGCTGTTGGAGTATACTTATCGATGAACAAACGTTCATATACCATACGTGCAAAGGCGGGCGGCAACACATGACTAGGCAGGCGTCCAAAAACCGGCGGGATGAAATTCTCGGGATGTCGGTGGCGCTTTTTGCGGCCAAGGGCTACGAGGGGGTTTCCATGCGCGACATAGCCCGCGCGGTGGGCGTCACGCCCGGGGCCCTCTACAACCATTTCCCGGACAAGGATCAGCTCTACCTGGACGTGGTGGCCTACGCGGTCAAGGAGAACATGAGCCCGGTCAACTCCTTGCTGGACGAAAGGGGGACGCCTTGGCAAAGGCTGGAGAAGTTCGTCTGCCGCCTGGCCCGCATGCTGGAAAAGGAAAGGGACCTGCGGCGGCTGATGCAGTGGGTGTTGCTGGACGCCGACGAGTGCCGCATGAAAAAGCTGACCGAGTGCGTGTTCCAGGAGCTTTTCCAGGTGCTGCGCTCCTTCGCCCGGGAACTGGCGCCCGGCCAGGACCCCGACCTCTTGGTGGTCTCCATGGTGGGTCTGGTCATCTACCCATTTGAAACCCAGGCGGTGCGGCGCTATTTGTCCGTGCCTGGGCAGCGCAAGGAGACCCCCCAGGCCCTGGCGCGCCATGTGGTGGCCCTGCTGCGCGCGGGCATCGGCGAAAACCCGGCCTGAACCGGCCAACCCCGCCCCGCGCCGGGCAAGCGCGCGGGATGAAGGCGCCCGGTCTGTCCACCGCGAGGATGGGAGGCGAGGAAAGCGACCATGAAGATATCGCCAAGACTCCTTATGGGGCTGGCGGCGGCCCTGGCCCTGGCGGCCCTGGCCGGCGGGTTCCTGTGGCTGCGCCAGCCGCCGTTGCCCTTGGGCCTGCTACAGGCCAACGGACGCATCGAGGGAGACCACTATACGGTGGCCGGCAAGACCGCGGGCAAGGTGGCCGAACTGCTGGCCCGCGAGGGCGAGCTGGTGGCGCGGGAGCAGGTGCTGATCAGGCTGGACGATGCCCAGGTGCGCGCGCGGGCGGAGCAGGCGGCCCAGGCGGTGAGCGCCCTGGAGGCCCAGCTCAAGGCGGGGCAAAACGCCTTGGCGGTGCTGCGCAAGGAGGTGCCCCTGGGCGTGCAGACCGCCCAGGCCACGGTGAACCTGGCCCGGGCCCAGCTGGCCACCGCGCGCGCCAACGAGGAGCAGGCCGCCCGCGACGCCAGCCGCTTCCGCCGGCTGCTGGAGAGCGGCACAGTGACCAGGCAGCGCAGCGAGCAGATGGAGTTGGCAGGCCAGGTGGCCGGCAACCAGACCGTCTCCGCGCGCAAGGAGGTGGAGCGCGCCGAGAAGCAATTGGCCCAGGCCGGCCTGGGCTGGGAGCGCATCCAAGTAAAGGCCGACGAGTTGGCGGCGCTGGCGGCCCAGCTCAGGCAGGCCCAGGCCGTGCAGGCCGAGGCCTTGAGCGTGCTATCCGACCTGGCCATCCGCGCCCCGGCGGCGGGGGTCATCACCCAGCGCATGGTGGACCTGGGCGAGGTGGTGGCGGCGGGCGCGCCGCTTTTGGACATCGTGGACCTGGACCGGCTCTATCTGAAGGTGTACGTGCCGGAGAAGGAGATCGGCAAGGTGCGGCTGGGCCTGCCCGCGCGCATCCATACCGACGCCTTCCCGGACCAGCCCATGGAGGCCACGCTGCGCTACATCGCCTCCCAGGCTGAGTTCACGCCCAAGGAGGTGCAGACCCCGGACGAGCGGGTCAAGCTGGTCTACGCGGTCAAGCTCTACCTGGACGCCAACCCTGGGCAGCGCGCCACGCCCGGCCTGCCGGCCGACGCGGTGATCCGTTGGCGGGAAGACGCGCCATGGGCCAAGCCGATTTGGTAGAGCCCGCCCCGCCCGTGGTGCGGGTGCGGGATTTCGTCAAGCGCTATCGCCGCCAGGTGGCCGTGGACGGCATCAGCCTGACCGTGGAGCGCGGGGAGATCTACGGACTGATCGGCCCCGACGGCGCGGGGAAAAGCAGCCTGATGAAGGCCGTGGCCGGCGTGCTCGACTTCGAGGGCGGCCAGCTCCAGGTCTTCGGCCAAAGAATCGACTCCGAGGCCGCGGCGGAAAAGGTCAAGGTCCGCCTGGGCTTCATGCCCCAGGGCCTGGGGCTCAACCTCTACCCCGAGCTTTCGGTGGAGGAGAACATCGATTTCTTCGCTCAGCTGCGCGACGTTGGCCCGGCCGAGCTGCTGGACCGCAAGCTGAAGCTGCTGGCCATGACCCGCCTGGACAAGTTCCGCGGCCGTCCCATGAAACAGCTCTCCGGCGGCATGAAGCAGAAGCTGGGCCTGGTCTGCACCCTGATCCACCAGCCCGAGCTGATCATCCTAGACGAGCCCACCACCGGGGTGGACCCGGTCTCGCGGCGGGATTTCTGGATGATCCTGACCCGTCTGCTGCGCGAGCAGGGGGTAACCGCCCTGGTCTCCACGGCCTACCTGGACGAGGCGGCGCGTTTTCAGCGCCTGTCCCTGATGCTGGGCGGGCGGGAGCTGGCCCAGGGCGAGCCGGAGATGATTTTGCGCCAGGCGCCGGGCGTCCTGGTGGAGCTGCGGGCCGAGCCCCAGGTGGAGGCCCTGGCGCGCCTCAAGGCCGGCTATCCCCAGACGGAGGCGGTGGGCGTCAAGCTGCGGGTGTTCATGCCGGGGGTGGAGCCCCAGGTGGCCTGCGCCCAGGTCGAGGCCCGGCTGGAGGGCCTGCGGGTCAGCCAGGTGCGAGCCGCCGCGCCGGAGTTGGAGGACGCCTTCATCGCCCTGCTGCGTCAGCGCCAGGGGGATGCCGCGGAGCAGGGCGCGGCGGAGCTGGCCTTGCCCGCCGGCGGCGATGCGCCTCTGGAGCAGGGCGTGGCCATCGCCGCCCGGGAGCTCAGCCGGGATTTCGGCCAATTCCGCGCCGTGGACCGGGTCAGCTTCCAGGTGCGCCAGGGGGAGATCTTCGGCCTGCTGGGCGCCAACGGGGCGGGCAAGACCACGGTGATCAAGATGCTGACCGGCATCATGCCTCCCAGCGGCGGGGAAGGCGCGGTGGCCGGGGCGGACATGCGCCGGGCCGGCCAGGTCATCAAGGAACGCATCGGCTACGTGTCCCAGGCCTTCTCCCTTTACCAGGACCTGACCGTGCAGGAGAACCTGCTCCTGTTCGGACGCATATACGGCGGCTCGCCCAGGGCCCTGGCCGGGCGCATCCGCGAGGTGGCGGCCCAGACCGGGCTGGATGGGCTGGCCGGCCAGCTGGCCGGCCAGCTGCCCATGGGCATACGCCAACGCCTGGCCCTGGCCTGCGCCCTGGTGCACCATCCCCGGGTGCTGTTCCTGGACGAGCCCACCTCCGGGGTGGACCCCATGGGCCGCCGCCGCTTCTGGGAAATTCTGGTGCATCTGGCGCGGGTGGGGCGAGTGGCCATTCTCATCACCACCCACTACATGAGCGAGGCCGAGCACTGCGATCACCTGGCGCTCATGCACGCCGGACAGGTCATCGCCGACGACTCGCCCGCCGCCCTCAAGGCCGCCCTGCAAGAAGAGGCCGGCCAGGTGCTGGACATCGCCGCCCAGCCCGTGCTGGCCGCCTTGGAGGCCCTGGAGCGGGCGGGTTACGCCGAGGCGGCTCTTTTTGGCAGGCGCATCCACCTGCTCTCGCAGGACGTGGCGGGCGACCAGGCCCGCATAGGCGCTATGCTGCCGGCCAGCGGCGTCCGGGTCCAGGAAATAGCCCCACGCCCTCCCAC
>CAZLSD010000032.1:0-22927 GCA_964561775.1 uncultured Desulfarculus sp. | reverse complement strand
TAGAAAAGACGGCGTTCATGCATTGGTAGAAAAAAATATCTGACCCAGCTTGAAGGCTATCGCATAAAATCTCCCACGTAAACCAAGTGTTCATGGGGCAGTTTCTGGTCCTTGACCATGTCCAATATGGTAGCCAGCGTACCCTTGATGACCTTTTCCTTTCCCCGATAGCCGGCATGGCAGACTATTGCCACGGGAGTGTCGCCGGGGTAGTTAGGTTTTAGCCTCTCAACTATTTGTGGGAGCTTGGCGCGCATGGTGAAGAACACCATGGTCGACTGGGTTTCACTCAATTTGGCCAGGGTGTCCTTGGCGTCATAACTCTCCGTGGCGCTCTCGGCGTCCAAGGCGCCGGTGAGGATGACCGAGTGGCTGGCGATGCCGGCGTTGATTTCTCTCTTCAAGGCGGCATTGGCGGCGTTGAAGGAAGACAGGCCGGGGATTATCTGCGGATCGATATCCTTGAACTCGGTCAGAAAGCCCACGTGGGGGCCGAAAATGGTGGGGTCGCCACCGTCGAGCACGGCCACCATCTTGCCGGAGGCCACGGCCTCCCGCACCAGCTGCCGCACCTTCGCTTCCTTTTTCATGAAGCCCTCGGGGTCTTGCTTGCGGTGGGGGCAGTTTTTCTTGAATAGGGCATGCCCTATTTCATGCACCTCCTTGCCTTGCAGCCAGTCGGCGTATTGCTGGCAGGTGTGTTTTCCCGCCAGCACCACCTGAGCCGAGGCTATGGTCTTCTGGGCGCGTATAGTGACGTTGTCCCGGTCGCCGGCGCCCAGGCTGACCAGGTACAAGCGCCCTTGGCCGGGGTTGGCCTCCGTGGCGGCCGCCGGGACGGCTGTCCAGGCGGCCAAGAGGCAAAAAGCCAGGGCGGGGATGAGCAGAAGCAAGGCGCACAAGAGGCAAAATGCGCGTTTGGTTTTCATCGGGCCAGTCCCTTTCCTTCTCAGGTCGCGCCCTGTCTGGCGCACATGTTGATTACTTGGCGTCCAACATGATCATGAGCACCTCCAGGGGCGTTTTGCCCGCCGCGCTGGCCACGTCCTTGATGCTCTGCTCGTCATCCATGGTCACGCCCTGGGCCTTGAGACGCTGGCGGGCCACTTCAGGGTCCACCCCCAGTTCCTGGAGCACCGCCTTGCATTTCTTGCGCCCCAGGCCGCTGCCGGCGAACTTGCTTTCCACCTGCTCCTTGGTGTAGCTGGCGCCCGGCTCCAGCGGCTGGGCCTTGGGCTCCAGCGGCTTGAGGTGGGCGTAGACGCCCACGGGGGTGATGCCGTTGCTCAGAGCCATGTCTTCCAGGGATTGTCCAGGACCCTTGACTTGTATCCCCTTGTCCTTGAGTTCGTTCAGGGCCCTGTCCAGGGGAATCTGCATGCGCTGGCAGAACACCTTGAGCGATAGGAGCTCGGCGTGGCCAAAGGGCGGGTCGAACTCAGGCGAGGTCACCCAGGCGGATTTGAGATAGCCACTGAACTGGCTGACATAGCTTAGGGGCGGCAAATTGGCGATGCCGCTGATCAGCAGCCACAGGCCCGCCACCAGGGCCAGGCCCAGTTCCTTCTTGAAGCGCAAAGCCTGGGCCGTCTTTTTGGTCAGGTAGCCCAGCAGGGATTTCCAGTTGAAATAGATGTGGAAACCACCGGCGACCAGGAACATGACGCTGCCCAGGATGTGGACGTCGTCCCACTGGGTTTTTTGCAGGCCCCAAAAACTCCAGTGAGTCCAATAGGCCACCCTGCCATGGGGTTCGAAGTAAAGGATGAGGCCGGATATGCCGGAGAGCAGGAGCCCCATTGCGGTCATCAAGGACGCCAGCACCCGGCCCTGCCATTGCCTGGCCCCAGTCTGACCGTCCTCCGCGGGCGGGGCTGGCTTGGCCGCGTTTACGCTTCCGGGGATAGATTCCCTGGCCAGCAGGGTGGCGGCCATGTGGTAGATGAAGATCAGGCAGGAAATGAGCAGCGTCACCCCGCCCGCCACGACGAAGCTTCTCACCTTGGCGGCGGCGGCCAGGAACTCCGGGCTGCCTGGTTGATGTCCAGTGGGGACGGCCACCACGCCGATCAGGTGCCAGCCCAGGGCTATCAACAGGACGCCCGCCACATGGAGGATCAAGTTGGCCAGGCACAACCAGGGCACATAGCGGTTGCGCCCCTTGATTTCCTCGGCCAGGAAGTAAAACACCCCCATCACCGCCGTGCTCAGCCAGCCCACCACGCCGACATGAGTGTGTATCTTGCTGACGAAATAGCCGAAGAAGGTCTTGATGTACTTGGGGTCTATGCCCAGGATCGCCGCGTAGAAGTCCTTGAAGACAAATTTGGTGGGCTGCATCAGCCCCTCGATCACGGCGGCCAGGAAGAACGCCAGGGAAGCCAGCATGAAACGGCTGGCGGTGACCCGGCCAAGGGACTTGACTGGCGGCATGGCTTTTTCCGATGCGGTCATGATGTTCCCATCCGCCCTAATAGGTCCACCGAAGGCCCAGGTAGTAGAATTGCGGGCTTACGCTGTAGGTTGACGATTCGTCGTCCAGGAGGTTCTTCACCCCGGCGTAGAGCTGCATGCCCTTGCCAACATCCTTGCCGGCCCATAAATCCAGGGAGGAGGCGTCATCCAGGGAACCGCCCGCGCCATCCTCCACCCCGTTGTACCAGGTGTAGGAAGTGCGCAGCTTCAGCCCCAGGCTGGCGATGTGCCACTGGACATTGGCGTTGCACTTGGTCCTGGCCTGGCTGGCCAGTTGCTGGCCAGTTTCCTCGTTCTTGGGGTCCAAAAGGGTTACGCTGGCGCCCAGCCTCCAGCCGTGGGGCAGCCGTTGGCTGCCAATCAACTCCACGCCGTTGATCTTGGCCTCGGAGATGTTCTCGTACTTGTAGACGTAGCCGCTCTTGGTGCGCGACTTAAGCACCGAGTCGATCAGGTTGTCGATCTCGGTGTTGAAGTAGTTGGCCTCCAGTTCCAGGCCCTTGGACACGGGCAGCTTGGCCTGTAGACCCACCTCGTAGGTCTGGGAGGTCTCGGCCTCCAGGTCGGTGTTGGCCTGGTAAATGTCCTTGCCTTGCCTGCGGTAGGAGGTCACGTACAGTTCATAGGAGGAGGGCGCCCGGAAGCCCGTGCCAAAGCCGCCCTTGAGGGCCAGGTAGTCGTTGAAGGCCCACTTCATGGACAGGCGCGGGCTCACTTCCGAGCCAAACTCGCTGTGTTCGTCCCAACGCGCGCCGGCCACCAGATTGAGGCGCTCCAGGAAGGTCATGTCCAGTTGCCCGAAGGAGGCCAGGTTGTGGTTGGCGTGCTTGGGCGTGAGGGTGTCGGCCCCGCGCTGGTCCTCGCGGTATTCCGCGCCCACGGTGGCCAGGATGTTCTTGTTGAGCTCGGTCGAGAAGCGTCCCTCGTACTGGGTTCGCGTGTATTCCTCGTCGTTGGCGGTGTAGGGATCAGGGATATTGGGAGTCAGATTGGCGCCAATCGAGTAGTGCGTCTGGTAGGCCTGCAGCATGAGCTTGCGCTTTTCCGCCAGGGCGGCGTCGTAGCGCAGGAAGACCTCCCTGCTTCTTTCCGTGGTCTCCCGCTCGGTCAGCTTGCTCTGCAGCTCCCGCTCACCGGTCCGTTCAAAGTTGCCGTGGTAGCCGCCGAAACTCACGCTGTGCTGCTTGCCCAAATCCACGGCGGCCTGGCCCGACACATAGGCCCGCTCCAGATGGTCGCCGTCGTCGGGGGCGACGTTGTCATACTCCCAGCCGTTCTTCTTCATGTATTCGCCACCCAGGATGAAACGGGCGGGCCCCAGTGACGATCCCAGGTAGCCCTGGGGCAGGAAGGCGCCACCGCCGCCACGGGCGTTGGAGCCCGTCTTGGCGTCCAGGCAGGCCTCGGTCCCTTCACGCGGCGGGCTCTTGGTGATGATGTTGATCACGCCGCCGATGGCGTCGCTGCCGTACAAGGCCGAGGATGGTCCCCGGATGATTTCGATGCGCTCGATCATCACCGTGGGGATCTGGTTGATGTCGGTCATGCCCCGAAAGCCGGGGGCCGGGCGGCGGCCATCGATGAGCACCAGGGTGTGCAGGGCCCCGGTGCCCCGAATGGAAGGCTGAACCACCCGGCCCGACTCGCTGCTGAGCGACATGCCAATCGCCTCTTCCAGGGCCTGGGCCACCGATTCGGCCCCCATCTGCTGTATCTGCTCTTGGCCTATGACCTGGACCGACGACGGAGTCTCAGACACCGCCTGCTCCTTCAAGGTGGCCGAGACCACTATCGGCTCCAAGAGCACAGGCGCGCTCTGCTCTTGGGCGTGAAGCGGGCATATAGGCGCCAGGGCCAAGAGGCACAACAACGCTACGGGGCTAGGATGAAAGCGTGACCACGACATGGCGGCTCCTTCCCGGAATCAGGTGATGGATAATTTAATAAGTGTTAACCATTCTTAATATTTGTTTGTTCGCGCCGCGCGTTCGCCAGAGTATTTCCCAGATATTCAGTGGCGAATGTAAAGCGTAATTTTCGTTATATTTTTACTAATATAACGAAAATGTAATTAATAACGACTAGGGATAGTAGTCGTTGGACGGCTATTATATTCTTCGAGAAATTGACGTCAATAATTATTTTAGTCCACTATTTGGAGATGATTACGCTGTTAACTCCATAACAAATGCTTGCGTGATGTTTCAGCCGCCAAACTGGCCAATGCTATAATATGTTGCTAATAAAGGTAGTTAAGCGTAATAAGCTGATATGATGCCCTAAGATATGGGAGAACCCGGGAGGAGCTTGCCTATATTTGCTGTTTAAGTTATGGGTTTAATAAGAGGTGCTTGGCGAAGCCGACATGCTGGGACAAGAGCGCAAAAATCGGTTGTAAAAATCGCCGTGGCCCAGCGGAGCCCTTGGCCAAATACGCCAAGGCGTTATATGGGATGTAAAAGACAATGCTCGCTGCTACGGCTAGTCTCCCACGCCATGCATATTGCCTTTTTCGCTTCAACCAGCAGTCAGCGGCCTGCTTGACTAGGCCGGACCAGATTGTTTTCCCCGAGGCAACCGTCCAAGGCGGCCTGGCTTTCATACGGACCTGGAAAATTCCTTTTCGTGAAAATCTGTCCGTTGGAACCAGGCGCGCATTGTTTTGCGCAAGCGCTCTCCGCTGCCTTTGGCTCGCGGGCGCCGCACCCCAGGCCGCCCTGTCCCCCTTGGTCAGCCAGCGCGGCGCCGCTGGCCGGGTCCAGGCGAGGTTATTGCTGGATGGCGGGGAAAGGGACGCTCCCCGTGCAGGCGACCGGGGATATCCGCCCGGCTATTTCGCCAAAGCAACGCAGATATCCCGGGGAAAGAACCTGCCTGGCGGCATTGGCGCCGCCAGGCAGGTTGGTGATCCGTAAAGGCCCTGGAGGGACGCCGGGCCAACTGGGAAGATGAAGGCTAGAAGGCGAAGCGGAATTCCACGCCGCCCATCCACTCGCTGCCAGAGTCCTTGCCATCCTTGGGATTGTCGCCGTAGTTGAAGAAGTTGAGTTCGGGATGGATGGTGAAGTTCTTGGTGACCGCATAGGGCAGGGCCACGAACCAGGCGCTGCGGGTGTAGTTGTCTTCTTTCCAGCCCGCGCCGCCCTGGCTGGTCTTCTGCTTCCAGGCGTCGTTGGTCAGGGTCACCAGGCCGAAGCCGGTGGCGATCTCCCAGTTGGCCATGAACTTGTATTCCAAGGACAGCATGCCGCCCGTGGCGCTGGTGTCCTCCACCTTGTAGTTGCTCTTGATGTAGGGCATGCTCTGGTTGAGGGAGCCCAGGGCGGCCAGGCGGTTGCCGCTCCACTCGGCGTCGGTGTTCTTGCCGGTGTAGCCTTCCAGTTTGGCGGTGAAGGGGCCGGCGCTGAACTTGACGGGCAGGATGAAGATCATGCTGGTGAACTCGGTGTCGGCTCCGCTGGGCGCGCCCTCGGTCTTGAGCTGGGACCAGCCGAAGCCGGGCTGCACCAGCAAGCCGCCGGCCTTGAAACTAAGGGCCAGGTCCGCGCGGGGCAGGGTGGCATAGAGGTCCTGGCCGGAGGCCACGCTGGGCAGCTTCTCAGAGCCGGGCTGCACCAGGGCCACCTGAAAGCCAAAGGCGCCGGCTTCCCACTGGAAGCCCACCTGCGGGTTGCGGCCACCGTAGATGTGCCCCCAGTTGATGAACTGGTTCTTGGTTGATTCGTACTGGCCCAGCATCTGCCTGGGGGCAAAGGCGTTGCTGCCCAGCCAGTTGTCGGTGTGCCCCGCGTAGAGCCGGCAGTTGCCCAGCTTCCACCATCCATAGGCATAGTGCAGGCTGGTGGACTCGGCGCCCCCCGACTTGGACATGACGCTCAGCTGGACCATGGCGCCGGTCGTCTTGTCAGCGCTGGTGAAGTTGGCCCTAAGATAGGATGTGTTGCCCAGGTTGATAAAGGCGCTGGTGACGTCGTCCTTTTTGTTGGTGGTCAGTTCCTTGCCGAGGTTGCGGTAGCCCAGGTCGGTGACGATCAAGCCGTTCAGGGTGACGCTGGGCCCGGGAACCTCCTGGGCCCAGGCCAGGAGGTTCATGGACGCCAGGGCCAACAGCGCCAGCACGATAAGCAAACTTCTCTTCATCTTGTCCTTTTCTCCTTTGCTTGGGGGTTGACCAGGGCCGCCGTTACCAGCCAGCTTCTAGGCCGCCCTGGATGCGTCGTTTTTTCGGGAAATGAATGCTTTCCGGAGCCGTCCCGGGTGGAAGCGCGGCTGCGCGGGCCAGCAGGGTTGTACTTTGCCTCTGCCCGCCCGTGACCAGAACAGCCGTCTTGTCGCCTCCCTACGGCCAGTGGGCCCTCTTCCGCGCGGTATGGACCCGGCGCCAGAAAAAAAGGGAGGCCCGCGCGCTCGGCAGGGGCGCGGGGCCAAGGTGTGGGCTGGACAATTGGGGGCTTGCATATATCTATGACCGCGTTAATATTCAAGGTAAAAAAGATATAATTTATTTTTTTGGTTTGTCGTTATAGTTTAATAGAAATATCGATAATGGCAAGGCCTTTGCGCGGGCAGCCCGGTCTTGGCTAGCCCCGCTACGCTGGAAGCGCGCCCAGGGCTCGCAGGCGCTCTTGCGCCAGGTCCAGGCTGGTCAGTGAGGTTTTTAAGGAGGGAAAAGTGCTGCGTATCCCAGATGTGCGTCTGTCAGACCAGGAACTGGAGCAGATGCTGGCCGACGATGTGCCGGTCTTTGACCTGACCACCCACCTGCTGGGCATCGCCGACCAGCCAGGCCGCATCACCTATCTGACCCGCGAGGAAACCGTGATCTGCGCCAGCGAGGAGGCAGCCAGGATCATGGCCAAGCTGGGCTTGGCCATGGAAGCCGCCGTCTCCAGCGGAGACTGCCTGGCGGCGGGCATGCCCATCATCCAGGCCAGGGGACCCCTGGGAGCCATCCATCAGGCCTGGCGCTTGGTGGGCGCTCTTCTGGAGCACGCCAGCGGCATGGCCACCCGCACCCACCGCCTGGTACGGGCGGCGCGCGCGGTTCAGCCTGGCATCGCCGTGCTCACCACGCGTAAATTTTTTCCCGGCGCCAAGCGGCTGTCCATAAAGGCAATCCTGGCCGGCGGCGCTTTGCCCCACCGTCTGGGCCTCTCGGAGACGGTGCTGGTCTTCGCCGAACACATCGCGGCGACCGGCGGCCTGCGGGCCTTCCTGGCCGACTTGCCCGAGTTAAAGATCGCCGCCGGAGGCAAGCCGGTGGGCGTGGAGGCCCACAACCTGGAGGACGCCCTGGCCGCGGCCCGGGCCGGGGCCGACGTGGTGCAGGTGGACAAGTTCACCTCTGGGCAGGCCGCCGAGCTGGTCAGAGAGCTGCGCCGGGAGTGCCCGGGAGTGCGCATAAACGTGGCCGGCGGCATCAACGCCGACAACGCCGGAGCCTACGCCGCCAGCGGAGCGGACGCCCTGGTCACCACCTGGCCCTATTTCGGCAAGCCGGCCGACATCAAGGCCGTCATCGTCCCGGCCGGCCAACTCTAGCGGCCGTGGCCTTGTCCGCGCCATGCCGCGCCGCCGGAGCTGGCCGCCTGCGCCTGGCGATAAACCAGCGTCTGCCCCAGTTCACCCTGTCCCTGGAAATGGCCTGCGCGCCCGGGGAGGTGCTGGCCTTGGTGGGGCCTTCGGGCTCGGGCAAGACCACCTTGCTGCGCCTGCTGGCCGGCCTGGAAAGGCTGGAGCAAGGATTCATCAGCCTGGGCGGGCAAGACTGGAGCCGCCAGCCCGGCGCTATCCATCTCTCTCCCCGCCAGCGCCGGGTGGGCATGGTGTTCCAGGACTATCCGCTGTTCCCCCACCTTAGCCTGGGCCAGAACGTGGCCTTCGCCGCGGCCGAGCCCGGCGTGGCTCTGCCCCTGCTGGAGAGCTTCGGCATAGCCCATCTGGCCGATCGCCTGCCCCGCACCGTCTCTGGGGGGGAACGCCAGCGCGCCGCCATCTGCCAGGCCCTGGCCAGGCGGCCGGCGGCGCTGCTCTTGGACGAGCCGTTCTCGGCCCTGGACGTGGACGCCAGGGCCCTGGCCCGGAGCTGTTTCCGGGAGACGGCCGCCCGCTGGAACATCTGCCTGATCCTGGTCACCCACGACCTGCTGGAAGCCGTGGCCGCCGGCGGCCGGGTGGAGGCCCTGATAAATGGACGACTGGACCCGGGATGGCTGGAGAGCCGGCTGTCCCTGCTGGCCCAGGAGGTGGCCGGGCTGTTGCCGCTGGCCGCCTCCGGCCAGGTTTGCCGAGCCTGCAACCTATGAGCAAGGAGAACCGCGATGAAAGCCAAGTTGTTCGCCCTGGCCGCGATGAGTTGTTTGTTGCTGATCTTGACGGCGGGATTGGCCCAGGCCCTCACCGTGGCCGCCGGGGCGGGTTATCGCCGGCCGGTGATGGAGTTGGCCGAGCGCTTCCAGGCGGAGACCGGCATCAAGGCCGACCTGGTCTTTGGCAACATGGGCCAGGTGATGAGCCAGATCAAGGCCGGCGCGCCGGTGGACCTGATCCTGGGCGATGAGGCGTTCTTGGACGGCTCCGGTCTGGCCATCGCCGCCAAGGCCGAACTGGGCCTGGGACGCCTGGTGCTGGCCTGGGCCAAGGGCGTGCGCCTGCAAAAGCCCGCCGACCTGGCCGAGCCCCATATCAGGCGGGTGGCCATTCCCGACCAGGCCAAGGCCATCTACGGCAAGGCCGGGCACGAGTTCCTGGAGCGGGCCGGCCTGGCCCAAAAGGTGCGGGACAAGCTGCTGGTGGTGGGGACGGTGCCCCAGGTCTCGGCCTATCTGGTGAGCGGCGAGGTGGACGCGGGCCTGCTCAATCTGACCGACGCGCTGGGCATCCAGGACAAGATCGGCGGCTATGCGCTGATGGACCCCCAGCTCTACGAGCCCATCCACATCGTGGCCGGCCGCCTGGCCGACGCCCCCCAGGCCGAGCAGGCCAGGCGCTTCATGGCCTTCGCCGCCAGCCCGGCCGCGCGCCAGATCATGGCTGCCCACGGGCTGTGAGCCAGTTCGAGCCCTGGCTGCTTGACCCCATAGCCGGGCGGGCGGTGATCCTCACCCTCAAGGCCCTGGGGATCGCCACCGCCCTCTTCGTCCTGCTGGGCATACCCCTGGGGGCCTGGCTGGGACGCCGGCCCTCCCGCTTGGCGCGGACGGTGGAGTTCGTGGTGAGCCTGCCCCTGGTCTTTCCGCCCATAGCCACCGGTTTCATCCTGTTGCTGCTTCTGGGCCGGCACGGCCCCCTGGGACGGCTCCTGGCCGGCTGTCTGGGCCTGGAGGTGATCTTTTCCTTCTGGGCCCTGGTGCTGGCCGCCTTCGTCACCGGCCTGCCCCTGATGGTCAAACCCATCCAGGCCGCCTTCCGCGAGGAGATACAGCGCCTGGTGGAGCTGGCCCAGGTGCTGGGCAAGAGTAGGCGGCAGATTTTCTGGCAGGTGGTGCTGCCCAACATCCGGCGCAGCGTGACCGCCGGCCTGTTCCTGGCCGTGCTGCGCAGCCTGGGCGAGGTGGGGGTCAGCCTCATGCTGGGGGGCAACATCGTGGGGCGCACCAACACCGTTTCGCTGGAGATATACAATGCCGTATTCACCGGCGAGTACGCGCGGGCCGGAGCGTTGACCGCCCTGTTGGGCGCGATTTCCCTGGGCGCGGTCTTCGTGTTGCGCCGTTTCACCAGGGATTAGGGGCTAGCCGGCCGGGCCGGCAGGCCCCCTCTCTCAAGCTCACTCCACGTTGAGCACCACCGAGAAGGCCTTGCACATGGTCCAAACCTCGTCACCCACCTTGAGGTCAAGCTTCTTCACCGATTCATCGGTGATAAGCGCGCAGACCTCGGTGCCGTCGGCCAGGGCGACCACGATCTCGGCCGCGATCTGTCCGGTGTTTATGCGGGCGATCTTGCCGAAAAAACGGTTGCGCATGCTGGTCCGACCGGCTTGGGGCTCCTTGACCACGATGACCAGGGGGGCCTTGATGGTGGCGGTCAGGGTCTTGCCCTGGGCGATGCCCAACTTCTTGAAGCTTTCATCGGTGATGACCGAGACCACCTTGTTGCCCGAAGGGGTGGTCACCTCCACCTCGGCCAGCAGACCGTCCTGCCGTATGGCGCTGACCTGGCCGGTAAAAGAATTGCGAGCGCTGGTCTTCATGGCTGCCTCCTTGCGGATGTGTTGCTGTGAAATGCGGCGCACGGATTCGCTGGTGAACTTCAGGTACTGGGAGGTGAGGTCGGCGTTTTTGTGGCCCAGGATATCCTGCACCACCGTCAAGGGCATGCCGGCGCGCAACAATTCTATGGCCCGGGAGCTGCGCAAGGCCCGGGGGTTGACCAGGCGCTGGGGCAGGCCGACCTCGGCCGCCCGCTCATAGAACTTGTGCCGGATATAGCCGGCGTCCATCTTCAACACCTTGCCCGCCAGGGCCCGCAACTCCGCCGTGGCCAGTTGGCGGGCCAATTCATCCTGGAGTTCATCGGGGATGAGCACCTGGCGGGGCGCGCCGCCCTGGCTCCCCTTGCCCCGGAAAGTCACCAGGCCCTCGCGTAGGTCGATATCCTGGGCGTCGTCAAGAGCCAAGACCTCGCCCAGCCTGGCTCCGGTGAAGCGCAGCAGCAAAAATATCAACCATACTCGCCGCCGCGAAACCCCGGCCGCCCTGGAAACGGCCTCTTCGGTCCAGGCCCGCACGGCCTGAGTCAGCAGCGACAGCTGGGAGCCGCTCAAATATCTGACCTGCTCGGGTACGCAGAAATCCTGTGCGAGGATTTTGACCGGCCGGGAGGCCGCCGGTTGGGCCGGGTCCGGAGCAGTTGTCCCGCGCGGCGATCTGGTTGGGTTGCGTCCCATGAATTTACTTTCAACAGGTGCGTTAACCGTCCTGCTTAATTATACGGCATAGAGGATTGATACCAAGGAAAATCAGTTCGCTTTATAATCACGCTTTACTGTAAAAACGTGATGTTATTGCCAAGAATATAGCCGCGCGTTATGCTAGTGCCGAAGCGTAAATTGTGCCTTGGTGAAGCAGGTTAAGCGGATATCCAGGCAGTCGGAATTATGTCAAGTATTAGTATAATATACTGTTTAAACGCCATGTTATATCATAAACCCCGCGCCGGAAGTCCGCGCTGACCCTACCCCGGGAGCAAGACATGACTCCGATTGCCTTAATCATGCTTGGCCTCGCGGCGTTATTGTTCATTATCGAGGTCGTATTGGGATTTTCCTTTCCAGGCGGCAGGGATGAAACCGCCAATGGCAAGAATTATCCCTGGTCGAAAAAGACCACGGTGGCTGAGTTTTTCGGCCAGGAATTGCCCTTTGTATATCTATTGATCGGCCTGCCTTTGCTGGTGGCGTCCCCTGGCGACGGCGCCTTTGTGCTGGGCTTGGCCGCCGCCTCTTTCGTTCTCAGCAAGCTGAGCCGCCAAGTGAGAAGAAAGCAATAGGATTGGCGGCCTGGCCAAAGGTCTGCCCGGCCGGCGGAGCACAGGCCGCCACCCGCCCTCTAGCGGCCCCTTGGTTGGCTGGGCGTGACTTGGCATGAATCTGAAAAACGCTTGTTTTACAGTTTAGCAAGCTCCACTATTAGCGTCAGAGAATATAGGGCGGCGCTTCCTGTTACACCCCGCCAAGCAGGACGTATTTGGTTTCCATGAACTCGTCCAGGCCCTGGCGGCCGCCCTCCCGTCCCAGACCGCTCTCCTTGATCCCGCCGAACGGGGCTTCGCCCGTGGCCAGCACCACCTCGTTGACGCCCACCATGCCGTATTCCAGCTTCTCGCTCACCCGCCAGAACCGCCCCAGGTTCCGGGTGAAGACGTAGGAGGCCAGACCGTAGCGGGTGTCGTTGGCCATGGCCACGGCCTCTTCCTCACTGTCAAAGGTCAGGATGGGGGCCACCGGGCCGAATATCTCCTCCTGGCAGACCGGCATATCGGGCCTGGCCTGGTCCAAGATGGTCGGCTGGTAGAAAAGCCCGCCCAGGGCATGGCGGCCCCCGCCGGTCAGGGCCTTGGCGCCCATGGCCAGGGAGGCTTGCACCAGGCTGTCCACTTTCTCCAGGCTGGGCTGGTCGATTAGAGGGCCTTGGGTGGTGCCGGGCTCAAGGCCATCGCCCACCTTCAAGGCATTAACCTTGGCCAGGAGCTTGACCAGAAAGGCGTCATGGATGGACCGCTCCACCAGGAAGCGGTTGGTGCAAATGCAGGTCTGTCCGGAGTTGCGGAACTTGCAGCCCAGGGCGCCGTTGGCGGCGGCCTCCAAGTCGGCGTCGGCGAAGACGATGAAGGGGGCGTTGCCGCCCAGCTCCAGGGAGACCTTCTTCACCGTGGCCGCGCACTGGGCCATGAGCTGCTTGCCCACCTCGGTGGAGCCGGTGAAGCCCAGCTTGCGTACGGCGGGGTTGGCGGTCAACTCGGCCCCCACCTGGGAGGCCTGGCCGGTGACCACGTTGAACACCCCCGCCGGAAATCCCGCTCTTTGAGCCAGTTCCGCCAGGGCCAGGGCGGAAAATGGCGTCTGGCTGGCCGGCTTGGCCACCACGGTGCAGCCGGCGGCCAGGGCCGGGGCCACCTTGCGCGCGATCATGGACATGGGGAAGTTCCATGGGGTGATGGCCGCCACCACTCCCACCGGCTGGCGGAAGGTGAGCATGCGCCGCCCCGGGGCGTTGGGGGGAATGATCTCGCCATAGGCCCGCCGGCCTTCCTCGGCGTACCAGCCGATATAGGAGCAGCCCCCCAGGATCTCGGCCTTGGCCTCCGCCAAGGGCTTACCCTGCTCGCTGGTCAGGATTATGGCCAAGTCCTCCAGGTTTTCCCTTATGAGTCGCTCCCAACGCCGGAGCAGGCCGCCGCGCTCCAGGGCGGTCATAGCGCGCCAGGCCGGCCAGGCCGCCTCCGCGGCGGCCACGGCCTTGGCCACCTCTTCCCGCGCCAAAGAGGGCGCTTCTCCCAACAACTGACCGCTGGCCGGGTTTTTCACTGCGATGCTCTTCCCGTCAGCAGCCAGAATCCATTGGTTGTTGACAAGGCATCGGTTGCGCATCAGGTTCTTGTCGGCCAGGTTCATGGTGTTTCTCCTTCTTAAATCGGCAGTCCATATTTCATGTAGTCTTTATGCTGCTTGCCCGGCTTCGCGTCCCTCCAGGGGGGCAACCCCCCGCAGCTCTCGTGTCAGGCCGCAGAAATGCTTCGCCCCTGGCCAGGCTGGCGCGCCTGGCATGATGGCCGCGAACAGGCGGCGGATCAAGAAAAGCGCATGGCCCGGGGCATGCAAATACGGCCGCCGGAGGGCAGATTCTCCACTTCCACCCCGCACCCGTACAACTCGCGCAGGTTATCCTCGTTGATGGTCTCGGCCGCCCTTCCCTCGCCCACGATGCGCCCCTGCTTGATGAGCAGCACCCGGTGGGAAACCCAGAGGGCATGGTCTGGGAAATGGGTGCTCTTGACGAAGGTGTAGCCGTCCTGGGCCAGACGGTTTAGCTGCTCCAGCAGCCGTATTTGGTTGCCGTAATCCAGGCCGTTGGCCGGCTCGTCCATGATGAATATCTGGGCATCCTGGGCCAGGGCCCGGGCGATCAGGGTCAACTGGCGCTCTCCCCCGCTGATGTCGGTATAGGGACGCTCGCTCAGGTGGGCGATAGAGAGCCGTTCCAGGGCGGCCATGGCTTTCTCGCGGTCCTCCCGGCTGTACCTGAACAAAAAGGGCTTGTGGGGCAGGCGTCCCATGAGGACGACTTCCTTCACCGGGTAGGCGAAGGTTAGGCGGTGCGCCTGGGGCACATAGGCCAGATGCCGGGCCAGTTGCTTCACGGTGATCCCGGCTATGTCGACCCCGCCCAAACGCACCTGGCCCGCAAGCGGCCTGAGCAACCCCAGCGCGATCTTGAGCAGGGTGGTCTTGCCGCTGCCGTTGGGGCCCAGCAGACAGACGATCTCTCCGGAGCGCACTTCCAGGCTGATGTTCCGCAGGACCGGGCGGCGGCCATAGCCGAAGCCGATCTTTTCCAGCGACAGCAGGGCCATCAGGGCCAGCCTTTCCTGGCCTTGCGCAGAACCAGGACGAAAAAGGGGATGCCCACCAGGGAAGTCAGGATGCCCAGGGGAATTTCGCTAGGGAAGAGCAGCCTGGCCAAATCGTCCGCCGCCAGCAGATAAATGCCGCCCAGCAGGGAGGCGGCCGGCAGCAGCACCCGGTTGTCCGGCCCCACCAGCATGCGGGCCATGTGGGGAATGACCATCCCCACCCAGCCGATCATGCCGGCCAGCACCACGGTCAAGGCGCTGATGAGGGTGGCCAGGGCTATGAGCAAAAATCTCAGCCTGCCCACCCTGATTCCCAGGGAGCGGGCCTCCTCGTCGCCCATGCTCAGCACGTTTAGATAGTTGCTCAAGAGCAGCAGCATGAGCAGGCCGCCCAGCATGGGCAGGCTGGTGGCCCAGACCGTGCGGCCGTCGGTCATGGCAAGCCCGCCCATGAGCCAGTAGACGATGGCCGGCAGCTGTTCATGGGGATCGGCCAGGTATTTGACCGCCGTCAGCAGGGCGGTGAACATGGCTCCGCTGATGACCCCGCCCAGGATGAGCAGCAAAAGCTTCTCGCCGCGATAGACGGCCGCCACGCCCAGGGCCGCCAGCACCGCGGCCAAGCCGCAAAAAAAAGAGCACAGCTGCACCGCCAGCCAGGTCTTGCCCAGGACCAGGCCCAGGGCCGCCCCGAAGGAGGCCCCCGCCAGCACCCCCAACAGGCCTGGCGAGACCAGGGGGTTCATGAACATGGCCTGGAAGGCGGCCCCCGAGGCCGACAGCGAGGCCCCGATGATGACCGCCGCCGCTATGCGGGGAAGCCGGATGCCCAGCAGGATGTCGTGCAGGATTTTCCAGCGCTGACCGTCCAGGGGGCAGTCCAGGCCCATGAGGCTTCCGGTAAAAGCAGTCACTTCTCCCAGCGCCAGGGGATAGCGTCCCAAGGTCAGGGAAACCAGGGCGGTCAGGACCAGCAGCAGGCCCAACAGGAGCAGCAGCAGGGCGTTCCTCACCACCCCAGAAGCCTTGCCGCCGTGGCGCGGTCGATGTCCACCCCCAAAAACAGCTTGAAGAAGGCCATGGTTTCGGCGGCCATGTCCACCTGATAACGGCCGGGATAGAGCTTGTGGGCCAACCAGTGAGCCCCCAGCAGGCACATGAAGGTTGGGGGCCGGTCGAACCAGTTGATGGGCAGGGTGGGGATCAGGTGGACCTTGTTGCTTTCCAGCGCGCGCATGGAGCGCCAGGGCTGGTCCTGGGCCAGCGAGGCCAAAAACTCTCGATCATGGCTGACGATTACCTGGGGATCGTAGGCCAGCGCCTGCTCCAGGGAGACGCTGTTCATGCCATAGACGGTCTGGGCCTGGCAGCGGTGGGGGTTGATGCCGCCGCAAAGGTTGATGAGCTCGGCGTGAATCGAGCCGTCGCATTCTGTCTGCAGGCCCCGGGGGCCTTCGGCGTAATAGACCACCTGCCGCTCGGCAGGAGTCAGGTTCCGACGCAGCCGTTCCATCTCGGCTAGGGTGCGCTCGGCGTAGCGGGCCAGGGCCTCGCCGCGCTCCTGGCGGCCGAACAAACGTCCCAAGAAGCGCATGACTTCCGGATAGTCAGTCAGGCTGTCTATGCTGACGCCCACCACGGGCAGGTCCAGGGGCTCCATGGTCTCTTCGATCTTCCATTGCACGGCCTGGCTGCGAAAGCGGAAGGCTATGACGACATCTGGCCGGGCCTTGGCCAACTCCTCCCGGTTGCCCATACGCCCCTGACCGAACCAACCGCCCAACACCGGCAGGTCGAAGAGGCGCGGAGCCAAAAAATCCCGCCCGGCCAGGGGGGGAGGACCGTTGAGGCCGGCCAGCAGGTCAGGCCCCAGGGCATAGACCATGTAGGTGGCCGGCGGAGCGGTGGCGAAGACGCGCTCTATGCGCTCAGGCGCCATCACCTGGCGGCCGCCCATGTCGGTGACGACCCTGGCTTGGCTCTGCCCGGCCCAGAGCAGGCAAAACAGCAGGCTCGTCAGAATAAGCTTCGCTGACTTCTTGAGCATTGTCGCACCTGCTAAAAATGCGGCCGCCGCCTCATGCGGGCCGGCGGCCGCGTCCGGTCGTTTTTGCTTCTGGCCTAGAACTTGAGGCTCAACTCCAGGCCATAGGTCAGGCCCACGTCCTCCCAGCCCAGACGGCTTTGGTACTTCTCGTCGCCCAGGTTCTGCGCGAACAGGGTGGCCCGCCACTGGTTGGCGCCGATATTGAAGTCATAGGAGATGTTGGCGTCCACCGGGGAGTAGTCGCCTATCCCGTGGTAGAGCTTGTCCACGGAGAACTGGCTTGAGTCATAGGCGCTGACGTGGCGGAGGGTCAGGTTGATCCTGAAGGGGGCCATGCGATAACCCAGGCGCAGGGCCACTATGTGGTGGGGGATGGACTTGTCGTCGATCTGGTTGTCCGATTGCTGGTAGGAGTAGCTTAGGCCATAGGTCAGCTTGGGCGTGTAGATGTATCCGCTGACGTCGAGCTCCAGGCCCGAGCGCCCCGCGTCGGCGTTGCCATAGAGGTTGTAGTAGTCGTCGCCCACCTTGACGCTGCCCGTGTACTGCTTCATGTCGTGAAGGTCGTAGTAGTAGGCGGTGGCCGTGGCGCGCAGGGCCGGGTGCAGTTTGCCGATCAGGCCGGCCTCGTAGCGCATCTGCTTTTCCGAGGACAGGGGCACGTTCTTCTCCGACAACAAAAACTCATCGACCGCCTGCTGGGTGTAGCTGGCGCGTATGGAGCCCTCCCAGACCTGGGTGAAGTGATAGGACAGGCCGGCGCCCACGGCATAGTTGGGCTCGGCCCACTGGTCCTGGATCAATTTGGTGGGGGTGCCGTCATTGGGCGAATACTTGTTGATGCCCTTGTCGATGTGCTTCTTGTCCAGCCTGGCCCCCAGGTCCAGGCTGAGGTCCTTGGTAAGCGCGTATTCATCGTGCGCGAAGGCCGAGTACAGCTCCTCCTGCCGCTGGTATCCCTCGTAGAAGAGCTGGCCGTTGGGACAGTCCCACAGGATCGCCGAGGCGCCGACGCGGAAGTTGTTCCGCTCGGTGTTGACCATGTGGTTCAAGTTGGCCTGGACGATGTTGTCTTCCTGGTCGCTGTAGCTGTAGGTGCGCTTGGACCAGCTGCGGTATTGGAGCGTGCTATCCATCCTGCCGGTGTAGACCATCATGGAGGTGGTCTGGGCCGGGCTCCACTGCTTGCTCAGGCTGCCATTGGCCATCAGGGTGTTCAGGGGGTCGTATTCCCACTTGCTGTCGCTGGTGGTGCTGATGGGCAGGCTGCGCAAGGTCTCCCGCGAACCGGCGCTGTAGTAGAAGGTGCCGTCGGCCTTGAGGCCATGTTGCGCATAGCCGCCCTTGCCCATGAAGGAGTCCGAGTCGCTGCCGTTGTTCCAGTCGGGCCTGCCCTGGTCGTGCTGCTTGTTGTAGCTCAAGCTATAGTAGCCGTTTCCCAGGTTGTCGCTGTGATTGACGTAGGCCTTGTAGCGGCCAAGGTTGCCCACGCTGCCCTTGATCTCGGTCTCTTCCTTGGTTGGCTTGCGGGTCTTGATGACGATCACGCCCTGGATGGCGGTGCCGATGCCTCCCGGCGAGGACAGGGGGGCCATGGTGAGTATGCTGGTGTCGCGCACCACCCGTATGGACTCGATGGTTTCCAGCGGAAAGGAGGCCAGTATACGGCCGGACTGGGTCCAGGGGATGTAGGCGCCATCTAAGAGTATCGCGAAGTTGGTGCCGCCGATGAAGTTGCCGCCGCCCCGGGAGGCGATGAAGTTCATGTCCTTGCGTCCTTGATAGCCCAGTTGCACGCCCGGCGCGTAGCTGAGAACGTCGAAGATGTCGCGGGGCTGCAGGTCTTGAATTTCCTGCTGGCCTATGCTCCAGGTGGCGGCCTTGGCGCTTTCGGGAAGGTGGTAGGGGCTCTCGGGCGGCTCGGAAGCCAGCTCGGCCTGCACGGTGATGGGTTCCATGGCATGGGGTTTGGCCTGGGGGTCCTCGGCCCAAACCTGGACGTATTGCAGTAATAAGGCTAGGGTCAGCACAGCCTGCAGTGTCCTTCTCATGTGGGGCTCTCCTGATTTGGCGTGATAATTGAGAGTCTGTGCGCGGTTCTGTCTAAACCAATCCTGGCTGCCTGCTTGATGCCCGGAGCGGCCAGCCTGACCGCTCGTCCGCCTGAGTCATCCCTTATGGGCCGGCTACGCCCGCCCAGCCTCCTGGGAAAGCGGCGGCCAGCGCCAGGCCCCCGAGGGCTTGGCGAAGGAGCGGTTTATTTGCTTGAGTGAAAAATCCAGCCCATAGAAACGCCGGTAGAAGGCCTGGGCCTCGGCCATGATGTCGTAGGTGAAAAGCTGGGGATGGAAGACCTGGGCCATGTGCATGAGCCCCAGCGCCCAGCGGGGGCTGCCGAAGTCCCAGCCCGGCGCGGGGTGGGTATGCACCCGTCCGCTCCGCACCGCCTCCGCCTCCACCCCCAGCCGGCGGCATTCGTCCAGGAAGTCCTCCACCGAGTTGGAAAGAAAGGCCGAGATGAAGATCACCTCGGGATTTAGCTGGTTCAAACGCTCCACGCTGAGGCTGCGTCCAGGGCGGCCGCCGGGGGGCAGGGTTATGTTCAGGCTTTCCCCGCCGGCGCACTCCACCAACTGGTTCTCCAGCCGGCCGCCACCTAGGTAAAAGAGCGGCTTGCACATGGCGTAGTAGACCCTGGGCCGGCGCGTCACCCCCGCCAGGGCCTGGGATACCTGGCCCAGCTTGGCCTCCAGGAAGACGGCCAGTTCCTCGGCCTGCTCCCCGGCGCCCACCACCTGGCCGAAATGACGCAGAGCCTCGATGTAGCTCTGGGGCTTTTGCACGCCCTGGTGCAAAACCTGCAAGCCGCCTGGCTTGAGCATGTCTTCCCAGGCCTGCACGATGAGGCTTTGCTGACGCACCCCCATGGCGATGAGCATGGCCTCCACCATCTCCAAGGCGCGAGTGAAGGGGTAGCCGCCGTGAAAGCTTTCCTCCTGGAAGGGCTGTGGAGCCCGGCCGCCGACCATGTCCAGGCCGTGGCCGCAGACCCAGCAGCGCGGGGTGGAAAATTCCTTGGGCGGCGGATCCTGGAGCCTGGCCCCCATGGGGCCGTAGAACTCGCGGCGCAGGGCCATGGCCCCGCACTCCGGGCAACAGGTGTACAGGTAAGGGCTGCCGGGCGTGTTGAACAGATATACGTGGCGCAGGATGCCGCGCAGTTGGCGGCACAGTTCCTCGGCCTGGCGCGGGCTGGGCTCCTGGGCCGGGTCCGCGTCCTCGAAGGGTATGAAGCGCATGAGTTGGAGGGGTATGCCCGGCGTCAGCCCGGCCAACCGCCGGGCCAACTCCAGCAGCTCCGGTTCGCTGCCACGGCCATAGATCACCGACAACTCCACGTGGACTCCGGCTTTCAGCAGGCGCTCCAGATTGCGAAAGACGGGACCCAGGCCGGCCGTGGCCCCGCAAGCCTGATAGGCCTGCTCGGAGTAGCCCTTCAAGCCTATGTTCATGAAATCCAGGTGGGGCAGCAGGCTCTCCAGGCTGGCAACCGAGAAATAGGCGTTTGAGGAACAGCCCACCAGGAGCCCATGGTCCTTGGCCAGAGCAGCCACCCGCAGGAAAGTGGGGAAAGAGGCCAAAGGGTCGTTCATCAGAAAGGTGATTCCCCGGCAATGTTGGGCCAGGGCTTGCGCAACCACCTCCTCCGGGGTGAGATGATTGAGCGCCCGGCTGTGGCGGGGCATTTCGCGCACCAGCACCGTGGAGACGCAGCCGGGGCAAGCCAGATTGCAGCCGGTGGTGCTAAGCTGCAAAAATTTATGCCCGGGGTAGTAGTGCAGCATGGGCATGGTTTCTATGGATATGGGGCTGACCATCAGGTAATGGTCCGCCAGAATCTCGGCCACCACGCCGCCGCGCAGTTCATACAGACCGCAGGCCCCGCGCCCGCCCGGCGTCAATCGGCAGCCCCGTTCGCAAACAGGGCAGGTCAGGGAGCTCAGGCCGCCTTGCGTATCACTATCCACAGTCCCACCTCCGGATTGCGCACCAACTCATAGGGAACCTGGGCCGCGCGCAGGGCATCTTCGAACCTCTGCAGCATCTCCGGGCTCATATTGCGCTTGACCAGGTTGCGCCATTTCTCCGCGCCCTGCTCCAGGCTCTCCAGTTTGCGTCCGATCTCCTCGCGCAGACTGGCCGAGCCGAAGCCGCCGCCGATGTAGGACATCCCTCCCGGGGACAACACCCGGTGGATCTCGCTGAAGGCCGCCAGATGGTCCTCCCAAAAAAATATGGAGCCACGGCTGACGGCCAGGTCGGCAGAGTTGTCGGGCAGAGGTATCTGCTCCACGCTGGCCAGGATGGTTTGGCCCCTGGCGCGCAGGTCGGTTTCGGCCAGGTTTTGCGTGACGATCTCCAGCATCTCGCTGGACTGATCCAAAAAGCGGATATCCAGCTTGCTGGCGCGGGCCAATTCAATACCCAGGTAGCCTCCTCCGCAGCCGATATCCAGACAGATGCCTTGCGTGATGCCGGTGTGGGCCAGAATCTGCCCGGCGATGAGCGGGTAGACCGGCTTGAAGACGGTGCGGGCCCTTTGGTCGAATTCCTTGGCGTTGATTTGCATGTTGGCCTCATGGGTTTCAGGGGAAACGCCCTGGCCAGCCAGTCGGATTTGGCTCGCCGGCGCTTGGGTGTTCCCAAGGCGACCGTGGAATTGGCTGGAAACACTCTTTGCCTTGCGATATATTTAAAAAAGTATAGCGCGTCAAGCGAAATCCGCTTCCTGGCCAATCAGGATCGAAATTCATGCTGACATCAGGGTGTTGTCACTTGGGAGCTTGGAAGAAGCTCTGGTTATTTCAGCGCGGTTTGTGGGCTTTAGCGTCCAGAGCGCGGGTTTCTCCCCCAAAGACGGGCGTGGCCATCCCTGTCCACGGGTCGGCGGCTGCTCCAGTTGCCGGATGGCTGGAATGAGCGGAGAACGAGGGAAACGCGGCCTTAGCCGCTTGATTCAATTTCAGGCAGACGGAGGAAAATATGGGACTCAAGGAGACCATGGCCGGCATAGCCGCCAAAAGTGCTTCCGAACTCGGCTACAGAGACGTGGTTGACGCCTATGTCTATTTTATCCGCGTAGACTTCGACCCCGTGGGCATCAAGTACTGTTTCGACGATACGGAGATTCCCCGTTACAAGATAAACGCCAACACCAAGGCCAAGCTCACCTTTTGCCAACATATCGCCCTGGCGCGCGGCGGGCGCAAGGCCACCTACATGCCGGCCAACATGCTACTGTGCGAGAACGCCGAACCGGTTTTCGGCATGCGGGAACTGGACCAGGAAAAAGACACCAAGCGGCACATGAAATATCTGCGCGACGAGAAACTGGCCTGGGAGTCTCCCCAGACCAAGGCCAAGCTGGAGCCGGGCAAATGCCTGGGCATTTACACCGCCCCCCTGGACGTGTTCGACGAGGTGGGCATCGATCCGGACATCGTCTTCTTCATGGCCCAGCCCTATCAGGTCTACCATATCCTCAACGACTACATGGCGGCCAACGGCCGGGTCAGCCTGCAATTCAACCACACCCCCAATTCGGCGGTGTGCTCGGGATCGGTTTGGGCTTATGTGCACAACACCGCCAACATGACCACCATGTGCGCTGGTTCCAAAACCTCGGGCAAGAGCGACATGTCCATGATGAACCTATTCATACCCGGATCGCAGATCAAGGCCAGCGCAGCCCAGTTGTTAAAACTGGTCAAAGAAATGGGCGGGCCGTCCCTCCTGGGCAAAGGTGGGGAGCCATGGCCCGGCCTTGACGTCTGCAAGGCCTGCCCCCTGTTCAAGTACGAGGCCGTCTAGGATGTCATACGCTTCTTAGCGTCTGCAATGAGTTCTACTGGTTGAGGAAGTGGTAAGGTAAAAAAGCACTCAGGCGGTCAGGGTGTTCAACCCTAACCGCCTGATATCATTCTTGGTAGGCCGGAGGGGATTTGGACCCCTGACTTCCACCGTGTGAGGATGGTAATCACACGCCTGAATAATTTCTCCTAAGTCGTTATCTGTATAATCTTGTTGGATGATTTCAACGATCGTATTGCGCGGCACCTGCGGCGCTCCGTTCGGCCCGATCGTAGATGTGGTCCCCAAAGTGTTCCCAAAGTGTTCCCCAAAATGCCCTAAAATGCCGCTGAATGGGCCAAAAAACAACCCCCCGAGGATGTTGTCCTCGGGGGGCTAAGCCTTTGATTAGGCTTATTCATCTCTGGTGGGCTGCGAGTGGATCGAACACTCAACCTACGGATTAAGAGTCCGTTGCTC
>CAZLSD010000031.1:0-22964 GCA_964561775.1 uncultured Desulfarculus sp. | reverse complement strand
GAGGCATGGGCATGATGGGCCAGGGCAGGCCGCCCGGCCTGAACCCGGGCCAGGCCCTGCCCGACTTCAAGGGCTACGCCCTGGTCAGGCTCTCCAGCGCCAGCCTGATAAAGGCGCGCGCCCAGGACCTGCGCCAGGCCTGGCTGCTGGCCGGGCTGATCTTTCTGGCCGGCGGCGCGGCGGCCCTGGGCCTCTTGGCCGTGGCCCGCCGCCGGGGCCGGGAGTTGGAGCGCCTGCGCAAGGAGGTCATCGAGAGCGAACACCTGGCCTCGGTGGGACGCCTGGCCGGCTCGGTGGCCCACGAGGTGCGCAATCCCCTCTCGGCCCTGCGCGGGCTGGTGCAGTTCTTGGCCAAGGACCGCGAGCCCGGCTCCAAGCAGGCCGAATACGCCCAGGTGGCGGTGGCCGAGGTGGACCGCCTGGAGCGGGTGGTCTCCGGGCTATTGGAATACACCCGCCCCCGCGCACCCCGCCGCTTCCCCCTGGACCTGGAGGAATCGCTCAAGAGCGTGCTGACCTTGATGCAGGACGACCCCCGGTCCCAGGGGGTGGAACTGAACCTGGAACTGCCCGCCTCCCTGCCCAACGTGCTGGCCGATCCCGACCAGGTGCGCCAGGTGCTGGTCAACCTGCTGGTCAACGCCCTGGAGGCGGTGAACGGGCGGGGTAGCATAACCCTGAGCGCCCGTCCGGAGCGTTGGTATGTGTTGGTGGAGGTGGCCGACGACGGGCCCGGTCTGCCCCCGGCCGACCTGGACCGCCTCTTCGATCCGTTCTACAGCACCCGTGAACGGGGCTCCGGCCTGGGCCTGGCCATCGCCAAACGCATCGTGGAGGCCCACGGCGGCGTCATCAAGGCCGCCAACCAGCCCCGGGGCGGCGCGATTCTCACCTTCACTCTGCCCCTGGCGGGAGACAAGGCATGAGCCATCCCTCTCCTCGCATACTGGTGGTGGACGACGAACGCGCCCACCGCGTGATGCTGCGCGCCCATCTGGAGGACGCCGGCTACCAGGTCCTGGAGGCCGCCGATGGCGAACAGGCCCTGGGCCTGGCCAGCCAGGAGCCCTATGACTTGGCCCTCATGGACGTGGTCATGCCCCGCCTGGACGGCCTCTCCGCCCTGCCCCGCCTGCGCGCCCTGCGCCCCGAGGCCCCGGTGATCATGATGACAGCCTACGGCAGCATAGAAAGCGCGGTGGCCGCGCTGAAGGCCGGCGCCGAGGACTATCTGGCCAAGCCCCTGGACATGGAGGAGGTGCTCATCAAGGTGCGGCGCCAGCTCAAGTCGGCCGAGCTGCACCGCCAGGTGCGCGAGCAGGCCGAGCGCCTGGGCGAGCGCTTCGACTTCAGCGCGCTGATCGGCGTGAGCCAGCCCATGCTGCGCCTCAAGGAGACCCTGGCCCTGGTGGCCCCGGCCGAGGCCACCGTGCTCATCACCGGCGAGAGCGGCACCGGCAAGGAGGTGGCCGCCCAGATCATCCACCAGAACAGCCGCCGCCGGGAAGGCCCCCTGGTCAAGATCAACTGCGCGGCCCTGCCCGAGAGCCTCCTGGAGTCCGAGCTGTTCGGCCACGAGAAGGGGGCCTTCACCGGAGCCCACGCCAAGCGCCAGGGGCGTTTCCAGAGCGCGGACCAGGGCAGCATCTTCCTGGACGAGATAGGCGAGACCAGCCCGGCCACCCAGGCCAAGCTGCTCAGGGTTTTGCAGGAGGGCGAACTCTCGCCCCTGGGCTCGGACCAGACCGTGCGGGTGGACGTGCGCGTCATCGCCGCCACCAACCGCGACCTGGCCCAGGCGGTCAAAGAGGGGGAGTTTCGCGAGGACCTCTATTACCGTCTCAACGTGGTCAACCTGGAAATGCCCCCCTTGCGCGCGCGCGGCGAGGACATCATAACCCTGGCCGAGCACTTCCTGGGCGTCTACAACCGCAAGAATCAGCGCCAGCTCAGGGGATTCAGCCCGGCGGCCCGCCTGCGCCTCTTGGCCTATCACTGGCCGGGCAACGTGCGCGAGCTGGTCAACGCCATGGAGCGGGCGGTGATCATGGCCCGGGGTTCGCTCATCGAGCCCGAGGACCTGCCCCTGGCCTTGCAGGCCCCGGCCCAGGCCCCGGAACGGGTGGACCTGCGCGCGGGCCTGTCCATCCAGGAGATGGAGCGCGCCCTCATCGTCAAGACCCTGGAGGCCACCGGCGGCAACCGCACCCAGGCCGCCGAGATGCTGGGCATCACCCGCAAGACCCTGCAAAACAAAATCAAGGAATACGGCCTGCCCCCGGCGGAATAGCCAAGACGAAAAACCCGCGCGCCAACGCAAAGGCCGGAGGAGAAAATCTCCTCCGGCCTTGGGTTTTTAAGCTGGGTGGTCCGGTCTAGCGGATGAGCTTGCCCACCTCGGCGTTGACCACGTTGTATATCTCCTCGTCGGTGCCATAGACATCCACCACCGCGCGGTGGTTGATGAGGCGCTCGATGACGAAGGCGGTCACGTAGAGGCTGATGCGGTTGGGACGGGCCACCAGGTTGCGCACCGGGGCGATGGCGTACTGGATGTCGAAGTCCTCGGCCTGCAAAAGCTCGCCCAGGGCTCCGGCCAGCTGCTCCTCCACCTCGCGGATGTTGGTGGTCTCGATGAGCTTGGATTCAACCAGTTTCATGGCCAGCTTCTGGGCCAATTGATCGGCGCAGTCGCCCAACTGATAGAGCTGCTTGCCCCAGGCGGACTGGCGCGAACTCTCCAGACGGGAGATTAGCGTCTCCTCGCGGTAGTTGGTATGGAAATCACCGCCCATGGTGTAGCCTTCCTACCTGCCCCTGGGGGGGCCTGATGGTATTATGTCCATTGGCCCCGTGGTCCAGTCTCCGGGCGTCGAAAATCCCGGGCGGCCAGCGCATGGGAAAAGTTGCGGGGCTTCATGGCTTTATTAGCATCTGCACCGCTGATTGGCAATGGCAACTTACAGTTTTGGACGAAAAAATGGCCACTAATCATCTGGAGACCAGCTGCGATTCCCACCTGGAAGACGAGGCCCTGCTCATCGAAACCAGCGGGGAGATGCCCCAGGTCGCGCTGGCCGAGTCGCTGCTGGTCCTGGGCGAGTTGGCCCCCGCCGAATTGGACTGCCTGAGGGCCTCGGTGGTGCGCTGCTACCTGCGTTTGCTGGCCCGCGACCTGGACCCGGCCAACCTGGGGCTATCCCATTTCCGCGGATTGGAGCGCGCCTGCCAGAACATGGAGCGCCTGGAGGCCTTTCTGGACAGCCTGGGCTGGCAGCTGCCCCCGGCCACCCGCCAGGACCTGGCCGGCCGGCTTACGTCCTATCTGGCCGCCGAACAGGAGGCCCTGCGGGCCGGACGCGGTTGGGCCACCTGCTCAGCGGGCCAGGCGCGCCAGTTGGCCCAGGCCCTAGGCATGCAGCTTGGCGACCAGGCCGGCCTGCTGGAGCGCCTGGAGGCCCTGCCCTGCCCCGACTTCCGGGGCCTCATAGCCCTGGGCAGGCTGACCCACCCCAAGGGTCTGGGCAAGCGCCGCCGCGAAACCGGGTCAAACCTGGTGCTGGAGGTCTGGGGACCCCACCCGGAACAGCCCCTGGTCAGCCTGGCCCTGCCCCTGCACGGTCCTCGCGACGAGGAAGACCCGGAGAACCGCGCCCGGGCCGAGCTGGTCTGGTCGCTCCTGCCCTATCCCGCCGCTTGAGGCCTCCGGGCGGGCACAGGCCAAAAACAACCCCACGGCTTGGGCCGCGGGGTTGCTGGTTTTGGGCGGCGAGGCCAGGCCCCGCGCGCCGTCCAGACAGCCTACTTGCGCCGGTGGGGGGCCAGCTTCTGCAAGATCACCTCGGGCACCTGGGCTCCCAGGCGCAGGGCGGTGTCCGCGTGGAAGACGGCCTGCTCCCAGTCCTCCTTCATGATCAGGGCGGCGGCCAGGTTGACGTGGGCGTCGCCCATGCGCGGCTCCAAGGCCAGGGCCTTGTTGAACTCGTCGATGGCGGCGTTGATCTTGCCGCCGCGCGCATAGAGCACGCCCAGGTTGACGTGGGCGGGAGGCTGCTCGGGGTTCAGCTCCAGGGCCTTTTGATAGGCCTGCTCGGCCTGGGCCCCCCGGTTGGTCAGCGAATAGAGCAGGCCCAGGTCGTTGTAGGCCTCGTCCTTGTAGGGGTCCTGGGCCAGGGCGGCCTGCAAGCGTGACTCGGCCTCGCCGTATTGGCCCTGGGCCAGGGCCAGGCTGGCCAGGCGGTAGTGGGCCTCGGCCAGGTCAGGCTCGGCCTCCAGGGCCTTCTTGTACTGGGCCTGGGCCTCCTCGATATTGCGCTCGTCCTGGGCCATCAGACCCAGGGTGAGCCGGGCGCGGGAGTTCTTGGGCTCGATGGCCAGCACCTGCTGCAACAAGGCCCGGGCCTCGGCGGCCTTGCCCTGGCCGGCCAGGACGTTGGCCTGGAACAGCAAGGCCGGCCAGAAATTGGGGTCGGCGGCGCGGGCCTGGGCGAAACCGGCCAGGGCCTCGGTGAGGTTTGGCTCCAAAAAGGCCAGGAAGCCCTGGGCGAAGGCCTGGCCGGCCTTGGCGTTGAACTTGCCGGCGGCCACCTTGCGGGCCACGTCCAGCAGGAAGGCGGCGGCGTCCTCGCGGGGGTTTAGGCCCAGGGCCGCCGAGAAGCTGGCCTCGGCCGCCTTGAGATTGCCCTGCGCCCAGGACTCCAGGCCGCGCATGATCCTCTGGCGGGCCTGGAGCTGGCTGGACTCGGGAGCGGAGGTGGCCCGGCCGGGCGCGGCGGAAGCGGCGGCCGCGGCCTGGGTCTGGGGCGCGGCGGCCGCGGCCTGGGGCGCGGGGCCGGCGGCGGCCGCGGCGGCGGGAGCGGCGGCCGCGCTGGGCTGGTCAAAGCGCATCAGGACGCTGTAGCCCTCCTCGGTGGGGATGACCTGGCTGGGCTGGCCAGCCTTCAAATCCTTCAAGGCCTGGCGGTACTCGGCGCGCAGCCGGGTGTCGGGCACCCGGCCCAGGCGGCCGCCCCGGTTGGCGGCCGGCCCCACCGAAAACTCCTTGGCCAGGGTCTCGAAGCTCTCGCCCTTGGCCAGGCGCTGGCGCAGGGACTCGGCCTGGGCCTTCTGTTTCACGGTTATGACGCCCAGGTCTATCTCCGCGGCCCAGGCCGGCGCGGCCAGGCTGATCAGAAAGGCCGCCATCAGGCAGGCCAGGGGCAACAACGAGCGGCGTTGCATGGTCCAACTCTCCTAAAAATTTCGCCCTGGGGGCGTCCAATCCAGACCCTGGCGGGTTTATCACGCCACAAGACAACGGGTCAGGCTAGTTAACCTTTCCCCGCCCCCCCTGTCAACCTCGGCCTGGGCTTTTTCAGCGCCAGCCATCGAGCGCGGCGGACTTGAGCCGGGGCCTTGGGCGATGGATAATGGTAGCGTGGCCGCTGGCCGGCCAGGGAGGACCAGGTTGGAATCATTGCGGGCTGATGAGGTGTTGGACGCGCGGGGGCTGGAATGTCCGGCAACGGTATTGCAGGCCAAGTCCTTGCTGCTGGCCATGCGCCCAGGGCAAATCCTGGAGGTGCGCGCCGACGACCCGGCCAGCCAGGAAAATCTGGCCGCCTTTGTCGGGCGTTCGGGGGACGAGATGCTGGGCTGCTTCGAGCAGGACGGCTACGTCAGCATTTTCCTGCGCCGAGCCTAGGCCGGGGGTTTGTCCCCGTGCAGGTCCAGGTGGGTGTGGACCGCCGAGAGGAAAAAGGTGGTCTGCTTAACCTTGTCCGTCCTCTCCGAGAAGGTCACGTAGATCTTCTCCGGGCAGTCCACCCACTCCAGCGACTTGACCTTGGGCAGCTCCACCAGGGGGTCCACTACGAAGGCTATCCTCACCTTGGGCAGTTCGCCCGAGGCGTCCACCGCCACCAGGTCGATGCGCTCCCGCGTGGAGCGGGGCGGCTTCCAGGCCGGCACCGGAAACAGCCCCATGCCGCGCACGGCCTGGGCCAGCAGACAGACCAGGCTGGCGCGCACCACCTCTTCCTGGCGCATGGTGGCAGGTATCTGGGCCAGCTCCTGGCGCAGGGCCGCGGCCAGGGCCTGCAGGTTGTCGCTCATCACCGCCTCCTTCAGGTTGCTCCGCCCCGCGCGCCAAGCCCTGTCGCGCGGTCTTCTCCATAAGGCTCCAGCCTAGCGCAAGCCGCCCTCCAGGTCAAAGGCAGGGCGCTGGTTTGCTGGTATGCTTGCCGGCGTGGCTGGCCATCGCACTGCTTCAGGGGTTGGGGTCATGAGCATCAAGTTGCGCGTCCTGCTGCTTTTCGTCCTGGGCCACCTGGCCACCGACACCACCCAGGGGGCCTTGCCGGCCCTGCTGCCCTTTCTTAAAGAATCCCTGGACCTGAGCTACGCCGCCGCCGGGGTCATCGTCATGACCATGAACCTGACCTCCTCGGTGATCCAGCCCCTGTTCGGCTACCTTACCGACCGCCTGCGCCTGCGCTGGCTGGTGCCCGCCGGCGTGGCCTTGGCCGGCGTCGGCTTCGCGGCGGTGGGGCTCATGCCCAACTATGCCCTGGTGCTCGTGGCGGTCACCGTCTGCGGCCTGGGCGTGGCCAGCTTCCACCCCGAGTCCTTCAAGTCCATCCTGGCTTCGGCCGGCGAGCGCAAGGTGACGGCGGTCTCCTGGTTCATGGTGGGCGGCAACCTGGGCATGGCCCTGGGTCCGCTGCTCCTCACCGTTTGCCTGGCCTGGCAGGGCATGAAGGGCACGGTGCTCTTCGCCCTGCCCGCCTGGATCATGGCCGGGGTGCTCCTGCTCAACTGGGGGCTGCTCAAGGATGGCGGACCAGGCGCCGCCGGCCAGGCGGCCCCACCCGCGCCCCAGCCCCTGGGCCGGCGCTGGCGTCCCTTGAGCCTGCTGCTCTTGGCCGTCACTCTGCGCTCCTGGGCCCAGTTCGGCGTCAGCTCCTACCTGCCCTTCTACTTCCTGCACGAGCTGGGGGGCGACCCCCTGCTGGTGGGGCACTTGCTCACCACCTATCTGTTCTGCGGAGCGGCGGGCACCCTGGCCGGCGCGCCCGTGGCCGACCGGGTGGGACCCAAGCCTTTCTTCATCGTGAGCCTGGTCCTGGTCACGCCGGTCATGGCCGGCTTCCTCTACGCCGACCAGTTCTGGCTCTTCATCGCCGTGGGCGTGGCCGGAGCCCTGCTCATGTCCACCTGGTCCACGGTCATGGTCATGGCCCAGCAACTGCTGCCCGACCGGGCTGGCATGGCCTCGGGCCTGATGGTGGGCTTCGCCGTGGGCGCGGGCGGCATGGGGGCCACGGCCCTGGGCTGGGTGGCCGACAACTGGGGCCTGCCCATGGTGATGGGCTTGGTCGCCGCCATGCCCGCCCTGAGCGCCTTGGTGGCCTGGCGGCTGCCGGGCAGGGCCGCGCCCCAGGCCGCTGGCCGCGCCGCCTAGGCTCCGCCGGCCGGAGATTCCTCGCCGCCTTTAATTGACGCGCCTGTTCCCGGGACCAGCCGCCCGAGGCCAGCTAGGCTTGCCCCCAGGTTGAACCCTTGGGGAGGCAAGCTTCATGAAATCACCAAGCCTGATGTTGTTGGCGGCCCTGGCCCTGTTCCTGGCCGGCTGCGCCGGCGACTCGGACAAGCAGGCCTATCTGAACGCCCAAATCAGCGCCCTGGAAAAGCAGAAACCACTCTGGGAGCTGGAGGCCCAGGAGGGGCAGAACATCGAGCTGAAGGGGGTGAAGAAAATCGCGGTCTACGCCCAGGGCGGCGGGGCCGGCCAGATTCGCGCCCTGTCCAGCGACTGGGCGCCGGTGGTGCGCGAGGGCCTGGGCCTCCTGGGCATGGTGGGCGGCATCTATTTCGGCGGCGAGCAGGCGGTCAAGCTGGTGGAGGCCGTGGGCAAGAGCGCCGGCGCCCAGATCAGCGGCTCCTTCAACGCCAGCGGCAGCCAATCCACCGCGGGCTTCGTCTCCGGGGCGGGCGGGGTGAGCAACTCGGCCAGCTCCACCGAGATAAGCGCCACGGCCAGCGGCAGCCAATCGGCCCTGGCCGTCAACACCGGCGCGGGCAGCCAGAGCCTGGGGCTCTCGCCGTCCAGCGAACAGAGCGGAACCTCCGTCTCAGGCAGCCAGCCCTGAGTCCTCGCTTCCCTCTCCTTCCCCTATTCCGGCTCCCGGAAGCCCGCGCCAGGCGGCTTCAGGGGGCCGCTTGTATTTTCAAGCCTCGCGCCAGCTGATGGCCTCGCCGGGACAGGCCTCCAGGGCCTCCTGGGCGCAGGCCGGATAGGGTCCGGCCGGGGCGATGAGGGTGGACTTGCCGGTCTGCTCGGAAAGCTTGAAGACCGCGGGGCAGACCGATTCGCAGTTGCCGCAGCCGATGCAGGAATCCTGGTCTATGCGCAGGGTCTTGGACATGGCGGGCGCTCCTGTGGATGGCTTTTGGCGGGCTTTTTAGGGCTCCACGAAATGGGATTGGTCGCGTCCCAGGCCCTTGGCCCGGTAGAGGGCGGCGTCGGCCCGGCGCAGCACCCCGTCCAGGCTCTCGCCCGGCGCATAGGCGGTGACGCCCAGGCTCACGGTGACGTGGGCGCTGGCCTGGCCTTGGCTGAACTGATGCCCGCTAATGGCCAGGCGAATCTTCTCGGCCACCTCCACGGCATCCTCCAGGCGGCAGTCGCGCAGCAGCACCAGGAACTCCTCGCCTCCCCAGCGGGCCAGCACGTCGCTCTTGCGCAGGCACGCTTGGGTAAGCCCGGCCACCTGGCGGATGACCATGTCGCCGAAGACGTGGCCGTGCAGATCGTTGACGCCCTTGAACAGGTCTATGTCGAACATGATCAGGCTCAAGGAAAAGCGCTGGCGATCCATCTCCCGTGTGAGCTGGCCAAAGACCAACTCCAGGGCCTGGCGGTTGTACAAGCCGCTCAGCTTGTCCCGGGCGGCCATCTGCTCCAGGCGGCCCTGGAAGCGGTTGACCGTGTACCAGGCCAGGAAAAGGACCAGCAGGGTGATGGCCGCGCTTACCAGCAGGTTTATGACCAGCACCCGCTTGAGGGGAGAGATGGCCGCGTACTCCTCCTGCTCCACCACCAGGTGCCAGCCCAACTCGGGTATGTAGCGCGAGTTGACCAGCACGCGGTTGCCGGCCCTTTCATAGACCAGCTGCTGGGGCTCCTGGTTCACGAGCAGGATATCCGAGGCGATATCGGCCAGGCCGGGCATCTGGCGGATGTTGCCGCGCAGGTCGCGCATGGACTGGCCAGTCAGGGTCAGCTCGCCCTGGTGGTCCACCAGGAAGATGCGGCGCTGAAAACGCTCCTGGTAGGTCTCGATGATGCGGCGCACCGCGTCGATGGTCAGCCCCACCCCGGTGGCCCCCAGGAAGCGGCCTTGGTAGTCCAGAACCCGGTAGTTGATGAAGATGGTCATGGTGTCCCGGTTGGCCATGTCCGGGTCCACGTTGATCTCATAGGGCTCGGGCAGCTGGCGCACCCGGAAGTACCAGGCGTCGCGGGGCTCGTCCTCGCGCACCTGCTTGAGCAGGCCCCCGGCGTGATAATAGGTGCGCGTCCCCTCGGAGACCAGGAAGCTGGTCACCGCGCCGTAGCGTTCCTTGACCTCGCGCAGATAGCGGGCTATCTGGTCCTTGTCCCTCTCGCCCTCGATCATCCAATCGCGCATGAAGGTGTCGGAGGCCATGAGCGAGGAGATGAAGATGGGGCGCAGCAGGTCCTTTTGCAGCTCGGAGTAGATGTTGTCGCCGGTGAGCGGCAGTTCCTGGGCCGAGATGCCCTGGCGGATGAGATCGCGGGATACCACGAATCCGGCCAGGCTGGTGGCCAAGAAGCCCATGGTCAGCACCAGGCTGAGCCAGGTGAGCAGTTTGATCTTTTCGTTGAATATCTGCATGGGCCAACGCCACCCCAGCACGTCGTGAAAGCAATGAAAAGCCTGCCAGGGCGGCGCCGCCGGCCAGCGCTGGTCCCCTGCCTAGTAACCCGGCCAGGGGAAGATGTAGAAGGCCGCGCCGGGGTGATAGGGATAATGCCCTGGCGGAGGCGGCGGGGGAGCGTCCTTGACCATCATGGGGGTCCACTCCGCCGCGTCGCGGGAAGGCGGCCCCGGCGGCATGGGCATGATGTAGCATCCGCTAAGGAACGAAGCCAGCAGCAAAAGGGCGGCCAACCTGATCATCATCGCCAACCTCCCAAATCCAGGCGTCAAGCGCGCCGCAAGGGTATGGACCGGCCCAAACCCGGCAGCCTATAAGGGGACCAAAGTCTCAGAGCTTGAGCCTGCCAGCCCAGGGGACGACAAACTCCTCGGAGTTGCGCAATATCTCTTCCCGGCGCCCCCGTATGTACTCATCCAGGGCCGCCTGCTGCTGCGCCGACAGCCCGCGGAAGCGCCCGCGCAATAGACCGCCCGCCTCGCTGTCGACGATCTCCATCTCCACGGGCAGGGGCTGGAGCGCCTGGGGCAGGTGCAGCTCGCCCTTGATGACCCAGCCCTGGTCCAGCTGCTCGGGGAAGACCAGGGCCACGCCTCCCCGGCTGATGTTGAAGATGGAGTAACGGACGTTGTCCAACTCCAGGTGCACCGGTTTGACCCGCGAGGGGATGACCCTCACGTTCTCCCGCCGGTCCAGGTCATGCTCGGCCAGCATGCGGTCTATGTTGAGGCGACGAAATTCGTCGCTGGGTGGTAAAGTCATGCCAAATGGCCCCCGCATCACATGTTGAACATAGTCTAGCACATCCCCTCCCCAGGCCAAAGCGCCACCCGCCAGCCCGCGGGTTGACGCCTGGGGCAGCCTTGCTATAGGGTGCCGGCAGACGCGGGCTTTTAGGGAGAAGGATCAAATTGCGCGCCGACGTGGTGATTCCCGTGCTCAACGAGGTGGAGATGCTGCCCAGTTTCCTGGCCCGCGTGGCCGCCTTGGGTCCGGGGCTCAATCTAATTTTCGTGGACAACGGCTCCAGCGACGGCACCCTGGAGCTGCTGGAGGCCCAGCCCGGCGTGACCCTGCTGCGCCATGGCCGCAACCTGGGCTATGGCCGCTCCCTGGCCGACGGCCTGCTCTTGGCCAGCCATGACAAGGTGGTCATCATCGACGCCGACTGCGAATATCCCCCCGAGGCCATCCCCGCGCTGCTCAAGGCCCTGGACCAGGCCCCGGCGGTCTACGCCAGCCGCTTCCTGGGCCAAAGCCCCCCGGACATGTCCGCCTTGCGCCGCATTGGCAATCAGCTGCTCACCGCCATCTTCAACCTGCTCTATGGCCAGCGCCTAAGCGACCTCTACACCGGCATGAAGGCGCTGCGCCGCGACGCCTACCAGGGCCTGGCCTTCCGGCATTCCGGCTTCGAGCACGTGGTGGAGCTGGCCGCGGGCTTGAGCCTGCGCGGCCACCTAATCGCCGAGGTGGCCGTGGATTACGCCCCTCGCCAGACCGGGCGCTCCAAGATGCGGCACCTGCCCGAGGTGATGAAGGCCCTGGCGGTGATGCTGCGCCTGCGGCTGACTGGCCATGCCTGAGCTGGAGGGGCTGATCCCCGCCGCGGGCAAGGGCACCCGCGCCTATCCCTATACCCGGGATATTCCCAAGGGCATGCTGCGGGTGGGGGGCAAGCCGCTGCTGGAACATTCCTTGACCATGCTGCGCGACCAGATGGGCGTGCGCCGGGCGCACCTGGTGGTGGGGGAGCTGGGCCAGGTCATAAAGGATTACTTCGGCGACGGCTCGGCCTGGGGCTTAAGCCTCAACTACATCCAGAACCAGCGAGTGGACCTGGGCCTGGCCCACTCGGTGCGCCTGGCCGGCGGCCACATCGCCGGCCCTTTCGTGATGCTGCTCTCCGACGAATATTATCAGGACACCAACCACGCCGAGCTGCCGCGCGCCCTGCCTCCTGGCGAACTGGGGATTTGCGCCCTCATGGCCGGGCAGGAGCGCGAGGTCATAGAGCGCAACTACACCGTGCTAATCGAGGGCGGCCGCCTGGCCCGGCTGCTGGAAAAGCCCCGCCACTTCAGCGGCGATCTGCTGGGCACCGGCACCCTGCTGCTCTCGCCCCAGGTCTTCGCGCTGCTGGAGTCAGCCTTCGCCTCCTCGGCCCAGGCCCCGGATTTCATCGGGGTGCTGGATAGGGCCTTGGGCCAGGGCCAGGTAATGCGCCCCTTCGCCCTGCGGGGGCGCTACGTCAACGTCAACGACGTGGACAGCCTGAACTGGGCCAACTTCCTGGGGCGCGCCAAGGCCCTGCCCCAGGCCCGCCTGAGCGTGGTGGTGCAATCAGGCGGGCACGGCCAGGAACTGCCCCGCTTGGTGGAGGAGTTCGCCGCCCAGGAGCGGGTGCACGAGGTGCTGGTGATGGCCCCCGCCGCCGCCCCGGCCCCGGACTGGCTGCTTCCTCTGGCCAAGGCCCGCTGGCTGCCCTGCCCGCCCGGCCGGGAGGAATACGGGGCCATGATCGCCCACGGGCTGGCCCAGGCCCGGGGAGAGCTGCTGGCCATCGTGGAAGGGGCCTACTGCTTCTACCCCGCCGATCTGGCCAAGCTGCTGGCCTACATCGCCGACGCGGATCTGGTGCTGGGCACCCGCACCACCCGCCAGCTCATCCAGCAGGGCACCCGCATGAAGGGCATGGCGCGCCTGGCCCATGTCTTCCTGGCCAAGCTGGTGGAGCTGCTCTGGCATGGCCACCGGGTGCGCCTGACCGACATGGGCTGCACCTATCGCCTGATCTGGCGGGACTGCTGGGAGCTGGTCCGCGACCGCGTCCACAGCCCAGGCCCGGAATTCATCCTGGAGATGACCCTGGAGGTGCTGCGCAGCCGGCAGCGTCTCATCGAGGTGCCGGTCAGCTTTCTGCGCACCAACCAGGAACTGGCGGGCCTGTATCAGCGCCCCAGCGTGTTCTTCCGCATGCTGGGGGTCATACTGCGCCGCCGCCTGGGCTGGAGATAGGGCGGCCCCTTCACAGGGCGTCGAAAAGTCCATCCACGGCCTTCATGCCTGTTCCCCGCACGCCTCTGGATTGACCGCCTCCGGCCAACCCGCCCGGCATCCCCGATTGCGCTCTCCGCTCCATCGCCTGATCTCCTTTGCCAAAACCAGGCCCCACCAAAGCCGCTGGAAAAGAAAAAACTCAGCCACTATTGAGCGCCTGTTTCCATGTGAAATCAGGCACCGATGAAGGCCGTTCAAAACAACTTAGCAATAACAATTTCTTAACTACAAACAGCCCGCACCGGAGCATCCGGCACGTTAATTGCCCTAGGATGCAGCCGAATTGCTGCCTGTTTCAAAGACTAGTTGCTTAAAGGAGGGGTGTCGATGCGGCAAAAATCATCCTGTGCCACGGTTTTCGCGCTGCTTGCCCTGCTGGGGCTGATGCTGCTTCCCGGGCTGGCCTGGGCCGGGCCGGTGAAGCTCACCTATTCCATCTTCTTCCCGGCCAGCCACGGCCACACCCTCTTGGCCGCCGAGTGGGCCAAGGAAGTTGAGACGCGCACCAACGGTCAGGTGAAGATCGACGTCTTCCCCGGGGCCACCCTGACCCCGGCCGATCAATGCTATGACGGAGTGGTCAAGGGCATCTCCGACATAGGCATGTCGGTGCTCAGCTACGTCAAGGGCCGCTTCCCCTTGACCGAGGTCATCGACCTGCCCCTGGGCTACAGCAACGGCCTGCAAGTCACCAAGCTGGCCAACGCCTACTTCGCCAAGTTCAACCCCGCGGAACTAGCCGACGCCAAGGTCATGTACCTGCACGGCCACGGCCCCGGCATTTTCCACACCAAGAAGCCGGTGGCCAAGCTGGAGGATTTGCAGGGCATGAAGATCCGCTGCACCGGCACCAGCGCCCGGGTGGTGGCCTCCCTGGGGGGCACTCCGGTGGCCATGCCCCAGACCGAGACCTATGACTCTCTGCAAAAGGGCGTGGTGGACGGCGTGGTCTCCCCCATCGAGACCCTGAAGGGCTGGAAGGTGGGCGAGGTGATCAACTCCACCACCCAGAACTTCGGCTCCTCCTACTCCCTGGCCTTCTTCGTGGTGATGAACAAGAAGAAGTGGGAATCCCTGCCCAAGGACGTGCAGGCGACCATCGAGACCATCAACCAGGAGTTCATCGAGCGTACCGGCAAGGCCTGGGACCAGTTCGACCAGGCCGGGCTGGAGTTCACCAAGGGCAGGGGCAACCAGGTAATCGCCTTGAGCAAGGAAGAGGACGCCCGTTGGGCCCAGGCGGTTCGCCCGGTGCTGGACGAATACGTCAAGTCCACCAAGGAAAAGGGTCTGCCTGGAGCGGAGGCGCTGGCCTTCTGCCAGGAGTGGCTGAAGAACTACAAGTAGCCATGGGCGGCGGCCAGCTCCCCCGCGGGCTGGCCGCTTCTCGGGCGCAAGGGCGGGAAGCGGCCGGCGAGAAGCCCTTCCCCAAAGCCGCAATCTTCAGCATAGCGAGTGGCAACCGTGGTCAAGCTGCGACGTTTGGTGGAGAGCATCTCCCGCTACCTGTACTGGATCGCCGGGGCGGCCCTGGCGTCCATGATGTTCCTGACCGTGGCCGACGTGATCCTGCGCGCCTTCAAGCGCCCCATCCTGGGCACTTACGAGCTGGTGGGGTACCTGGGGGCGCTTTGCATCGGCTTCGCCATTCCCCAAACCTCCCTGGACAAGGGCCACGTGCTGATGGATTTCATAACTGAGCGCCTGAAGGGCCTGCCTTCCCGGGCGCTCTATTGGCTCACCAGGCTGCTGGGCATGGCCATCTTCGCCGTCATCGCCTGGAACCTGTACCTGATGGGCAATGACCTTCTGACCAAGCAGGAGGTTACCCTGACCCTGCACCTTCCCCAGTACCCGGTGGCCTACGGCATAGCCTTTTGCAGCCTGGTCGAATGCCTGGTGCTTCTGACCGACCTGCGGCAAAAAGGGGAGGTCTAACCATGGGCACCGGAGAAATCGGCCTGCTGGTCATCGTCTTGCTTTTCGTCCTCTTCGCCATGGGCCTGGAGATTGGCTTCGCCATGGCCCTGGCGGGCTTCATCGGCTTCGCCGCCATCGTCAACCTGGAGGCCGCCTTGAACCTGGTGGCCAAGGACATCTTTAGCGTGCTCTCCTCCTACAGCCTCACCGTCATCCCCCTGTTCGTGCTGATGGGCCAGTTCGGGGCCAGCGGCGGAGTGGCGCGCAGCCTCTATAGCTCGGCCTACAAATTCCTGGGACACATGCCGGGCGGCCTGGCCATCGGCACGGTGGTGGCGGCCACCGCCTTCAAGGCCATCTGCGGCTCCTCGCCGGCCACCGCCGCCACCTTCTCCACCATCGCCATTCCAGAGATGGATCGCTACAAGTACGACCGGCGGCTCTCCTGCGGCACGGTGGCCACGGTGGGCACCCTGGGCATCCTCATCCCGCCCAGCGTGGTGCTCATCATCTACGGCGTGCTCACGGAGACCTCCATCGGCCGCCTCTTCCTGGCCGGCATCATTCCCGGGCTCATGCTGGCCGCCTCCTTTGTCGCCACGTTGTTCATTTGGTGCCGCGCCAATCCCGAACTGGGCCCCAAGGGCGAGCGCTCCACCTGGGGGATACGCCTGCGCTCGCTGATCCAAGTGGCGCCGGTCATCGTCATCTTCCTGCTGGTGGTGGGCGGGCTGATGGTGGGCTTCTTCACCCCGGCCGAGGCCGGCAGCGTGGGCAGCATGGCGGTGCTGCTGCTGACGATGTTCAAGCGGGAGATGAATCTGAAGAAATTCATGAAGGCCATCTCCGACACCCTGCGCATATCCTGCATGGTGCTCACCATGATCGCCGGGGCCACCATCCTGGGGCACTTCTTCCTGATCACCCGCACCCCCTTCATGGTCGCCGAGTGGCTGGGAGGCATCGCCGCCCCGCCCTTCATAATCATGCTCATCATCGTCTTCGTTTATCTGGTGGGCGGTTCATTCATCGAGGACCTGGCCTTCTTGATCCTGGCCACCCCCATCTTCCTGCCGGTGGTGCTCAAACTGGGCTACGACCCCATCTGGTTCGGAGTCATCATCAGCGTGGTGACCATGATCGGCATCATCCTGCCGCCGGTGGCCATCAACGCCTTCGTGGTCTCGGGAGTGACCGGCACCCCGGTCGGCACCGTCTACAAGGGCATCTATCCCTACCTGGCGGGCATGGCGATTCTGCTGATCGTGTTTCTCCTTTTTCCCCCCATCGCCCTATGGCTGCCCTACGCCCTGATGGGCCAATAAAGGGTAGCGAACCGCCACCAACGCGCGAGGTGAGAAGATGGCCATAGTCACCATATCCCGGCTGGCCGGAAGCCAGGGCGACGAGATCGCCCGCGCCCTGGCGGCCAAGACCGGACTGCAACTGCTGGGGCACGAAGACTTCCACACCCTGGCCCGCCAGCTCGACCCGGAGCTGGGCAACAAGCTGGAACGTTTCTTCCAGGATGAGGGCCCGGGGTTCTTCGAACGCCTATTCTTCAGCACCCCGGTCTATCAGAGCCTTTACGAGGCCCTCGTCTTCGAGCTGGCCGGCCGGGGCAACGTCATCATCGTGGGCAGGGGGGCGCAGATCGTGCTCAGGGATATCCGCCAGACCCTCAAGGTGCGGGTGGTGGCCTCCCTGGAGACGCGCCTGCTGCACATGGGAGGAGTCCATGGACTATCCCCCGACGAGGCCCTGGATTTCATCCGCCGCCACGACCACCGGCGCGAGGCGCTGGTCAGGCAGCTCTATGAGCAATCCCCCGACGACTGGAAGTTCTTCGACTTGGTGGTCAACACCGACCGTCTGGACGTGGAGGCGGGGGTAAGGCTGATAGCCGACGCCATGGAGGCCCTGGCCCGCCTGGAGCCCAACGGCGACAACCGGGCGGTGCTGGCCGCCGCGGCCCTGGGCAAGCGGGTGGAGGCCAAGCTGCGGGCCGAGGTGCGGGCCAGCCGAGGCTTAAGGGTCGTGGGCCAAGAGGGCGGGACCATGGTCCTAAAAGGCTCGGTGAAAAGCGAAAGCGACCGTCAGGCCGCCCAAACCCTGGCGGCCCAGCAGCCTGGCGTAACTCAAGTGATCAACCAACTGCGTCACGCAGTCTTCGCCTACGGCAGCTAGATCAAACCACCACTAGAGGTGGCAGGACGCACGGAAAGGGAAGGATATGGAGCAACTCTACTGGAACCCCTGGTTGGAAACCCTGCCCTTGGAAGAACTGCGCGCGTTGCAGTTGCGCAAATTCAAGGCCCTGGTCGGCTGGGCCTATCATAACTCGCCCTACTACCGCCGTATCTACAAGGAGGCCGGCCTGGAGCCCGGTGACATCAAGACCTTCTCCGACGTGCGCCGGGTGCCGGTCATCGACAAGGCCAAGCTCAAGGAGGCCCAGATGGAGGAGCCCTTCCCCTATGGCAGCCGCTTGTGCCTGCCCCTGGACAAGGTCTCCCAGTTCCGTCAGACCTCGGGCACCACCGGCACCCCGGTCTACCAGGCCGACTCCTGGCCGGACTGGGAGTGGTGGGCCGAGTCCTGGGGCTACATCCTGTGGGCCCAGGGCTACCGTCCCAGCGACCGGGTCTTCATCCCCTTCGGCTACAACATCTTCGTGGCCTTCTGGGCCGGGCACTGCGCCTGCGAGAAGCTGGGCTGCGAGGTGGTGCCCGGCGGAGTCCTGGACACCGCCGCCCGGGTGCTCAAGATCCAGGAACTGAAAGCCACGGCCATGATGGGCACCCCCACCTACATGCTCAACATGGCCGAGGTGGCCCGGGACAAGATGGGCCTGGACCCGGCCAAGATGTCCATCAGCAAGATCACCTGCGCCGGCGAGCCGGGGGCCTCCATCCCCAGCACCAAAAAACGCATCGAGGAAGCCTGGGGCGCCAAGGTATATGATCACGCCGGGGCCACCGAGATCGGGGCCTGGAGCTTCGAGTGCACCCATCAGCCAGGCGGGCTGCATGTCAACGAGGGCCTGTTCCTGGTGGAGATAGAAGACCTGGTCACTGGCGAGCTCATAGAGGAACCCGGGCGGCCGGGGCGCATGATCATCACGGCCCTGGACCGCCAGGCCATGCCTTGCCTGCGCTTCGACAGCAAGGACATAATCCAGTGGCACCATGAGCCCTGCTCTTGCGGCCGCACCTTCCGCCTCATCACCGAGGGCGTGCAAGGCCGGGCCGACGACATCACCAAGGTCAAGGGCGTGCTGCTCTCGCCCATGGCCATAGAAGAAGTCGTGCGCAGCTTCCCCGAGCTGGGCAACGAGTATGAGGTTATCGTGGAGCGGGAAGGCGACCACGAAAACATAACCCTGAAGATCGAGTTCAAGCCAGGCGCCGAGCGCTTCGAGAAGGAGGTTCTGGCCAGCCTCAAGGATCAATTGAGGCTCAAGACCAACCTGGGCTACCGGTTGGAATCCCTTCCCTTCGGCGCCCTGCAACGCTTCGAGGGCAAGGCCCGTCGGTTCAAGGACACGCGCAAGGCGCATTGACAGCGGAGAGTGAGCAATGGACGAAGCGGCTGTGCAAAAACTACGGGAGCGGCTTGTGGCCCTTTGCCGAAACGCCGATGACTTGGCGAGTGCGACCCATGATTTTCCCGCTCTGACCTGCAACATGGCCCGGGTCAAGGCCAGTCTCAAGATGGTGGCCATAGACTTGGGCATGACCACCGTGGATAGCCAAGGAGACCGCTGATGCTGCTACCCAAATTCTCCTTCCACCGCCCGGGGACGCTGAACGAGGCGCTAGAGATTCTGGCCCATCACGGGCCGGCGGCCAAGGTGGTGGCTGGCGGCACCGACCTGCTGGTGAAAATGAAGCACGGGGCCTTGCGTCCGGCCCACCTGGTTGACGTGGGCGGCTTGGAGGAGCTGGCCCTGCGCGAGACCGCCGGCCCCAGCTTGAACCTGGGAGCCGGTCTGCGCGCGGCGCAGTTGGCCGCCGGCCAAGGCATCGGCATACCCGCGGCCCTGGCCGGCGGGGCCGGGGTGCTGGGCTCGCCCCAGGTGCGCAACCGCGCCACCCTGGGCGGCAACCTGATCTCCGCCCGCCCGGCGGCCGACATCTGCGTGCCGCTCCTGGCCCTGGGGGCCAAGGCCGTGCTGGCCTCGCCGGCGGGCGTGCGCGAGATAGCCTTGGGCAAGTTCTTCCTGGCCCCGGGCCTGACCGCCATCACCCCCCAGGAGATCCTCACCCAGGTGGTCATCGAGGCCTGGCCAGGGCTGGTCTCGGGCGCCTACTGCAAGCTGGGCCTGCGCAAGGCCCTGGAGATTTCCCTGGTGAGCGTGGCCTGCCAGATCAGCCTGGACAATGATCAGCAGACCATCCTCAAGGCCGGCATCGCCTTGGGCGCGGTGGGACCCACCCCGCTGTTCTCCCAGCAGGCGGTGGATGCCCTGGTGGGAAACAAGGCTGGCCAGGACACCCTGGCCGCGGCCGCCCGGGCCGCGGCCCAAGACGCGCGGCCCATCGACGATCACCGCGGCTCGGCCCAGTACCGGCGGGCCATGGTGGAGGTGTTGACCCGGCGGGCGCTGGAGCAGGCCCTGGCCCAGGCTCAAGGCAGGCAGGAGGCTTAAGAGAAATGGACAAGATGGTAGTGACCCTTTGGGTCAACGACGAGCAAAGACAGGCGCTGGTTTCCCCCAACCAGACCTTGACCAACCTGCTGCGCGACGATTTGGGTCTGACCGGCACCAAGCACGGCTGCGGGGTGGGTGATTGCGGATGCTGCACCGTGCTCTTGGACGGGCAGCCGGTCAACTCCTGCCTGGTGCTGGCCGCCCAGGCCGAGGGGCGCAAGGTGACGACCATCGAGGGCCTGGCCAGCGGCGGCAAGCTGCACCCCCTGCAAGAGTCCTTCGTGGAGAAGGGAGCCATCCAGTGCGGGTTCTGCACCCCGGGCATGATCCTCTCCGCCTCGGCGCTTTTGCGGGACAATCCTTCGCCCAGTGAGCAGGAGATACGCCAGGGCTTAAGCGGCAATCTCTGCCGCTGCACCGGCTATCAGAAGATTGTCGAGGCGGTGAGCGACGCCGCGTCCAAGCTGAGCGGGAGGTAGGGACATGTCAGACAGCTTCGATGTAATAGGCTCCCGCGCCCAGCGCAAGGACGCCCCCCAGAAGTCCACCGGCCAGGCGCTCTACGTGGAGGACATGAAATTCCCCGGCGAGCTGGCCGGCGCGTTGTTGCAGAGCCCCTGGCCGCACGCGCGCATCGTCAACATCGACACAGCCAAGGCTCTGAAACTGCCCGGCGTGAAGGCGGTGCTCACCCACCGCGACGTGCCGGACGTAATGTACGGGGTTTCGCCGGCCCGCTATGACGAGAGGCTGTTCGCCTCGCAAAAGGTGCGCTACGTGGGTGACGAGGTGGCGGCGGTGGCGGCGACTGATTTGGCCACGGCCCTGGAGGCGGTGAGCTTGATCGAGGTGGAGTACGAGCCCCTGCCCCACGTGCTCGATATCCAACAGGCCATGGCCGAGGGCGCGCCCCTGGTGCATGATGAATATCCTGGCAATGTCTGCGCCGAGGTGCAGCAGGAGTTCGGCGTGGTGGACGAGGCTTTGGCCGCCTGCGATTTCATCCAGGAGGGCTTCTTCACCTCCAAGAAGCAGGACGGAGGCTTCATCGAGCCCAACCAGTGCGTGGCCGTGCCCGACCTCTCCGGGAATCTGACCCTGCACAGCTCCACCCAGGTGCCCCACTATGTCCAGCGCACCCTGGCCATGGTCACCGGCCTGGGCATGAGCAAGGTGCGCGTGGTCAAGCCCTACGTGGGCGGCGGCTTCGGACCCAAGGCCTCGGCCACTCCCATCGACCTGGCCAGCTGCTTCCTGGCCCTGCGCACGGGGCGGCCGGTGCGCATGGCCTACACCCGGGAGCAGGTTTTTTTGTTCAGCCGGGCGCGCCACGCCTTCACCCATCACATGCGGATCGGCGCGAAAAAGGACGGCTCGCTGGTGGCCCTGGATCACAAGGCCACCCTGGACGGCGGAGCCTATGCCTCCTTCGGCATCGCCACGGTCTACTACGCCGGCTCCTTGCTGGGCGGGCCTTATAAGCTGCCCAACATGCGCTATCACGGTCTGCGCTACTACACCAACAAGCCGGCCTGCGGGGCCCAGCGCGGCCACGGCGGGGTCATCGCCCGCGCGCTCTTCGAGCAGCAGCTGGACCTGGTGGCCGAGAAGCTCAGCATGGACCCCATCGAACTGCGGCTCAAGAACATGATGGAGACCGGGCAGGTCACTTGCAACGATCTGGCCATGTCGTCTTTGGGCATGCGCCAGTGCATCGAGGCGGTGCGCGACGGCTCGGGCTGGCAGGAGAAGAAGGGCAAGCTTCCCAAAGGCAAGGGCATCGGCATGGCCTGCGGTTTCTTCGTCTCCGGCGCGGGCTATCCCATCTACCGCTCGGAGACCTACCACTGCACGGTGACCATCAAGGCCGACGAGGACGGCGGCGGGGTCATCGTCTACACCGCCGCGGCCGAGATTGGCCAGGGCTCGGACACCACCATGGCCATGATCGCCGCCGAGGGCCTGGGCATCGACTACGCCGACGTGCGCATCAAGTCCGGCGACACCGACTACGGCATAGACCTGGGAGCCTATTCCTCGCGCACCACCATGATGACCGGCCACGCCACCCTGGAGGCGGCCTTGAACCTGAAGGCCATGATCCTGGGCGAGTTGGCCGAGGAGCTGGAGATAGACCCGGCGCGTCTGGAGATCAAGCAGGGCCTGGTGCGCATCGCGGGCGATGCGGTGGACATCGCCGCCTTGCGCACCCGCTACATCAAGGAGCACCGGGGATGGCCCGCCCAGCCCGGCGGCCAGGAGCTGACCTTCTGCGAGGCCTCGCGCATTGCCTATCTGCGCAAAGGAACCCTGATCGCCACCGGCAAGTACAAGCCTCCCGTGCTGGGCGGCAAGTACAAGGGCGCGGCGGTCGGCACCAGCCCGGCCTATGGCTGCTCGGCCCAGGTGGCCGAGGTTAGCGTGGACCTGGAGACCGGCCAGATTACCGTGGAGCGCGTCACCGACGCCCACGACTGCGGCAAGGCCGTCAACCTCACCTCGGTGGAGGCCCAGATGGAGGGCTCGGTCTCCATGGGCGTGGGCGAGGCCCTGTTCGAGGAGGTCAAGGTCAACGACAAGGGCCAGGTCATCAACCCCAGCCTGGGCGAGTATCACATACCCACCATCATGGACATGCCTGACGTGAAGTGCATCGTGGTGGAGTCCAACGAGCCCAACGGACCCTATGGCGCCAAGGAGGTGGGCGAGGGGGCCATCATGCCCACCATCCCCGCCATCCTCAACGCCATCAAGGACGCGGTGGGCGTGACCCTGGACGAGACGCCCTTGACGCCGGAGAGGGTCTATATGGCCCTCAAGAAAGCCGGCAAGGCATGATCGCTTGACCCGGAAGCGACAGCCCGGGGCGGCGGGGGAAAGCTCTCCCGCCGGCCCGGCCCCGGAGCTGGCCGGCGGCAAGACCAAGTTCGTGCTGCGCGGCCTGGAGGCGACGGATAAGAAGGTGGCCGTCAGCCACAGCTGCGGCCGCGTCTACCTTCCCTTGAGCTGGCTGGGCAAACGGGTCAAAATCATACGCCTGGATTGAGAAACCCGGTCTACCTGGCATGCGGAGCGTAATGAGCGAGATCACCATCACGGTGGACGGATTCGCGGAGCGCGTGCCGGCGGCCTTGGAGCTGCCGGAGCTGATAGAGCGGCACCAGGCCCAGCACAAGGACCTGGTGGTGGAGGTGAACGGCCGCTTCGTGCATCCCAGCCGCTACCAGGGCCTGGCCTTGCATGACGGCGATCGGGTGGAGCTGATCCATCCGGCTTTTGGAGGCTGAAGCCGGCATGATAGACCGCTACGTCATGCAGGAGCGCTTCTTGCACTGGGGCAGGTCGGGGCAGGAACGGCTGCGCCAGGCCAGGGCGGTGGTGGTGGGCC